>NZ_JBQKUK010000019.1:0-80252 GCF_054968585.1 Marinobacter sp. G5_S1_61_S3 | reverse complement strand
CTATCCAATTGATTTATCGAGTCGAATAGCAAAGGCCTATCAAATACTTTGGATCAATTAATTTGAGCTGTGGAAGGCCAGTCCGTATCGTTCTCCTATATTCGATTCACGACTCAAACCGAGTTCGCACATTCAGTTTTACGCTATTCAGAGGGGAAAAGAGAGCATGTTGGATGCCAGTATCAAGGAACAGTTGAACGCTTACATGGACAAGCTGCAGCAGCCGATCGAGCTGGTTGCCGCTTATGACGACAGCGAAAAGTCCCAGGAACTGAAGCAGTTGCTGGACGAGCTCGAGCCCATGTCTGACAAGATCAGCCTGCGCACGGAAGAGTCAGAGCAAGTACGTCGCCCGTCATTTGCCATTAATCGTGTTGGCAGCGACATCGGCGTGCGATTCGCCGGCATCCCCATGGGCCATGAATTTACCTCCCTTGTTCTGGCGCTGTTGCAGGTAGGTGGTCATCCGCCCAAGGCCAGCCAGGAAGTGATTGAACAGGTCAAAGACCTGGACGGCGACTTTGAGTTTGAAACCTACTTCTCGCTGTCGTGCCAGAACTGTCCGGACGTGGTCCAGGCGCTGAACCTGATGAGCGTCCTCAATCCAAGGATCAAGCATACGGCGATCGACGGTGCCCTGTTCCAGGATGAAGTGGAGCAGCGTGAAGTCATGGCAGTGCCCAGCGTTTATCTCAATGGCAAGCCGTTTGGCCAGGGCCGCATGACTCTGGAGCAGATTATCGCGAAGGTCGACACTGGTGCAGAGGCTCGTGACGCTGAGAAGCTCCAGCAAAAAGACCCGTTCGAGGTGCTGGTCATTGGAGGTGGCCCGGCGGGTTCTTCAGCCGCTATCTATGCGGCGCGCAAGGGTATCTCTACCGGTATCGCCGCAGAACGCTTCGGTGGCCAGGTGGCGGACACCATGGGCATCGAGAACCTGATCTCTGTGCCCTACACCGAGGGCCCCAAGCTGGTGGCGGCCATGGAGCAGCACGTCAAGGAATATGATGTAGACATCATGAACCTGCAGCGCGCTGAAAAACTGATCCCGGCGGCCCGTAAGGGTGGCTACCACGAAGTGCGTCTGGCCAATGGCGCCTCTTTGAAGAGCCGCACGCTGGTTCTGTCCACCGGCGCTCGCTGGCGCCAGATGGGTGTTCCGGGAGAAGAGGAATACCGCAATAAAGGTGTGGCCTATTGCCCGCACTGCGACGGCCCCTTGTTCAAGGGCAAGCGTGTGGCGGTGATCGGCGGCGGTAACTCCGGCGTGGAAGCGGCCATCGACCTGGCGGGTATTGTTGGCCACGTGACTCTGATTGAGTTCGGCGCTGCCATGCGCGCAGACGATGTGCTGCAGAAGAAACTGCGCAGCCTGAAGAACGTGGAAATCATTACCTCGGGCCAGACCACTGAGATTACCGGCGAGAACGGCAAGGTGAACGGCCTTCAGTATACCGACCGCACAACCGGAGAGAGCCACCATGTATCGTTGGAAGGTGTGTTCGTCCAGATTGGCCTGGTGCCGAACACCGAGTGGCTGAAAGGTGACATCGAGCTGAGCCAGCATGGCGAGATCATTGTCGACGACCGGGGCGAAACCTCCATCCCGGGCGTGTTTGCGGCCGGTGACGCTACCACCGTGCCCTACAAGCAGATCGTGATCTCTATGGGTGAAGGCTCCAAGGCCGCCCTGAGCGCGTTCGACTTCCTGATTCGAAACTCCGTTGATGAGAGCGAGAGTGACGAAGCTGCGGCCTGAAGCTCCGCCTGAAATTCGGCGTGAAAACAGGTTCACACACGGCTGACCCCTAACCAGTTCGTGTTTTTCCGCCCCGTTGTCCGGTTTCCGGATAGCGGGGCTTTTTTATGGGCGTCCCGAAACGTCAGTTGTGAGCGTATAACTGATGTTGAACAAGGCTGCGCAACTCACTGGGATTAATGGGCTTCTGCACCAGCCGGTAACCACTGGATCTGGCCTGCTTCAGTTTATCCGGATCGGTGGTGCCGCTGATAAGCACGCCGGGGATATTGGTGCGAAAATGATCTCTCAACTGGCTAATGATTCCAATGCCGTCGGGTCCTTTAAGCAGGCTCAGGTCGGTCAGGATGAGATCCGGAGCGGTTTGTGATTCGGGCATTTTTTGAAGCATATCAACGAGTGATTCAGCCACAATCACGGTGAGACCCCAGCGGGATAGCAGTGTGTGCATGGCATCCAGAACGCTAGGGTCATCGTCGATGACAAGCACGAGTTTCTGCCTGTCGTGCGCGTGGGGATGGTTGGCATCGTGCTTGACATGATTCTCTGCCTGGGCCTCGCTTCCTAGAGGGCAGCGGATTTCGAATGTGGATCCGTACCCCACCCTGGATCGTAGTGAAAGCGGGAGGCCCAGCAATTCACACAACCTGCGTACGATGGCCAGGCCGAACCCGAGTCCTTTTTCCTGTTCCTGGCCTGCATTGTCCAGTTGCTGAAACTCGATGAACGCCGTTTCCTGCTTATCCGGCGGTATCCCTGAGCCGGTGTCGATCACCTGGATGAGGACGTGGTCTTTGCGTCGTCGGGAGGCAATGAGTACGCCACCGGTGTTGGTGTAGCGCAGAGCGTTTGTTATCAGGTTTCGCAGGATGCGCTCCAGCAGCGCGCGGTCGGAATAAACGACGGTTCTTGGTGAATGCATACGCAGGCTAAGGTGCCTGTTCCTGGCTTCCTCCCGGTATTCGCGCTCTAATCCTTCGAGACACTCTGCAATGTCAAAGTGATAGGGTTCCGGCTGCACGGCGTTGGCGTCCAGTCTCGAAATATCAAGAATGCCGTCAAACTGTTTTCTCAGTATGCCCAGACAGGTATCCAGGCGTCGAAAAATCCGATTGCCTTCCTGTCGGTTGTGTTTTGGCGTATCTCTTAGTGCATCAATGTACAGCGAGATGGCGTGTAATGGCTGGCGCAGATCATGGCTTGCTGTAGCGAGGATTCGCGATTTGGCGAACACAGCCTCCTGTGCCTCTCTGGTCTTGTGTTGCAGCTCACGGGCGAGATCAGCGCTGGAATAATGCAATCGCATTTCCGAGCGAACGGTGGCGTTGAGCTGCTTTGCGATGTTTATCGCCGTCAGCAAGGCCAGCACCATAAGGCACGCGAGTGCAAGGTAAGGCAGGCTGCCGACGAAGGCCAATCTCAGTATTAATGCGATCAGAATGGGGACGCCGTACACATAGTATAGCGGCAGCCAGTGCGTACCGGAGGTAATGGAACCGATGCCAAGCGTCACAGCAACGGTAATCATGAACACCTGGTGAGGAGCAGAATGTTCATCAAAAAACGCAAAAGTCGCAATTACCCAAAGCGAACCCATGAAGGCGGTGCTCAGAAGCAGCCCCACGTGCCACTTGCTGGCGCTCTTGTCTCGTGAGGCGTGTAACTGGTAGTGCCGGGATAACAGGTATTTCGCGTAAATGCCCGCCATTGCAGCCAAAAACCAGCCAATCAAGAGCGTTGCTTCATTGCGGGGCCATAGAACGATCACGACTGTGAGTGGCACGATCGCGGTTACGATCGACCACCTGCGCAGACTTGGAAAATACGGAGAGAGCGACTCAAACGTAATGCGTTCCTCAATGTCCAGTGCAGACATAGCGGCCTGGCTCCTGCGGTTCAGCGTTCGATAAGATCCCGTGTTCTGGCGATATGAACGCAATCGGTGCGGTTGACCGCATTCAGCTCAAGTAGCAGGGAGCCCACATGGGCTTTGACGGTGTGTTCGGTCAGGAAAAGCGCGGTGGCAATCTGGCGATTGGAATAGCCCCTGGCCATCAGTTCCAGAACCTGGCGCTGGCGTCTGGTGATATTGCCGGCGAGCGGCGTCCGTCTTGGTTTCAGGGTATCGATCTGTTTCTGGATGCCGGGTGGAATGTAGGTGTCACCTGACAGTACGCAGGCCAGCGCGGCCAGCATTTTCTGGCTGCTGTAGCTCTTGGGAATAAACCCGAGGATGCCCATTTCCAATGCCGTCTTGATGGTTCGGGCGCATTCCTCGCCGGATACCACGACGACGGGATACCAGATCCCCTGCTCATGCATTCTCTGAATAATCGATAGGCCATTAAGTCCCGGCATCACAAGATCAATCAGTACCAGATCAAATGATTCGTCAGACTCGAGTTGCGCAATGGCCTGCTCGGCACGGCTTGCTTCGGTGATATCAGGCTGGGGATGAATTTTCTGGAGAACGTGCCAGATGCCGTCGATAAAGAGCTGGTGGTCGTCCACGACGAGTATCTTCATAGCAATCGCCTGATCTGGGCCATCGAAACTGAGCAGAAGTGTAGCAAATACGCTGGCAAATACCCCTATTCCGTTGAAATTAGCGCTTATGGCTAATGATTCGTTCGCGCTCCTTACGGATACTTGTTTAGTTACAAATTGTTAACAACAACCATAAACACGAAGGTATCGTTCAGTCTGTTGAGCTTGGTCTGCCGTAATTATGGCTGCATCAGCTCCGAACCATACCAGCGTACGCTGAACGGAACTCGGAGCGATGATGAACACCCCCACTGTGAATAGCGGCAACGGATCAATGCAGGCCGGGTATGCCCGGTCTGGCCCTGTTTTATCCCCTGGAGTCTGGAAGAAACTGTCCCGCCTGACGGTTCTGGCGTTTGTGCTCCTGCTCGGCGCCTGCGGTGGCAGCAGTAGCGATGATGACACAGATTCAGCAAGCCAGATTGAACCGAATGCCGAGGAGCTTCCACCGGTCAGCGACGTCAAATCGCTCAGCCAGCGGTATGTTGAGGTGACGTTTGAACGGGCGGCCTCCGAAGACGCGGCTGAAAACATAAAAAACTACAACGTTGTACTCTCCAACGGAAACTCTGCGCCGGTTGTTGCGGCAAACATGGCGGCAGATGGCAGAACGGTGCTTCTTGAGATTGCCCCCGCCCGGTCAGACCTCCAGTTGGTGCCCAACGGCACCCTGGAGTTCGATCTGGTGGGCGTGGATGATCCGGCAACGGTGTTCACCGGCAACGGCACAAATGAGCCGATCATTGAGTCCGTCGCCTCCCTGAGCGATACGGTGGTCGAGGTGCTGTTCAATGAGCCGGTGTCAGACAATGCGGGCTTTCTGGAAAACTACCGGATTGAAACGCCAGGGGGCGAAACGCTGGAGATTCTGGCGGCCACTATGGGCGCTTCCGGTGATAGCGTGATTCTGACCACCGGGCCGCAGGACGATGTGCCCTACACCGTCACGCTGACCGGCGTTTCTGGCAAGGTGAGCGCTCTACCACTGCTTGCGTCCGCCAGTAACCTGAATTTCTCAGGCCTTTCCCGCAATACGGCAGCGTCCACGGCTCCTGCAGTGACCAGCGCGCGCTCGTCTGGCAATACTGGTGTGGTGATTGACTTCAACAAGCCAATGGGAATAAGCGCCATCAACCCGGCCAACTATGCGATTGGCCAGGAAAACGTTAATCCTGAAGCCAGTGGCCTGACGGTTGTCTCTGCTGAATTCTCCGGCGCTGATCGCAGTGCCGTTGTGCTGACCACCCGTTCCCAGAATTCGCTGACCTACCGGGTGACGGTGGGCAACGTCCGGGATATTAACGGCCAGTCGTTCAGTGTCGCTAATGGCACCCTCGATGTGATTGTCGCCAACAGTACCACCTTTGCCGGCACCGGGCCGGACGCCGGTACGCTGGTTGATACCGACGGCGATGGCCTCTACGACAACGAAGAACAGAGCGGTTATACCGTGATCATTGAGATGGCCAACGGCGACATCGTAGAACGCCAGGTCACCAGTGACCCGGACGTGGCCGACACCGATGGCGACGGTGTCAGTGATGGCGCGGAACTGCAGTACGGCATGAACCCCCGCGCCACCGACACCGATGGCGACGGCCTCGATGATAACCTCGAACTCAACACTATTTTCAGCAACCCGTTTGCGCAGGACTCTGACAACGATGGCTTGCAGGATGGCTTCGAACACTTCGACTTGAAGACATCGCCACTGCTTGCTGATACCGACGGTGACCAACTCTCTGACTATACCGAACTGTTTGAGTTGAACCGGAACCCACTGCTTGCGGACCTGCCCAAACTGCGCATTGATGTGGGGAATGTTCGACTGCAGATTGACGAGCGCTACAGCTACACGGACGAGACCGGCGAAGTGATCTCCCAGGAGTCAAGCTCCAATTCGACGCTGGCGACCAGCGAGAGCACTTCGTTTACAAGTTCAAGCAGTGATACCACGGAGTGGGGCGTCGAGGCGTCACTTCGGGCGGGACTTGGAAGTGGCAATTTCTTCGGCGGGAGTAGCAATAACTTAAGTGGTGGCGCTGAGCTGACGGTTACTGGCGGTTACAGTGCGTCCAGCACGGTGGCCACGGACGACGAGTCGGCGCAGGAAAGCCAGGAAGTTTACGAGAACTCCCTGGTCAAGGGGGCAGAGCTGTCCACTACCAATACGGTAGCGAGGGAAGTCGTCGGGGCCCGGATTGATGTTGATCTGTCGATTCTCAATCTTGGCAACGTTCCTTTTAACGTGAGCGATATTGAAATTACGGTGTTGCAACAAGTCGGTAGTAGGACCAACTTCCTGCCGGTCGCTACGCTGGTGTCGAACTCAGAGCTAATTTCAGGGACGCCACTGAGTGTTAGCCTGGGGGCGTTCAGCACCGAGCGCGGACCATTTTTGTTCGCCAGTCGTGAAGTGTTCCCGAACCTAGTTGAGGACATAATGCGCAAGCCGGACGGCTTGGTCTTTCGAGTGGCCAATTACCGGGTGACCGATGAACTGGGCCGTACCTATACCTTTATCAACCAAGTGGCCCGCGACCGCACCGCCCGTATCGCGCTAGATTTTGGTGATGCAGATTCAGCAACGGATTATCTGGTCGCAACCAGCGGCGTGTTGGATGATGGCGGGGTCTCCGGTGGCGGGTATCTGGGAGGTTATGCCCCAAATGGCGACGCGATCGGTTTGCCGATTGGTTATGTGCTGGAGGCTATCATGGACGTTCCGCGGCACGATACCACGCTTGACCGAATCGTTTCCGGTGTTAATGGTCTTCTTGACACCGATAACCCGACATCGGTGGGCGGCGACGACATCGTCACCCAGTTTAATGGAGAGGCGGTGGTTACTGTTGGTCCGAATGGGTGGTTGGACAGCCGACCTGCAGGCGATGATTTAATCCTCAACCCTGATGTCGCCAGCGGCATTGTTGCAGGTTTGAACAAACGCGCCGACAGTCTGGCTCAGGGGGACGATGTCCAGATTGTGCCCCGAGATACCACCGGTTTAAGTATCGGAACGCTGGTGATCGGTCCAGGGGCCAACGGCAGATTGGACACGGGGCGCTTCGGCGACGATCAAGTTGAGTTTGTGAGTGGCTATGAGACCAGTCGCACTTGTGCAGTTAGCTCCAACAAAGCGGGTGACGTGTGTCGGGTCGCTGCAGACTGTGGGTGCGAGGCAGGCGACTCAGACGTTCGGTGCCTGGTTCCGGTTGTGGAACCGGTCAATGCCTGTAGCGGACCGGAACAACTGGTGCGCATTAACACTATGCGCAATGGTGACTTGAACCGGGGCTGGGTCGTACTGACGGCTGAAAGCCTACCGCCTGCAGCGGATTTCAATGAAATTCTGGTGGAAGCGGGCAACGACCTGTTTCTGGCGTTTCTGCAAGACTTGGACGGGGATGGTCTGTTTGCCCGCAACGAGTTCCTGTCAGGATCCACGGACAGCGGAACGGACAACTACGTCAACGGTTCCTTTGGGGAAGGTTTTGATCCGGATGTGGCCGGAGGGTGCCCGCTGCCGGAGCCTTTCTGCGACGGCATTCCGGATTCCAGGGATACCGACCGGGATGGCCTGGGAGATTTCGCAGAAATCAATGTGGGCTGGAAGGTTGCAGTGGACGGCGGCAACCTGAGGCAAACCTTCTCATCACCGCGCTTTCGGGATACCGATGGCGACGGGTTGCTCGACCCCGTTGAGCAGGACTTGCGTCGTTACTGCGAGGCGAATGACTCCCGAACGGACGCTTTGTGTGCATTTTTACAACGAGACCCTGTGGTCATAGATCAGGCCATTGGCATCATTGCCGGCAGAAATGGTGTAGCAGAGAGCCAGGCGAGCGATACCGATGAGCAGTTGGTGCCGGTGGGGGCCATCGTGGCGTATGGTACGGCGGTGGTTGGTCCTGGTACGGATAACATTCTGACAACCAGCCTGGCGGGCGACGATCTTTACGAATCGATCAACAGCATCCCGCCGGCGACGGACCCGACTCAGCGGGATACCGACCGGGATGCCATTTCGGACTTCATCGAGCTTGAGGGCTTTGATGCTGGACTGGCGATCGTGGATGGTGGCAACGGAATTGCCGATTCGTTAAAGAATGGTGACGATATTCAGCGCGTGTTTTCAGGCAACCCTGTCTATCCGGAAAGTGTTGTTATTCTTCCGGGAAACAATCAGTTGATTGATAGTGTCACCAAAGGTGATGACAGAGTTCGCCCTGCTATTGAGGGCCTGGTCAGTGACCCGTTGCGACGGGATACTGATGCGGATACTTTTGTAGACGGCCTGGAGCTGGCGCTGGGGTCGAACCCGACAGAGTTTGACGGTTCTGACTTCATCGATTCCGATCTCGATGGTCTTTCAGATCGGGAAGAAGACACGCTGGGATGGGTGGTGAGCGTGAACGGAGCCATAGGCCGTCAGGTTAATTCGAGCCCGTCGCTGCCCGATACCGATTTCGACGGCTTGCCGGATGTGATTGAACGGGACCTGCGGACCGACCCCAATAATCAGGATACTGATGGTGACGGACTGTCTGACTACGAGGAAGTGAATGACCTGAGAAAGTATGCCGAGCTTGGGCAGCTCTATCCGGTTCTGGATTTCCCGAGCTCGACCGGGGGCCTGGGAACCAATCCGTTACTTTCCGACAGCGATTCGGATGGCTTGTCGGATAAAGCAGAAACGCAAGAGGGTTTTCTCCTGCTTATCCCTGGTCGCTCGACCGCAAGTACGTTTTACACCAACCCATTGCTGGCTGATACCGATCTTGATGGCGTGAACGATGGTGACGAGGTGAATCGCGGCGGATTGAATCCTGAGCCAACGGATCCGACAGATCCCGATACGGATGATGACAATCGTAATGACGGTCAGGAAAGGGCAGCGAGCAGCAATCCGTTTGTTCCCGATGCAGTGGTCACTCTTCGCTACACTTTCTTATCGTTGAATGCTGCTGGCAGTGACAACGAATGGGATTGGACATTTTATGCCCAGGGAGGCGGCGATCGGTATCCAGGTAGAGTTGTCGTAAACACAAGAGAATTCACCGATAACTCTTCTTTCGTGTTAGTGGAAGCACCGGCCTGCAATTACATTGAAGTCGGGAACCTTGCGACTCTCTACTTTAGCGGCAGTTATGCAGACCAGACGTTTGTGATGCAGGCGGGGGATGCCATTGTGTTAAACGGGACAGTCAGAGAGATCGACGGGAGCGGTGGATTTTGCCCTGCTGGAGCTCCTGTAGAGGTCGATGAGCTAGCTACTTTCGAAAAGGTTCTGACCTTTGAAGACATTGTTGGTAGTGCTGCAGGTCGAAACGGGACTATTACAACGGTTGCATTAACGGGTAGCGCGACGCCGAATGTTGGCTGGCAGGTGCTGGTCGAGTAGCAGTCAGTCCGAAGTCGAGAGCTTCTCAAACTGACTGGCTACAAATTCCGCCCGTTGTCCAGCTTCTGGATAGCGGGCTTTTTTGTGGACGTCTATTCCGTGCACATAGGCCAGGTTGAATGGTTCGATTACTTTCTGTACACTTTATTTTAATTGAACGTTCAATTAATAAAACGGACAGGAAGCGCGATGCCGATTGTTGGCGTGAAAGACACCCGAAAGCAGCAACTGATTGATGCCACCATGGCGTCTATTGCCGAGCTGGGGCTGCAGAACACCACCATCATCTCCATCAGCCGTCGTGCCGGCATGTCGTCCGGCATCATCAGCCACTATTTCGGTGGTAAGCAGGGGCTGATCGAAGCCGCGTTGCGTTATTTGCTGGACCAGTTGGGGAAGGAATTGCGGGAGCGGATGGCCCGCACCGATGGGTCGCCGGAACAACGCCTTCAGTGCATCGTCGAAGCCAATTTTTCCGAGTTCCAGCGCACCGATCTGGCGGCAAAGACCTGGCTCAGCTTCTGGGCCCGCTCCATGCACGAGCCGGGTTTGCAGCGCCTGCAGCAGATCAACAACGCCAGGCTGTACAGTAATCTGCGTTACTCCTTCGCCCAGCGTTTGCCAAAACAGGCCGCCACCGAAGCCGCCCGCCAGCTGGCGTCGATGATCGACGGCTTCTGGTTGCGAAGTGCCCTGAGCACCGATCCCCAGGAAGGCTTCTCGGCGGCGGAAACGCTGTGTAAACGATTTGCGTTGAACGCACTCGAATCCGCCCCTAATTAACCCCGAATTCACACGATCAGGTTTGAACCCCATGACTGAATTGCCCCGTTATCAGAACTTTATCAACGGCCAGCCCATGGCCAATGCCTCCGGTGAAACCTTCCCGGTTGTGAATCCGGCCACGGGCGAAGTGATCTATGAAATGGAAATCGCCGATGAAGCTGTCCAAAAGGCCGCGATAGACAGCGCCCAGGACGGCTTCAAGGTCTGGTCTGCGATGACCGGTGCCCAGCGTGGCCGTATTCTCCAGCGTGCCGTGGCGTTGCTGCGGGAGCGTAATGACGAACTGGCTGCCCTGGAAGTTCAGGACACCGGCAAACCCTGGCAGGAAGCCCAGGTCGTAGACGTGGTAACCGGTGCAGACACCCTGGAGTATTTTGCGGGGCTGGCGCCCTCGGTAGAGGGCAACCAGCAGGACCTTGGCGGGGATTTCTATTACACCCGTCGTGAGCCGCTGGGCGTGTGCGCTGGTATCGGTGCGTGGAACTACCCGCTGCAGATTGCCTGCTGGAAGTCCGCCCCGGCCCTGGCTACCGGCAACAGCATGATCTTCAAGCCCTCGGAGGAAACGCCAATGGGTGCCCTCAAGCTGGCGGAGATCTTTGTCGAAGCCGGCGTACCGGCCGGCGTGTTCAACGTGGTCCAGGGCGCGGGTGATGTCGGTGCCTGGCTGACCCACAGCCCCGATATCGCCAAGGTGTCGTTCACCGGGGAAGTCGGCACTGGCCGGAAGGTAATGACCGCGGCTGCCTCCACCCTGAAAGACGTCACCATGGAACTTGGTGGTAAATCACCGCTGATCGTTTTCGACGATGCAGACATCGATAACGCAGTGTCCGCAGCCATGCTGGGTAACTTCTATACCCAGGGCGAGGTCTGCACCAACGGGACGCGCGTGTTTGTGCATGAAGACATCTATTCGGAGTTCATGGACCGCCTGCTGGAGCGGACACTGAACAATATCCGTATGGGCGATCCCACCGATCCGGACACCAACTTTGGCGCATTGATCTCGCAGAAGCACCAGCAACTGGTGCTGGATTACATCGAGAAAGGCATTGCCGAGGGCGCCACCCTCAGCCACGGCGGTAAGGCCGCGAAGCCAGGCTCCGCGCCCGGCGGTTACTTCGTGGAGCCCACGATTTTCACCGATTGCACCGACGACATGACTATCTGCCGTGAGGAAATCTTCGGGCCGGTGATGTCGGTACTGACCTTCTCCGACGAGGAGGAAGTGATCGACCGGGCCAACAATACCGACACCGGCCTTGCCGCTGGCGTGTTCACCAACGATATCCGTCGCGCCCACCGGGTGATTCACCGCATCCAGGCTGGCATCTGCTGGATCAACAGCTACGGAGCATCGCCTGCGGAAATGCCGGTGGGTGGCTACAAGCTCTCCGGTGTTGGCCGCGAGAACGGCCGAGTCACACTCGACCACTACACCCAACTGAAGGCGGTGTACGTGGGCATGGAGGACATAGACAGCCCTTTTTAAGCGGGTTGTCAGGAGTTGCGTATGAAAGAAGTGAACTACGATTACATCATTGTCGGCGCGGGGTCTGCAGGCTGTGTGCTGGCCAACCGGCTTACCGAGGATGGCCGCCACCGGGTGCTGCTGCTGGAAACCGGCGGCAGCGACAAGAGCATCTTTATCCAGATGCCCACGGCGCTGTCCATCCCCATGAACACCAAAAAATACGCCTGGCAGTTTGAGACCGAGCCGGAACCCTACCTGGATAACCGCCGCATGCACTGCCCCCGGGGCAAGGTGCTGGGCGGCTCTTCCTCCATCAACGGCATGGTATACGTACGTGGCCATGCCCGTGATTTCGACGAGTGGCAGGAGCAGGGCGCCGAGGGCTGGGACTATCGCCACTGCCTGCCCTATTTCAAGAAGGCGGAAACCTGGGCCTTTGGCGCTGATGACTACCGTGGTGACCAGGGCCCGCTGGGCGTGAATAACGGCAACAACATGCAGAACCCGCTCTACAAGGCCTTTGTGGATGCGGGCGTGGATGCCGGTTATTTCGCCACCGACGACTACAACGGCGAGCGCCAGGAAGGTTTCGGCGCCATGCACATGACCGTCAAGAATGGTCGCCGCTGGTCTACTGCTAATGCTTACCTGCGCCCCGCCATGGCGCGGGACAATCTGACCGTGGTCACCCATGCGCTGGTGCACAAGGTGTTGCTGGAAGGCAAACAGGCCACCGGCGTGCGCTACGAGAAAGACGGCAAACTGGTGGACGTTACGGCATCAGAGGAAGTGATCCTGTCCGCGGGGTCTATCGGTTCGCCCCATCTGTTGCAGCTTTCCGGCATTGGCAACCGCGACGTACTGGAGCAGGCTGAGATCCCCGTCAATCACGAACTGGCGGGTGTGGGCGGCAACCTGCAGGATCACCTGGAGTTCTATTTCCAGTTCCGCTGCAAGCAGCCGGTCTCTCTCAATGGCAAGCTCGACTGGTGGAACAAGCTCAAGATCGGTGTTCGCTGGTTACTTAAGAAAGACGGCCTGGGCGCCACCAACCACTTTGAGTCCTGCGGATTTATCCGTTCCAAGGCGGGCGTCGAGTGGCCGGATCTGCAATATCACTTTTTGCCAGCGGCCATGCGCTACGACGGCAAGGAAGCCTTCGATGGCGACGGCTTCCAGCTGCATATCGGCCACAACAAGCCCAAGAGCCGTGGTTCGGTAACTGTGCAGTCAGACGATCCGCGCCAGCCGCCGCGCATCCAGTTCAACTACCTGCAGCACGAGGATGACCGCGAAGGCTTTCGTGATTGCGTGCGCCTGACCCGTGAGATTGTCAGCCAGCCGGCGATGGACGCCTATCGAGGCTCCGAAATCCAGCCCGGCGTTGATGTGCAGAGTGACGAGGAAATAGACGCCTTTGTCCGCCAGGCGGTGGAAAGCGCCTATCACCCGTCCTGCACCTGCAAGATGGGTGTGGATGATCAGGCGGTGGTAGGGCCTGATACGCGGGTTCATGGCCTCACCGGCCTGCGGGTAGTGGACTCGTCCATCTTCCCCACTATTCCCAACGGCAACCTCAATGCTCCCACCATCATGGTGGCGGAGCGTGCCGCTGACCTCATTCGTGGCCTGGCGCCACTGAATCCGTCTGACGCCCCTGTGGCGATGGACGAGCAATGGCGAGATCGCCAGCGCCCCGGAGGGGCCGCGCGCGAGATCGCCTGATACCGTTCCCGGCGGCGCAATGGCCGCCGGTTGTTATGCAAACCATCAGGACTTACCTATCGTCGCTGCGGCGCGATAACCGTGTCGTTCTGAGCGCGCGATAGTTAAGTGTTGACCCGTCAACGCGGGGGTTTGTGTCCGATTCGAATGAACACGTGCTTCAAAGTAGAGGAGGAACACCCATGTTGTCCCATATAATAAGTAACGCCAGAAACTGGAGGTGTGTATGACACTCTGGTTATCCACAGGCCTGATTTTCACTTTCGCGGCTATCGTGCTGATCCTGTTCAAATGGTGGGACCTGAAAGTCATCGGCGTGACGCCGGTACGTACCTTCACGTTTATCGCCATTCTGTTTACCTCGGGCCTGGATGTCGGCTTGATCATGTTTCCGCTGACGGAATTTGCCGGTTACGGCAACCTGACGGAAAGTCCTGAGTACGGCTTCGCTAACCCACTGGCGATTGAGTTCGGGTTCTGGGCCTTTCTGATCTGGGGGTTCTACTTCCTTACCTGCTTCTACTTCTGTGTGATCGAGCCGCGGGTCAAGTTTTTCGACATACCGCTGGTGCGAGTGGTCAACAATGTGGTGATCATCGGCACCTGTGCCTTTACTGCGTTCCTGTTGCTGGTCAACCTGCCCTGGTATCTGCCGGAAATTGGTGACGGCGAAACCGTCGTGCCGACGTTCTACCTGATCGTCTTCGCGGCGATTGCGGCGGCGGTTTATTCCAGCAGTAAAATCAAGTACGTGCGCATACTCAGCCTGGGTTCCAGTTGGCTGTTTATCGCTCTGATTGCGGTAATGTGGGGCCGTGCCTTCCTGACGGGCAACGGCAGTGTCGGCGACTTCTTTGGCACGGCAGGGTTGATTGGTGAGTACTTCACCAACCTGCATCACTTCATGTTGCCGTTGAACGACTACCACGAGTTTTACCTGTTCTGGTGGTTCTCCTGGAGCATCATGATCGGCCAGTTCACTGCGCGCTTTGTCAGTGGCCTGCGCACCTGGCAGTTGATGATCGCGATGCTGGTGTTTCCGTCCATTGCCATCGGTACCTGGTTCTCGGTGCTCTACCATTACCACGCTGAAGGCCTGAACATCGCCAGCTATATCAACATAGCCATGATCACGGTGGGTATCCTGATGGTGATCAACTCACTGGACTCACTGATCCGGCTCTACACAGACAATCTCAACCTGACCGCAAGCCGGCTGGGACAGTGGAAGTATTATTTCGGCAACTTGATTGTGATGTGTGGTTTGACGCTGCTGTTCCAGCTCGACTTCCTGCGCATTCAGTGGGTGGGCGCTCTGGTGATTGCGCTGTACTTCGGCTGCTTCGTGTACATTGTCACGAAACGTCGCGCTGAGGTGATGGGCATTGAAGGTTCGCCCAAAGAGAATACACTCGACTTCAGGAAGATTGAGTTAGCGAGCTAGATAGCATCACACACCATCAGGGGAAACCCGGGAGGGCTTTATGTTTCTCGCCGAGAAATCGACCGGACACATGATTGAGGTGTTGGACACCAAAATGCTGATCGACCCCAACGAATCGACCGTTAAGGGCAGTCTGCATTTTGGCGAAGAAGCCCAGGACCCGGAGTTTTTCGACAAGGCCGGCCTGAATTTCCCCTCCGGGGAATCCCTGCCGCAGTGCTGGACGGACCCGGATTACCGCAGGCGGTGATCCGGGTTAACCGCAGCCATCAAATGCCAGGTCGGGCTGCCCGCGATGTTTGAGGGAATGAGCCTGACAGAGATGGCGGGCCAGGCGGTCAGCCTGATTGCACTGGGCTTCTGCATTGTCGGCTTTGCCAGCAAGCGGGATGACCGTTTGATGGTGCTGCTGATCTCCGCGAATGTGGCCTTTGCCCTTCAGTTTGCCCTGTTCGGCAGTTGGACGGCGGCGGTGCTGAGTTTGCTGGTGATCGGCCGTATCGTGCTGGCCAGGCGATACCTGGGCAACTGGAAAGTCATGCTGGCGGTGCTCGCGGTAAACCTGCTGGCAGCGGCTCTGACCTGGCGGACGCCCGTCGATTTCTTTGCCATTGGCGCGGCCATGTTCGGCACCGTCGGCATGTTTATGCTGCGCGGCATTCCCATGCGGCTGACGCTGGCCGCTGCTGCGATCTGCTGGATGTTGAACAACCTGCTAATTGGCTCTGTCGGCGGCACGCTGGCAGAGGGTATGGTGGTGGTGACCAATTTCATCACCATCTTCCGCCTGGCGAGAATGAAGCGCCGTTATCCGGAGGCCTTCGCCAAACTGAACGAGCCGGACTCATAGCCGGCCGCGTTCAAAACCCTTCAGTACGTTCACCACATTTACGCCGATGGCGTCCACGTCGTAGCCGCCTTCCATGGTGAACAGGGTAGGTAGATTCAGTTTCGACAGCCGCTCCCCCATCAGCAGGTAGTCCGCAGACGTCAGCTTGAAGAAGGAAATCGGATCGTCCTCGAAGGTGTCTACTCCCAGAGCGATCACCAGTGCTTCGGGCTGGTATTCCGTAATGCGCTGGCAAGCGGTTTCCAGCCCTTCGCGCCAGACCTCGAAGGGCGTGCCGGGTGGATACACCAGGTTCTGGTTATAGCCGTTGCCGTCGCCTTCGCCGGTTTCATCCTCAAACCCCAGGAAGTGAGGGAACACCAGGTCCGGGTCGCCGTGCAGACTGATGGTCAGCACGTCGCTGCGCTGGTAAAAAATGGCCTGGGTACCGTTGCCATGATGGAAGTCGACATCCAGTATCGCCACGCGTTTGGCGCCCTGGTCCCGAAATGCCTGGGCGGAAATAGCCGCGTTATTGAAAAAGCAGTAGCCTCCGAGCAGATCGGCATGGGCGTGATGCCCAGGTGGGCGGCATAGTGCAAACGCGGCAGGCTCCCCGTTGGCCACCAGTGCCTGAGCGGTCAGTGCGACGTTTGCCGAGGCGCAGGCGGCGTCCCAGGTACCCTCGGTGATCGAGGTCTCGGCGGCAAAGCTGTAGTAACCCAGGCGGCCGTCGATGTCTTTTGGCACCCTTTCCCGCATCCCCCGGCCCGGCCAGACGGCGGGAATGGCCTCGCCGGGTTTATCCTCGGCTTCCCAATCCTTCCAGCAGGTCTGGAGGAAGTTGACGTAATCCGGGGTGTGCACGCGCAGAATCGGTTCCAGGCCGAAGTCGTCCGGTGGAAGAACGTCTCCCAGTTGTTCCTGCTTGACCCGGCCCAGTATGGTCTCCGCCCGGGACGGTTTCTCGTGGGGGGCGATCAATACGCCGCCGTCCAGCTCGGTCGTGGCGGTACGGCGATTGTGCAGCGGGGAAAAAACGGTTTTCATGGAAAACGATTCCGTTCTGGTTGTGGAAAGTCAGTCGTTGGCGGTTTTCTGGATACTGGAATAGAGGCAAACCCGGTTTCGTCCGCCAGCTTTGGCCTGATACAGAGCCCGGTCTGCGTAGAGCAGCAGGGTATCCAGATTATCCGACTTGTCTGGCCAGAAGGTGGCGACGCCGGCGCTGATGGCCAAAGTAAGGTGCCCACTCTCCAGCGGAAGCGGGTTGTTCTCGATGAAGCTTCTCAGGCGTTCGGCGACCTCTTCCGCGCCCGGTTCGTCGGTGTTCTCCAGAAGCACGGCAAATTCCTCTCCGCCCACACGGGCAACAATGTCGATATCCCTCAAGGCTTCCGTTGCCAGCTTGCTGAGATGGACCAGCGCCTTATCACCGACGCCGTGGCCATGGGTGTCGTTCACTTTTTTAAAGTGATCCGCATCGAACATAATGGCCGACAAAGGCGCCCCTGATCGAACTGCTTTTTTAACCGCTGTCCGACCCAGTTCGAAATAGTGTCTCCGGTTTTTCAGGCCGGTGAGTGCGTCGGTGCGCACGGTTTCCTCCAATTGGCGGATCAGTGTTTCTCGCTCCCTGCGCATGGCGTCCCGCTGGATGATTTCATCCTCCAGCAGGGTGTTGGTGTTCTCCAGTTCCCGTGTTCGTTCCTCGACACGGTATTCCAGGGTTCTATTGAGCTCGTTCATTGCCCGGGTTTTCTCAGTCAGGTTCAGGATCAGGTTTCTGAGAGTGGACGATAGGGTTTTTACCTCCTCGTAGTCGTCTCTCTGCTTAATCAGAGTGGAGGGCTGATCCGGGTCCAGGTTTCGGGCTTCCTCGGTCATCTTGATTAAGGGCCGAGTGGTCCAGCGTGCGGCCAGGGATGCAAACAGGATCAGCAAGAGCGAGACAACAAAACCTGTGGCAATCAACGTATGGCGAAGGTTGTTGGCCGGGGCAAAAGCTTCTTCAGCGGGCTGTCGTACCAGCACTCGCCAGTTGAAGCTGGCGTATTCCTCACGATCACGCAGGCGGCTGAAGCCAATCAGATATTCTGTCTGTTCATCTGAAGCTCCGGCGGTCATCGAGTCCGTTACATAGCCGGAAGGGTTGCGGCTCGCCGCATCCGCCAGTGAATCCGGAATGGCCTGACCAATGCTGTCTGTTGGCCCGATCAGGATGGTGCCTTTGTGATCGGCCACGACGAGTTCTGCCTGCAGGCGCTCTTGCAGTGGGGCCAGCAAGGACTGGCCAATGGACGCCACCCAGTCCAGGTAGAGGTGTGCACCAAGAACGCCCATGAGCTCGCCGTTGTCCCGATACAGTGGTACAGCAACATCCACAAACCGAAGGGGAACAGAGGACGGGTTATCGAGTTTGGACTCCAGCAACACCGCGAGGTGAGCGTCTCCGAGAAAGGGCCCTTTGGAGGCTTCACGGAACCAGGGGCGCTCAGACACATTGGCGCCCTGAAGCAGGTTGTCCGTGCTCGTGATGACGGTACCTTCGGGTGATACCAGGCCGATCCAGGCATAGCTTGGGAAGGCGTCCTGAAGTGCATTGAGGAGAGTCGGTACGCTGACGGACTGGTCGTCCTCAATGGACTGACTGGCAATAGCGGCTGCGATGCTCAGGTCGCTGTAGCGCTCGTGGAGATCAATTTCGATCTTGTCCCTCAACTGCACCGCCACTTCCTGGAGGTTTTGGCTGGTGGACTTGCGTAGTTCTTCAACAGCCAGATTGGAAGCCAACCAGGTGCCAATGGCGGTGGTGACGAGTATCAACCCACCGAATAGAAGAATCAGTCGGCTTTTGAGGGTGTTGAATGGCTTGATGGCAATGGCCCCATTGGTGCTTGTTATTCGTCCCAGTCGTTGACGCTGGCGCTCCCTGGCCACTATCTGACAGTATATTACTCATCCGATCAAACCACGAACGCGTTATAGGACTCCGTCATGAAAATCGCTGTCTTCTGTGGCTCCAGCCGGGGAAATGATGAACGTTTTGCCCAAGCCGCCGGAGTGTTTGGCCAGTATATGGCTAGCCAAGGTATGGATCTTGTATTTGGTGGTGGCAAGGTGGGCCTGATGGGCGTGGTTGCCGATGCCGTTCTGGCCGGCGGCCGGGAGGTATATGGCGTTATCCCCGAGTCCCTTCGCGACCGCGAGTTGGCCCATCAGGGCCTGACCCGCCTGGATGTGGTGAGCAGCATGCACGAGCGCAAGGCGCTGATGGCGGATATGGCCGACGCTTTTGTGGCGCTACCTGGCGGGCCGGGTACTATGGATGAAATTTTCGAGGCCTGGACCTGGGGCCAACTTGGATATCACAGCAAGCCCTGTGCGTTTTACAACGTGGATGGTTACTACAATGAGCTGCTGGCCTTCATCCGCACGATGTCTGGCGCGGGCTTCCTGAAACCTGAGTACGCCGAGATGGTGATCGTGAAAGACCAGCCCACCGAACTGGTATCCGCCCTGAAAAACTACCAGCCGCCCTCGCGTAAATGGTCATGAACTCGCTGAAGGCTCAGGTTTTCCGCTGCCAGGGACTGTGAGGTCACGCAGAGTGCGCCACAGACCGCCCCGAGGCGAAGGCAGGTCTTCAGGTTTTCACCGTTAAGGTGGCCACACAGAAAACCACTGAAGAAGGCGTCACCCGCACCATTGGTGTCCTGCACCTGACCGACCGGAAACGCGGGCTGTTCCAACCATTGCCCGTCCCGGCTAAGCAGGGTGGCACCGTCGCTGCCATGGGTGCACACCACCAATTCCTTGCCATCATCAATCATCTTAGTCATGAAACTGCGATAGTCCGGCAGATTGTCGCTGGACAGGAAAATGGCGTTCGCCGCATCGATAAACGGCTGATGATGTGGGTTTCGACCGTCGTAGTCATGCAGATCGGTCCACACCGGTTTGTTCGCGTTTTGTGCCAGGGCCAGCGCCGGCTTTGTGTAGCTCAGGATATTGATCACCACCCGTTCGCAGCCTGAGATTGCGGAGGTCACCGGTGCCCAATCAACGACACTTGGGTCAGCCGGAGGTTGGACAAACAGCGAAACCCGCCCGCCATGCGGGTCCATCAGGTTTACGTGCTGTTCTGTCGGTGTGTCGGTGGCTTCTGCAAGCAGCTCAATGCCAGGCTTATCCAGGGCGTGGCGCACCAGATCGGCCTCCGTGTCCTGCCCCAGCAGCGAATGCAGGACTACGCTGCGCCCCAGCGCTGCAAGGTTCAGCGCCTTGCCAGCACCGGTGCTGCCGACGGATCTGTAACTGCTCTTGGGCCACAGGGTTTGCGGTGTTGGGGTTGGCAGGGCATCGAGCTGGATGATGGTATCCAGCGATGCGCCGCCGATAATGACGATGGGTTTGTTCATGGGTTGGCCTCGGCAGGAAGATTAGCCCATCTTATCCGGTGTGGAACGGGTAGGGCTCCTCCCTGCGGCTACGCCCCTTTCGTTGCCTGTGGTGGTCAGGTTCGTGCCAGACATTTGATGGCGGCAGCCGCGGCCGACGTGCGGTTTTCCACGCCCAGTTTGCGAAATACCTGCTCCAGATGCTTGTTCACCGTGCGCGGGCTCATTTCCAGAATCTGTCCGATTTCGCGGTTGGTTTTGCCATTGGCTATCCACAACAGCACATCGGACTCCCGGCCGGTCAGGCTGAAGCGCGTCCGCAGAGCGCCCGTGGCCTCGCTGGGCTTCTGCACCTCTTGCAGGCGCAACAGGTATTCCCTTTCGTCGACCAGAGTGAGGAACTCCACCGCGTGGAGCTCGGGCAGGAAATCCAGAGTAAGGCTGTGGCCGTTCTCCGGATTGTGGCGCAACCAGTTGGCCAGGTTATTGGTCAGTAGTTCAAGGTTGTTGGAGCCGCCGCCAGTGAGCCGCTGATGAACCTGGGGGGTGGACCACAGAATGGCTCCGTGACGGTCCACGGCAAACAGGTTCTGTCCGGCGGTATCCAGTGCGGCCCGAGCGCTGTGTGCCATGCGGGCGTTGGTCAGATGTACCTGCATGCGGGCCATCAGTTCGGTGGTGTTAATGGGTTTGGTGATGTAGTCCACGCCGCCGCATTTGAGCCCCATCACCACGTGCTCAGTATCGCTGAGGCCGGTCATGAAAATGATGGGGGTATTTGCGAAGTCCGGATTCTGCTTCAGCCGACGGCAGGTTTCGAAGCCATCCATGTTGGGCATGATGGCGTCCATCAGCACAATGTCCGGGGTGATGTTCTGACTGATGGTCAGGGCCTGGCTGCCTTCCAGCGCAATCAATACCGTCATGCCGGCACTTTCCAGGGCGTCGTTGATCATGCGAATGCAGTCAACTGCATCGTCCACCACCATAACGACCGTCTTTCGGGCTTCAGGTGTGCTCATGTTCCGTCACCTTGATCAAATCGATGATTTTTTCGAACTGGAAGTCGTTGGTGAGCTTCACAAGTTCTTCTACAAACACCGGATCGGCCTCGCTCCGGTAACGGAGTCCGTGCAGTGCCTCAAGAAGTCCTTTTTTGTGGCCGATGGTGGCCAGCCCCACCAGCGCGGCGCGATGTTCAGCCGCGGGCAGAATCAGCGTTTCCGATTCGGGCGTAATGGTGGCTGCCAGCGGTTCCGGGCTTTTCTCGAAGCGCCAGTCGAGGGTAAGCAGCCGGGCGATGTGGTCCAGCAGCAGGTTCAAGCGCACCGGCTTGATGATGTAACCGTTGTGCAGGGTGGGTGATTCCGGCCGGTTGCGTCCTTCGCTGGCGTCGGCCGATACCATGACCACGGGCACCTGATGGTTGTTGCTTCGCAATTGCGTAAGGATATCCCAGCCGCTGTAACCGGGCATGGAGACATCGAGTAACACCAAGTCGGGATGGCTGTTGTCGATGGCATCCACCACCGCCAGGGAGTTGCCGATGTCGACAATCTCAAAACCCAGCGGAGCTAGCATGGCTCGGATCACCTGGCGGTGGGAGGACTCGTCATCCACCACCATGATCTTGCGTCGCGGGCCTTTGTAGCCATAAATGCGCCGGGCCGGAGATGTCATGGATTCCGGGCGGGGGGTATGCAGGCTGGACAGCATCAGGCTGACGCGGAAGGTACTGCCTTCCCCGGGCGTGCTCTCTACAGAGAGATCGCCGCCCATGATTTCGGTCAACAGCCGGGTGATGGTGAGCCCGAGCCCGGTGCCGGTGCGACTTTGTCCGGGGGTGCGTATACGCTCGAAAGGTCGGAATATGCGCTCGATGTTTTCTTCGGCGATACCTTCACCGGTGTCCTTTATCGTGAACTCAGCCACCTGGCTGCGATATTTCAGGGTTAACGAAATGCTGCCGTTGTCGGTGTATTTGAGCGCATTGGACAGCAGGTTGATGAGTATCTGCCGCAGGCGCTTTTCATCCGTGGTCACCAGTTCGGGTAAGCGGGTAGGGCCGTGGTAACTGAAAGCCAGCCCTTTCTCTTCCGCTTGCAGCCGGAACATGTGCACCAGTTGCTCCATCAGCAGGTCAATACGCACTTCGTCCCGGTGCAGGTCCAGCCGCCCGGCTTCGATCTTGGAGATGTCCAGCAGGCCTTCGATTAGGTCTGCCAGATACTCACCGCTGCGGCGTATGACACCCAGTGCGTCCTTGCGGTTGTCGGGGATAGCGGTGTCGTTCTCCATCAGCTGGGCGTAACCCAGGATTGCGTTCAGCGGTGAACGCAGCTCGTGGCTGATGCCAGTCAGGTAGCGGCTCTTTGCGCCGTTGGCCGCTTCTGCGTGCTCCTTGGCCTGTTGCAGGGCCTGATCCGTGCGCTCGTGGGCCACGATTTCCTCAGTCAGAAGACGGGTCTGTCGCTGGGACTCCTCCTCGGCCACCACGCGGCTTTCATGGGCCAGCACAAACAGCCAGCACACCACGCCGGTGATAATGATCAGCACGAAGAACACCTTCCACAGGGTGATCGACAGCAGCGCGGCTTCGGTGGGCGAGTTCACCGGTGTCTTGGCGTATATCAGTGCCAGAAGAAGCCCGGACAGACCGTTGATCAGGAACAACAACGTCAGGAAGTGGCCAATGCGCGAGTGTAGTTTTGAGAGCACTGACTCGGGAATAAACAGGCCAAAAAACTGCTGCAGCTGATGCCGATAACCTGCACCGGGTTTACAGAAATCGCCGCAGCGGGCATCAAGGGAGCAGCACAGCGAGCAGATATTGCCGGCATAGGCCGGGCAGCCAGTCACGTCTTCCGGCTCGAATTCGTGTTCGCAGATACAGCAGGCGACAAGTTGTCGGTCAGTGGCGATGGGCACGAATGGGCGTGCGGTATAGAAGCGCCCACGAGTACGCCAGGCAATGACGGGCGCGATCACCAATGCTGAACCCAGGGTAATGAAGTGTGACAGCGCCTGGGGTACGTCGCCAATGGCGCCACCGTGGCACACCATACCAATGACCGAGGCCAGTATCATGGCACCGACACCAACGGGGTTGATGTCGTACAGGTGTGCCCGCTTGAACTCGATGTGCTTCGGGCTGAAGCCCAGTGGTTTGTTGATCACCAGGTCGGCCACCAGGGAGCCCACCCACGCCACCGCTACGACGCCATAGAAGCCCAGAGTCTCTTCCAGGGCGCGATAAACACCCAACTCCATCACCAGCAAGGCAATGGTCACGTTGAAGACCAGCCACACCACACGGCCCGGATGGCTGTGCGTCAGACGTGAGAAAAAATTCGACCAGGCAATGGAGCCTGCATAGGCGTTAGTGACGTTGATCTTGACCTGGCAAAGAATGACAAAGATGCCCGCGATGGCCAGCGCCACTTCCGGAGACGACGAGAGATAGCCGAATGCCACCATGTACATGCGGGTGGGGTCGGAGGCATCCAGTGCCGACACGCCATGGTTCAGGGCCAGTACAGCCAGGAACGAGCCCGCCAGGATTTTCAACGCACCAATGACGATCCATCCAGGCCCACCGGCCATCACCGCCGTCCACCACCGCAAACGCTGCCCTTGCTCAGGCTCAGGCACAAAACGCAGGAAATCGACCTGTTCGCCAATCTGTGCAATCAACGAGAACACCACGGCCGACGCTGCCCCAAAAAGCAGCAGGTTGAACTCGCCGCCCTGATTGGGGGCAGTGCCCTCAAACTGCGTCCAGTCTGACACCGAGCCGGCGTCCATGTAGATGATGAAAACAAACGGCAGCAGCTGCAGCACAATCCACGCCGGTTGGGTCCAGAGCTGGAACTTGCTGATGGCGGTTATGCCGTGGGTGACCAGGGGGATAATCACCACCGAACAAATGAGATAACCGATTACCAACGGTATATCCAGCAGCAGCTCCAGCGCCATGGCCATGATCGCCGCTTCGATTGCGAAAAAGATAAACGTAAATGAGGCGTAGATCAGCGAGGTGATGGTGGAGCCGATGTAGCCGAAGCCGGCGCCTCGAGTAAGCAGGTCTATATCAACACCATAGCGAGCGGCGTAGTAGCTGATGGGTATAGCGGTCAGAAAGATGATCAGCGCTACGGCGCAGATGGCCGCGACTGCGTTGTTGAATCCGTAGTGGATAGTGATGGCCCCACCGATGGCTTCCAGCGCCAGAAAGGAAATCGCTCCCAGAGCCGTATTAGTAACGCGGGCGGCGGACCAGCGCCGGGCACTCTTTGCGGTAAACCGCAAGGCGTAGTCTTCGAGCGTCTGGTTAGCCACCCACTGATTGTAATTGCGCCTTACACGGAAAATGCTTTGTCGTGCGGCCATCGTTGTGTTGCCTGTGTCGCTGGATAAGGAGTGCCCGAAAATAAGTGCGGTTGCGTGGCGCGGTGCACCGGACCTGAAAACACCAACAATTTTCGTGCCATGGACAGGAACGCAAGAAAAAGCGGACACATTTAGATCGTGTACCCGCGTTTTAGCCTGTATTGCCGGAATCAGGAATGCGTCAAATGACGTAGTGTGCTGGGGTGATTGCCGAATGGGCTCCCTTAAAGGGCGCAAGCAGAATGTTTGATGTGGACGCTGTGCTTTCGATGAAAAGCGCGGTACCGGATTTCAAACACTGCGAGGAATCACTATGGGTACGACAGATAAAAACGCCAGCATGCGATCGCCTGGCAAGAGGCCAGGGTTTAGAAAAAGTCTGATGACACTGGCGGCGTCCGTTATGCTGGCTACCTCCGCGCAAGCGGCGACACCCAGTACGGCAGAAGTCAATACAACCGATCTGGCGGTGACGGATGACACCGTTACGGTTGGCATACTGCACTCTATCACCGGCACCATGGCAATCAGTGAGATTGGCTCGGTGCAGGCGGAAAAGCTGGCGATTGAACAGATAAATGCGTCTGGTGGTGTTCTGGGTCGCCAGATAGAGTTTGTTCAGGAAGACGGCGCCAGCGACTGGCCAACGTTTGCCGAAAAGTCCCGCAAGCTTCTGCGTCAGGATAATGTGGCCGCGATCTTTGGCGCGTGGACCTCCGCGTCACGCAAGGCCATCCTGCCGGTGATCGAACAGTACAACGGCATGCTGTATTACCCTACCTTCTATGAAGGTCTTGAGCAGTCCCCGAACGTGGTTTACACCGGCCAGGAAGCTACCCAGCAGATTCTTGCGGGTATCGACTGGGCGGTAAAGGAAAAGGGCGCCAAGAGCTTTTACCTGCTCGGATCCGACTACATCTGGCCGCGAACCTCCAACAAGATCGCCCGCAAGCACATCGATAAGCTGGGCCTGAAAGTTGTGGGTGAAGAGTATTACCCTCTGGGCCACACCCAGTTCAACTCGGTGATCAACAAGATCAAGCTCAAGAAGCCCGACGTGATTTTCGCTTCCGTGGTGGGCGGTTCCAACGTGGCCTTCTACAAGCAGATGAAAGCCGCCGGTGTTGATTTCACCGACGAGAAACCGCTGCTGCTGACGATCTCCGTAACCGAGGACGAAATCCGCGGTATCGGCGGCGACAACGTGGAAGGTATCTACGCCTCCATGAAGTACTTCCAGAGCCTGGACAACCCCAACAACAAGGAGTTTGTTGCGGCCTTCAAGGAAACCTACGGCGATGACATGGTGATCGGCGACGTTACCCAGGCCGCGTATCTCGGTCCCTGGTTGTGGAAAGCGGCGGTTGAAAAGGCCGGCTCTTTCGACATCGACAAGATTCGCGAAGAGTTCGCAGGCATCGAATTCACCAAGGCGCCGGAAGGTTACGTACGCATCCACGAAAACCATCACCTGTGGTCCAAGACCCGGATTGGCCAGGCCCAGCTTGATGGTCAGTACAAGGTGGTTCACGAAACAGAAGAGCTGATGGAGCCAGACCCGTTCCCGGAAGGTTACCAGTAAAACGGAATGGCCGGCGCCACCGCGCGCCGGCCTTCATCGCCTCCGCAACGCAAAGCATGTTGGTTTGAAGGGGAGAAGGGTCATGTTCGATGGCTACACCAGCAGTGAATTGATGTCGATATTTGCCATGCAGGGGTTTGCCGGGCTCTCCCTGTTTTCAGTGTTCGTACTGATGGCAATGGGCCTGGCCATCATTTTTGGTCAGATGGGCGTGATCAACATGGCCCATGGGGAATTCATGATCCTCGGTGCCTACACCACCTACCTGACGTCGAGTTTTTTCCAGTCCTACCTGCCCGGACTGTTTGGCGGTTACTTCTTCTTCGCCATCATCCTGGCCTTTTTGATATGCGCTGCCTTGGGAGCACTCGTTGAGTGGCTGATGATACGGCATCTCTACCACCGGCCACTCGATACCTTGCTGGCCACCTGGGGGTTGAGCCTGATCATGCAGCAGGCCTACCGCTCCATCTTTGGTGCCCGCGAAGTGGGCGTTGATCTTCCTGAATGGATGATGGGCGCCTTCCAGGTGACCGATTTGGTGGAACTGCCGATCAACGGCTTGTTCGTGATGATCATCGCGCTCTCCATTGCAGTCGCCGTTTACTTGCTCATGTACCGCTCCGGCTGGGGCAAGAACGTGCGGGCTGTGGTTCAGAACCGTCCTATGGCTGAGGCTGTTGGTATCAACAGTGCTGGTATCGACCGCGCAACCTTTGCCCTCGGCTGCGGTATCGCCGGGATTGCTGGCGCCGCGTTCACCATGATCGGCTCCACCGGGCCGTCGTCCGGGCAGGCCTACATTGTCGATACCTTCCTGGTGGTGGTCTTCGGCGGCGCCCAAAGCCTGATTGGCACCATTATTTCCGCCTTCGGCATTTCCCAGGCCCAGTCCACCATGGAGTTTTTCCTGAGTGGTTCCATGGCCAAGGTTCTCACCCTGCTGGTTGTCGTCGGCATTCTGATGCTGCGTCCAGAAGGACTCATGGCCCTCAAGGTCCGTCGCTAGGAGATTGTCATGAAGAGTTCATCCCCCCTGAAATGGTTCGGCTCCCGCGAGGGCCTGTATTACCTGGCGCTGGCGTGTCTGCTGGTTGTCATCCTGCCGCTGGCTCTGGACCCGTTCCGGCTGAACATGGTGGGTAAGTACCTGACATACGCCTTCGTGGCGATCGGACTGGTGATGTGCTGGGGTAAAGCCGGCATCCTCAGCCTGGGCCAGGGCGTGTTCTTCGGCCTGGGCGGATACTGCATGGCGATGTTCCTGAAGCTGGAAGCCTCCACGCCAGAGGCGACGGCGATCCAGTCCACCCCGGGCATTCCGGATTTCATGGACTGGAACCAGCTCACCGAGCTGCCGTGGTTCTGGGAACCGTTCCATAGCTTCTCGTTCACGTTGATCGCGGTTATTGGCGTGCCCGTTCTGCTGGCTTTCGTGATCGGTTTTGCAATGTTCACCCGCCGTGTAGGTGGCGTGTACTTTGCCATCATCACCCAGGCCATTGCCGCAATCCTGACCATCCTGATTATCGGACAACAGGGGTACACCGGTGGCGTAAACGGCATTACCGATCTGCAGACCCTGAAGGACTGGGATATCCGCACCGATGAGGCACGGACCGCCCTGTACTTCGTCTGTGTCGGAATGCTGTTCCTTTGCCTGTTCGTGGCACGGCTTGTCCAGAACCGGAAACTGGGCCGCATTCTCGTGGCGATGAATGCCCAGGAAATGCGGGTGCGCTTTTCAGGCTATGACGTGGCTGCCTTCAAGATTTTCGTGTTCTGCCTGGCGGCGGCCTTCGCTGGTATCGGCGGCGCAATGTTCACCCTGATTGTTGGCTTCATGTCGCCGTCCTTCATCGGCATTGTTGCCTCCATCGAGATGGTCATCTTCTGTGCGCTTGGAGGCCGGTTGTCCATTCTCGGAGCGGTTTACGGTGCCTTGTTGGTGAATGCCGCCAAAAGTGGCTTTTCCGAATCCTTCCCGGAACTCTGGCCTTTTGCCATGGGGGCTCTGTTTATTGGTGTGGTGCTGGCATTCCCGAACGGCCTGGCAGGACTTTACCGCAGCTATGTCATGCCCCTGGAAGAGCGCTTGTTCAAACGCAAAGCGCCTGTGGCTAACGCCACCGCCGAGCCTTCGGCCACCAAGCCTGGTGCTGAAAAGTCTGACGATTATGATCCGATGATCAATACCTACAGTCCGGAGAAATCCTGATGAGTGCAGCCAAAAGCAAAGGCACGGATTTTCTGCTGGCGGTTGAGGGCCTGACCGTATCATTCGACGGCTTCAAGGCCGTGGATGACCTGTCTTTCTACCTCGATC
This sequence comes from Marinobacter sp. G5_S1_61_S3, assembly GCF_054968585.1. Taxonomy (NCBI): domain Bacteria; kingdom Pseudomonadati; phylum Pseudomonadota; class Gammaproteobacteria; order Pseudomonadales; family Marinobacteraceae; genus Marinobacter; species Marinobacter sp. G5_S1_61_S3. The sequence goes on along the minus strand of NZ_JBQKUK010000019.1, from coordinate 51,584 downwards.
CCAAGGAAATCCGGGTCATTATCGGCCCCAATGGTGCTGGCAAAACCACCGTTCTCGATCTGATCTGCGGCAAAACCAAGGCGACTGCCGGTTCGATCAAGTTTGCCGGCAAGGAGCTGACCAAACTCAAGGAACACCAGATCGTTCATTCCGGTGTGGGCCGGAAGTTTCAGACACCATCGGTGTTTGAAGACCTGACTGTGTTTGAAAACCTCGAGGTGTCCTACCCGCAGGGCCACAGCGTGATGGGGGCGCTGGCCTTCAAGAGGGACCGGGCGGTGATAGAGGCCGTGGAAGAGGTGGCAGAAACCATCTTCCTGACGGACGCCCTGAACGAACCGGCAGCCTCGCTCAGCCATGGTCAGAAACAGTGGCTGGAGATCGGCATGCTGCTGATCCAGAAGCCGGATCTGCTGATGCTGGATGAGCCGGTGGCTGGAATGTCGGTGGCCGAGCGCAAGAAAACCGCCGAACTGCTCCGGGTGATCACCCGGGACCACACGGTACTGGTGATCGAGCATGACATGCAGTTCGTTGGTGACATCGCCGACCGGGTGACCGTGATGCACCAGGGCAAGGTTCTTTCGGAAGGGTCCATTGAGCACGTGAAGTCGGACCCGAAAGTCATCGAAGTCTATCTGGGGCACTGAACATGCTAAGCGTCAAACATCATTCGGTGGCCTATGGCCAAAGCACCATCATCGGGGACCTGAACCTTGAGGTGGGAAAAAACGAGATTGTGGCCGTGGTGGGCCGCAACGGCATGGGCAAGACCACGCTGATGAAATCCCTGGTAGGCATGACCCCCACCAAAGGCGGTGAGGTCAGCCTGGATGGTTCCAACATTTCCAACCTGAAGAGCTTCCAGCGGGTAAGGGCTGGCATTGGTTTTGTGCCTCAGGGCCGGATGATTTTTCCAACCCTTACGGTAAGGGAAAACATTGAAACGGCCCTGTCCGCCGTGGGTGAAAAGAAGGTACCGGAGGATCTGTACGAGATGTTTCCGGTACTGAAGGAAATGCAGAACAGGCGCGGCGGTAATCTGTCTGGTGGTCAGCAGCAACAACTCGCCATTGCCCGCGCACTGGCCACGCGGCCCAAGGTGCTGCTGCTTGACGAACCCACCGAAGGCATTCAGCCCAATATCATCAAAGAGATCGCTCAGACACTACGGCGTATCCGCGATGAGCGCGGTTTGTCGATAGTTGTCTCTGAGCAGGTCCTGAGTTTTGTGATGGACGCGGCGGACCGGATTCTGGTGATCGAGAAGGGAGCCATCGTGCACGAAGAGAACAGGGCTGAAGCAGACCAGGAAAAGATTGCCAGTTACCTGGCGGTTTAACGAGGAGCGAATTAATGAGACACGGTGATATTTCCAGCAGTAACGACACCGTCGGTGTGGCGGTGGTGAATTACAAGATGCCCCGGTTGCATACCAAAGCCGAGGTATTGGACAACGCCCGCAAGATTGCCGACATGATCAAGGGTATGAAAGTGGGCCTGCCCGGCATGGACCTCGTGGTGTTTCCGGAATACAGCACCATGGGCATCATGTACGACAATGACGAGATGATGGAGACGGCTGCCACGATTCCCGGCGACGAAACCGCCATCTTCTCTGCCGCCTGCCGTGAGGCCAATACCTGGGGTATCTTCTCACTAACCGGCGAACGGCATGAGGATCACCCCAATAAGGCACCCTATAACACCCTGATTCTCATCAACAATGAAGGTGAGATCGTCCAGAAATACCGCAAATGTATTCCCTGGTGCCCGATTGAAGGCTGGTATCCGGGGGACACCACTTACGTTAGCGAAGGCCCCAAGGGTATGAAGATCAGCCTGATCATCTGCGATGACGGCAACTACCCGGAAATATGGCGGGACTGTGCAATGAAAGGTGCCGAGCTGATCGTTCGCTGCCAGGGCTATATGTATCCGGCCAAGGAGCAGCAGGTGATGATGTCCAAGAGCATGGCGTGGGCCAACAACTGTTATGTGGCCGTGGCTAACGCCTCCGGGTTTGATGGGGTGTATTCCTACTTCGGCCACTCCGCCATTATCGGCTTTGATGGCCGCACTCTCGGAGAGTGTGGCGAGGAAGATATGGGAATTCAGTATGCCCAGCTTTCGATCAGTCAGATCCGCGACGCACGCCAGAATGACCAGTCACAAAACCACCTGTTCAAACTGCTGCACCGGGGCTACACCGGTGTTCACAACTCCGGCGATGGCGACAAGGGCGTAGCCGACTGCCCGTTCGAGTTCTATCGCACCTGGGTGATGGACGCTCAAAAGGCACAGGAAAACGTTGAAGCAATGACTCGCAAAACTGTGGGCACCGCTGAATGTCCGGTGGGTGAGCTGCCATTCGACGGTAAAGAAAAATCTGCAGGCGCTTAATGCCGGGAGTTGCTGATGCCGTTTATCAACGAACGGCTGGAAGCCAACCGGGAATCTATAGAACAGAACCGGGCTGCCTCAGGCCCGGTTCGTGCTTCCCGGTTTCGCTTTGAGCCAGATGCCGTCATGTCCCGCCTGCGGGAGAACATCGTTGGCCAGGACGATGCGCTGACAGCCATGGAATCCATGCTGGTGCGAGTGAAAGCCGACATCGGCGAGGAAAACCGGCCACTCGCGGTGCATCTGTTCCTTGGGCCCACTGGTGTGGGTAAAACCGAAACCGTTCGGCTGATTGCAAAAGCCATTCATGGCAGCCGGGATGGCCTGTGCCGCATCGATATGAACACCCTGGCTCAGGAGCACTATACCGCCGCACTTACCGGCGCGCCGCCGGGCTACGTGGGCAGTAAGGAAGGCCACAGCCTGTTTGATCTGGACAAAGTACAGGGCTCGTTCAGCAAGCCTGGCATTGTGTTGTTTGATGAAATCGAGAAAGCCAGCCGGGAAGTCATCCGCGCCCTGTTGAACGTTCTGGACACTGGCCGGCTGATGTTTCCCTCCGGTAACCGGGAAATCGATTTCAGCAACACTCTGATATTCATGACCAGTAATGCCGGAGCTCTGGATGCTGAGGCGCACCAACAGCGTTATCAGAGAGGTTGGCGCCGCTGGCTCGGGTTATCGGCCGGTGAGGGCGGATACTTGCTAGATGTTGCTCTGCGTCGGCATTTCGACCCTGAATTTCTGAACCGTATTGATCAGATCCTTACCTTCAACAGCCTTGCTGATAACTGGCTCGAAGCACTGTTGGACATCGAGTTAGTGGGGCTCAACCGGCGGCTGGGCAAAAAACACGCAGTGCTGTCACTGTCAACTAAGCTTAGGGGCGAACTGTGCTGTGGCTACGATGCCCGTTATGGAGCCCGGGAGATGTTGCGGGCTTTTCGCCAGCGTCTGGAGCCCGCGGTAGCCAGAGCACTGTTGGCGCATCCTGACTGTCAGCGGTTTGAGGCCGATACTCAGAATGGGGCGGTCACCGTGCACCAATACGTCGAATGACGTAGGTGTGGGGGGCATTTCGCGAATACCTCCGGGGCGCGGGATCTCGGATAGTAAAACCGTTACCTAATTGTGCAAGCCAACACCAAGGAGCGCCCGTTATGGCTGAAACCATTATCAAGATTGATCTGAACAAGTCGGCTTACGACAACGACAAAATCCACAACCGCTGGCACCCGGATATTCCGCTGGTGGCCACCGTTAAACCCGGTGACGACTTCATCGTGGAATGCTATGACTGGACCGGTGGCCAGATCAAGAATGACGACAGCGCAGACGATGTGCGCGATGTAGACCTCAGCCAGGTGCACTTCCTGTCTGGCCCGATCGGGGTGGAAGGCGCCGAGCCGGGTGACCTGCTGGAAGTGGATATTCTCGACATCGGCACCTTTGAAGAAAGCCAGTGGGGGTTCAACGGCTTCTTCTCCAAGCAGAACGGCGGCGGCTTCCTGACCGAACACTTTCCGGACGCCCAGAAGAGCATCTGGGATTTCAATGGAATGTTCACCAAATCGCGCCATATTCCCAACGTGGAATTTGCCGGCCTGATTCACCCGGGGCTGATAGGTTGCCTGCCCTCTAAAGACCTGCTGGATACCTGGAACAAACGTGAAGCAGGACTGGTAGCGACAGATCCGGAGCGGGTGCCGGAACTGGCCACCTTGCCCAACGGTGATACCGCCCACATGGGCCAGCTGAAAGGCGACGCCGCCAAAGCGGCCGGCGCTGAGGGCGCTCGCACTGTACCGCCCCGGGAACATGGTGGTAACTGCGATATCAAAGATCTTTCCCGCGGCTCCAAGGTTTATTTCCCGGTCTACGTGGATGGTGCGGGCCTGTCGGTTGGCGACCTGCACTTCAGCCAGGGCGATGGTGAAATCACCTTCTGTGGTGCCATCGAAATGGCTGGATGGATTCACCTGCGGGTGAACCTGATCAAGGATGGCGTTAAGAAATACGGCATCAAGAACCCGGTGTTCAAACCCAGCCCGATCAAGCCCCGTTACGACGATTACGTGATCTTTGAAGGGATCTCGGTTGATGAAGACGGTGGCCAGCATTACCTGGACGTGCATGTGGCCTATCGCCAGGCCTGCCTGAATGCCATCGAATACATGACCAAGTTCGGCTACACCAAGGCCCAGGCCTACGCGATTCTTGGTTGCGCACCGGTAGAGGGCCACATCAGTGGCGTGGTGGATATTCCAAACGCCTGCGCCACACTCTGGCTGCCCACAGGTATCTTTGATTTCGACATCAATCCATCCGCAGAGGGTCCGAAGAAAATGACCAGTGGCGGAATGGACGTACCTCTGTCGAAAGACAAGGAGTAGTCACCATGCCCGTATACGACTACAAATGCCGGGAACACGGTTTGTTCCACACTCTGGCAACGATGGAAGACAGCGCAAAACCGATGGCATGTCCCACTTGCCAGGTGCTTTCGCCACGAGTGATTGTGCTACCCCCGGAAATCGCAAACATGGACCCTGCCAGGCGCACTGCCCAGGACCGAAACGAAAAGTCCCGCCACGAACCGGTGTTCTCCACCGCCGATCGCCGGGAGCAGGACCCTGAGCACGGCCGCAGTTGCGGCTGTGGCTTGCCAAAACCCGGAAAGTCGATGCTGTTCTATACCGCTGACGGGAAGAAAATGTTCCCCTCCATGCGGCCTTGGATGATCAGCCACTAAGGCTGTGCCAAACCGACAGTCACTGTCACGTGTTTGCCCCCACTTCGGGGGCTTTTTTATAGCCGTTCAACCCAGCGGACTACGAACGCCGGCGACCCCTTGGCCTAGAATGTGTGGCCGCCGTTCAGCGCCCCAAAACGGTGCATGCCTTGTCCTGTGATTGATCGTCGTGCGTTCGCAGGGCGCAATTCTGTGATTTTCCCATTTCCAACTCTATCTTCCGAGTCCAGGCATTCAGCGGAATAATTGGTTTCCTAGCGCCATCAGGTTGATTCGGCCTGAACCTTGCTACAAGCCCTTGTGTTCCGGATTGGCTGCACCGGCATTGTGCCTTGCGGTCCTGGTGTACGGATTGGAGGAGGCGTAAATGACCCTGAAAAGCGAAACTATGAAACTGACCGGTGCAGAGCGAAGCTGGTTACCGGTTTGGGGCGCAACGGGCAAGCTTGCCATGGGCTGGTCCTGTTTTCTGAACAGGAATATGTATGACACCAATGAACAGATTTTCGAGAGTATCGCCCGAACACGGCGTGATGCTCTGATTGCCTGGGCGGATAACAAGTGGTCCTTTCTAGAAACACTGGCAGCCCGGCTTGACGGGCAGGCTGATGAGGGCGTCAGGGAGTTGCTCCAGGCCTCGTCCGGCAGACTCCGGGAGATCTCTGAACTCTTCGTGGTGAACGCGGACGGTGCCGTGCTGGAGTCCTCCGCAACGGGGCGCCGCGGAAAACGGGACCTTCCCCAGAAAGCGGTTGAGGCCGGGGTCCGGTCGCGTTTTCTCCATGGCCCCCACAAGGACCCTGTTACCCTGGCTCTCGGGGCTACGACCTCTCGCTTCCATGATGCCGTGACTCTGATGTTCTACCAGCCCGTGACGTTGAAAGAGGGGCGTCAGGCGGCCATCTGTGCACGTATTCCCAATGACGTGATGAGCGACCTTATTCAGCGCGAAGCAGGGCACGTGTTTGAGGAATCGGGTGACAACTACCTGTTCATGATTGACAGCAAGTTCGACAACACCATCCTGACCGGGACTGCGCTTTCACGGTCCCGCTTCGAAGACGCCACGTTCAGCCACGGTGACAACCTGAAAGATGGCATTCGCACGGGGTTCGGCACGGTGGGTGTACGTGAACACACCGAATTCGAAATTCGCTTCACCGACCCCGCCACGGGGCAACTGCATCCCGGTGTTCGGGAAACCATCGCCAGGGGCGAGAATCTCTACGTGAAGTACCCGGGCTACTCGGATTATCGCCATATTCCAGTAATCGGCAAGGGCGTGACGGTTCAGATGCCTGGCTCACCGGATCGGTGGGGCATGATGTGCGAGGGAGATCTCGAAGAGGTCTACCGTCGGCGTTCTATCTCCTGGAGCCTGACAGCGCGCCTGACCATCTTCATGGGGCTGCTCTGGTCTATCAATTTTGGGCTCGCCTGGAGTGGCGTTCCCCTATGGTTGGAAGGCACCGTGAATGCATTGGCCGCCTTGGTCACGGTGATGCTGTTTCGGGCATCTTCGGCTAAACCTCTCTCGGAAAAGTTGGGCACTATGGCGGATGTGATCAGAAACATTGCAGAAGGGGGAGGCAACCTGCGCCAGCGTATGGACCTGTCCCGTATGCGTCGGGACGAGACCGGGGATCTGGCCCGCTGGATTAACAGTTTCATCGACAGCCTTGATGGCATGGTTGGTCAGGTGCTTTCCCTGGCTGCGGACTCCCGCCAGGCCAGCGATCAATTGATGAACCAGAACCAACTGGCCGACGAGCGGATTCGTGAAGTACTGACGCACATCGAAGATATGGTGCGTGGTGCCACTGAACAGGAGAACGAGATCAAAAATGCTTCTACCACGGCGCAGGAAATGCGCTCGGGAATGGAGGATGTGGTGGAGCGGGCGCGGGAGCAGTTTGCCCTGGTTAGCAAGGAAACCCAGAGTATTCGGGACGTTATCAATCGTTCGGCGGAATGTATTCGGGCGGCCAACGATCGCACAGAGGAAATCAGCAAGACAGCGCTGGTGATCAATGACATCGCGGCTCAGACCAATCTTCTGGCGCTGAACGCCGCCATCGAGGCCGCCCGTGCGGGAGAATCTGGCAGGGGCTTTGCTGTGGTTGCCGATGAGGTCCGACAGCTGGCGAGCCGAACCGCCCAGGCCACCAAAGACATTGGCGAGCGGTTGGACAATGTGCAGGAGGAAACCCGTCGGGCTGTGGTGACGATGGAGGGTGGCATGTCGGAGATGGAGGAGCGACTTCGCAAGGTTGAGGCCGCAGCGGACGATAACTCGGCGCTGCACGACATGGTGGAAAAGCTGTTCCGAGCCATTTCGGGCATTGAGGACACCAATCATCAACAAAGTAGCCAAACGGCGGGTGTGGCTGAAAGTGCAGCCATCATGAATGGGGTTGTCGAGCAGTTGATGCTCAGCTCCGAGCGCACCCAAGCCTCAGCCACCAAGCTGCAAAGACTGACTGGGCAATTTCAGGTGTCGGCCGAGGTGGCCTGACGGGTCAGTTGATGGCCGCGACAAATAATTCTAAGAACCAGGCGCTGGGAAGGGCTTGAGATCTCTCGCATCCTTTTATAGGCTTCCCAAGTGCTGCCCTCAAATACCAGTGATCTCATTCATCTGCGCATCATTGGTGTGTATTCTTGGCCACGGCTGTGAGTTTCGCGCTATCCAGCGCGGCGTGTCACTTTGAGAGGCTCATGCCTAATACATTGCTCATTCGGTAGGCCCCTTTCCCTGCTTTTCACTGCATGAAGGAAACACGAATGCTTATAGACCTTGAGTCGATCGAGGCACAGCACATCCACCCAATCCTGACCCAGACCGTCATCCCGCGGCCGGTGGCGTGGGTGTTGTCGCAGAATCCGGGGGATGACTACAACCTGGCGCCGTATTCGTTCTTTACCGTGGTCACCGGTAAGCCGCCAATCCTGATGGTGTCTGTGGGCAAGAAGCCCAGCGATGGTAGCTTCAAGGACACGCGGGTGAATATTGAGGCTCGTAAGCAGTTTGTGGTGCACATTGGGAGCCGCAGCCAGGCTCAAGCCATGACGGAGTCGTCCCGCCATCTGGACCACGGCCAGTCTGAACTGGACCGACTGGATATGAAGTTGGTGCAGGAAGAAGGCTGGCCGATGCCCCGGGTCGAGGGGTGCCTGGTGGCGTTTTACTGCGAGTTGCGAGAGGTCATTGAAATGGGTGACACGCCGCAGTCGCTGGTGTTTGGCAACATCAAGAAGGTGTTTGTGGATGATCAGGTTGCCAGCATTAACGATCAGGGGCGTTACATTATTGATGCCAAGGGCATCGACCCGATTTCACGTTTGGGGGGCAGCGAATACGGCACGCTAGGCGACATTCTCAACGTGCCGCGCCCGGACTGAGGCAGACTGCAACAGGCTCAAACGAGCTGACAGAACTGACCGAAACGGCGCCGAATTCATCGCATGGGGCCAATTTCGGCGTTTTCCCTCCTGGGCTATTCTCATCCTGTTGGCGTGTGATCCGCGCTGAAATGTTGATAAAACAACGGCAGATGCCGACAGGGTGGTTATGAGCGAACAACATGTAGACGTACTGATTGTCGGCGCCGGCGTTTCCGGCATTGGCATGGCCTGTCACCTCAAACGAGAGTGCCCGGGTAAGTCTTTCACCATCATTGAGCGCCGTGAGTCCCTTGGAGGCACCTGGGATCTGTTCCGCTACCCGGGTATCCGTTCCGATTCCGACATGTACACCTTTGGCTACAACTTCCGCCCCTGGACCGGGGGCAAGGTGTTGGCGGATGGCCCGTCGATCAAGCAGTACGTTCACGATACCGCCAGGGAAAACAACGTTGAACAGCATATCCAGTATGGCCTGGCGGTTGTTTCCGCTGAGTGGTCAGGCACAGACAAGTGCTGGACACTGACGGCCCGCAAGGAAGCCACCGGCGAAACCGTTACCTTTACCGCCAGCTTTCTGGTGGGCTGCACAGGGTATTACAACTACGATGCCGGCTATAAGCCCGACTTCCCTGGCGAGGCCGATTTTGGCGGCCAGATTGTGCATCCGCAGCACTGGCCTGAGGACCTGGACTATACCGGCAAACGTGTGGTGGTGATTGGCAGTGGTGCCACGGCCATCACCCTGGTGCCAACGATGGCGGAGGAAACCGCTCACATAACCATGTTGCAGCGTTCGCCCACCTATCTGATGCCGCTGCCATCCCGGGACGCCGTGGCGCTGGGCCTTCAGAAGGTTCTGCCCGCCAATGTCGCCTATCGGCTGACCCGTGCCCGTAACGTCAGCATTGCACGGCTGCTGTTCAATCGTTCCCGCAAGAACCCCAAGGCCATGCGGCGGTTGTTCCTGGCCATGGTACGCCGGCAACTGGATGGCAAGGTCGATATGCGCCATTTCTCACCCAGCTACAACCCCTGGGATCAGCGCCTGTGTGTGGTGAAGGACGGTGATCTGTTTGAGTCTATCAAGGCGGGCAAGGCATCGGTGGAGACGGACCATATCGAACGCTTTACCAAAAACGGTATTCTGCTGAAATCCGGCAAGGAACTGGAGGCCGACATCATCATTCCGGCGACTGGGCTGGATATCCAGATGCTGGGTGGCATGGACCTGGTGGTGGATGGTCATCCGGTCACGCTGCGGGACAAGGTGATCTACAAGAACGTAATGGTGGAGGGCGTACCCAACGCCGGTATGATTTTCGGGTACACCAACATCTCCTGGACCCTGAAAGCCGATATCGCGGCTGAATACCTGTGCCGCCTGTTCAATCATATGGACAGCAAGGGGCAGAGCGTCTGTATACCCCGTGACACCGGCGACAGTCGCGCCGGAGACACCATGATGGGCGGCCTGGATTCCGGTTATATCCGTCGGGCTGACGACAAGTTGCCAAGGCAGGGAACCCATGGCCCCTGGAAGGTCAGCCAGAACTATCTGGAGGATGTGAAAACTCTCAGGTTTGAGCCTATCGAGGATGGTTACCTGGAGTTCGATGGTCGCCGGCCGGTTCAGCAAACCAAACCAAAACGCGGTTTCATGAGGCCGTTGCGTTCAGCGCTGTTTGGCTCTTGAAGGTGTGACACAGCTCGATCATTGATGAATGCAACTACAAATCTGCCGCAAAATATGGCAGTCTCATTGCCCGTTTTTGAACAGGCAATGATGTATGTCCGGCCGTAAAAATAAGAAGAATATGCCGTTGTGGCATCCGGTTCTCTGGCCTTCGTGGCTTCTGGTCTTCACGCTTTATCTGCTTGCCCTGCTGCCAATGTCGGCCAAGCAGCGTTTTGGCCGGCGGCTGGGCTGTTTTCTGGAAGGCAAGCTGACGTCACGGGCCAAGGTGGCCAATACCAATATTGCGACCTGTTTTCCGGAGCTTGATGACGCCGCTCGTGAGCGATTGGTGCGGGATAACTTTGTGGCCTGTACCCGTGGTTTCCTGGAAAGTATTCACGCCTGGTGGCGGGATATGTCGGGCTTTTGCGAGGGCGCCGAGGTTCAGGGGCTGGAGCACCTGCGAGAAGCCCAGGCCAGAGGTAAAGGTGTGCTGTTAATCGGCGGGCACTACAGTATTTTCGACTTTGCGCTTCCGCTGATTGCCTGTCACCTGAAGAAACCGGGGTATATGTACCGCCCCAACAATAATCCGGTGATTGACCGGATGATTGAAAACGGTCGCCGGCGTCACTTCGGTATCCGCCCGTTCACCAAGCGTGAGTTGAGGCCGTTGGTGTCGTTCCTCAAAAAAGGCGGGGAAGTCTGGTTTGCCTGCGATCAGGACTTTGGCAAGAAAACCGAGCTGTTTGTGCCGTTTTTTGGCACCGAGGCCGGGTGTATTACCTCACCCAGCTACATTGCTCGAGTGTCCGGTGCCTCAGTCATCTGTGTGAGCCATCTGCGGATGCCTGATGGTCGTTACCGGGTGATATTCTCGCCAATCCAGGAGGGATTTGGTGTCTGCAAACAGAGCGATACGGAAACCTGGAGTCGCTACATCGAAGACACCGTTCGTGAACAGCCAGACCAGTACCTATGGCTGCACAAGCGCTTCAAAACCCGGCCCGAGGGGTGTGCCAAGGTCTATTGATGCCTCGGGCTGTTTTCAGGATTACTCGCGGCCCAGGTAGCGCCGGACAATGTCCTTCCAGCCTGATGATTCCGTGACCTCAAGAATCTGCTCGGACACCGGCCCACGCAATGGACTTTCGGACGGCAGGGCCAACCCATAGAGTTGCTGCTGGAAAATACCGGGCAGCAGGGTCAACCTCTTGTCCCCCAGTTGCAGGTTGCGGTATTGCAGCAGGGCCCTGTCGTAGACCACGGCATCGGTTTCACCATTGGCGACTGAGAGCATGGCGCTGGTCAGGTCTGGATAGAGTTGGTGCCGAATGCGCTGATCTTGCAGATACTGCTCGCTGGCGGTGTTAGCGATGGTGGCTACGTTGGCGCGGTTGAGGTCGTCGGGGCCCTGAATATGATATTGCAGGTTGCTGACGGTGAGCGATGAGGTAATCGCTGCGGTAAAGCTTGCCACCATGATCAACCCGGCAAACATCCACACCAACGCAACCATTCGGCCCGCCAGCGACACCGGAGCCTTGTCACCATAACCAACAGTGGTCATTGTCACAGCCGCCCACCAGAAGCTCGCTCCTATTCCCTGTACCGCGGTGCCACCAAACTGCTCCGGATTGCGCCGACGCTCAAACAGCCACAGCACAAATCCCACAGCCAGAAGCAAGCCACCCAGGGCGATAACCACGCTCATAAATTGCCAACTGATCAGCGCGCGAAGGCTGGCGAGCAGCCCCTGCTCAGGCGCCGGAGGTACTGCGATGGACAGGCCTGTCTGGTAGAAGGGGTGGGTGAAGTCGAATGCCGCTTCCCGTTCGGCGGTCATGGTGAGAGCTCCCACCGCCACGTCGACTTGTCCGCTTTCGACCTGCGTCAGTAGATCACTGAAGGAGAGAGGAACGAATGTGTATTCCCGGTTCAGGCCATCGGCAACCTGGCGCCACAGATCGATACTGATGCCTTCCCATTCGCCGCTGTCGGTTTCCATGACAAAGGGCGGGACAGTGGTGATGCCGACTTTGATCGGCTCCGGTTGCCCCGCCGCCTGACTGGTAAACAGCAGCAGGAGGGGCAGGGCAAGCCGTGAGATCCATCGTTTCATGGGTAAGTCCGTGTTGTCAGGAAGTTAGTCAAACGCTGAGCTGATCACATCACGGTAGTTCCGGATGCGCTGTACATAGTGTACTGGTTCGTAGCCACGGGCGTAGCCGTAGCGGGTACTCGGGTAGTAGCGCTTGTCGGCTTTCAGCGGCAGGACTTCTTTCATATCGTCCCAGGAGTCAGGGTTTTTGCCCAGTTCGCGCGCAAGCTGGCGGGCATCCAACAGGTGACCACGGCCAATGTTGTAACTGGCCAGGGCAAGGAAGGTGCGGTCTGGCTCAGGAATGGTTTCGGGTAACCGGCGATGGCGATCCGCCAGGTAGCGGGCACCGCCATCAATGGCCGCCACGGGGTCCAGACGGTCCATTACGCCAAGGGATTCGGCGGTGTTCCGGGTCAGCATCATAATGCCGCGAACGCCGGTGGGTGATACGGCAGCCGGGTCCCAGTGGGACTCCTGATAGGACAGCGCCGCCAGCAAGTCAGCCGGCATGCCGGTTTTGGTTTCTGCTTCGGCGAAGCGATCAATAAAGTTGGGAAGTCGCTCATCTATCCGGCGGTTGAGGGCGCGCAGGTCGACGAAATCGAATTCGCCGATGTACGCGTAATAGCGGCTCTCGATATAGCCGATGGCTTCGTCACCGTCAGTGCTGTTCATCCATTCCCGGGTGGTTCCCGCCAGATCGTCGGAACCGGCTGGTAGGTACCAGCCCAGGTTATTGCCCTGGGTGAGGTTCATGGCCACTTCCAGGTGGGGGAAGTGGCGGCGCATGACCTGAACGATGTTGGAGTCAGCGACGGTGCAGTCGATGTCCTGCTCAGCGACTTCAGAAAGCAGAACTTCGGTCGTTCTGCTGTCATCTTCGGTGAACGTGATACCTTCGTGTTCGCTGGCGAGCTTGTTCAGAGTTTCTACGTAGCTGGAATCGGCGGTGACCGCAATGCTGACCTCAGGCATGCTTTCCGGTTTTCTGGGCATGGGTCGCATGTCGCGATGACACACCAGTTGCTCGGTGATTTCGGTGTGCGCGGGCCCGCGTGTGAACCGTTCTGTCCGTGATGGCAGGTGGGTCAGCCCGGCGGCCGCCAGATGCGTGTTGCCAGCCTCCAGCGCCTGCAAGACCTCGGCGGTTGAATCGTGCATGGTCCAGTTGACGGTCCAGCCTTTGCTCTCGGCGAAGCGTGACACCAGGCTGAACTCTGGGCCAATGGGGTTCTGGTGGCGGTCGAGATAGTAGGTGGTGGCGCCGTTGCGAGTTGCCACCTCCAGTACGCCGGTCTCTTGCGGCGGCGCGAGTTGTTCGGCCGGTTTATGGGTGGATGCGGTTTCAGATTCGCCCTGGCTACAACCAGCCATGATGGCAATGAGCGGAAGCAGGGCTCCCTTCAGCGCATGAGTCATAAAGACCTCGTTTTTTGGATTTATAAAATTATAAGGGTTTCTACGTACTCTGTGTGGAAGCGTATCACTTTGATTTTGAGCGGCCTGTGCAGGCCGGAGTTAACTGGCCTATGCTGGAGTGGTTCGATATTCCAAGGAGATGCGTAATGAAAGTCTGGACCAGAATCCCGATTCTTGCAGCTTTGCTGATTCTGCCACTGGCCGCGATCGGTGCCGATGGGGCTGATGGAATGGTAACGACGCAAAGTAAATACAGCGTTGCGATGACGGCGGACAAGCTGGTCTCGACCCTTAAAAGCAAGGGTATGACGGTGATGAACCGCATTAACCACACGGAGGGTGCCAGCAAGGCGGGGCTGGAACTACGCCCAACCGAGGTGGTGATTTTTGGCAACCCGAAGGTAGGGACGCCCCTGATGCAATGTGCCCAGAGTGTGGCGATTGATTTGCCGCAGAAAGCGCTGATCTGGGAAGACAGTGAGGGAACGGTCTGGTTAGGCTATAACGACCCGGAGTATCTGAAACAGCGTCACGACATTGAAGGCTGTGATCAGGTCATCAAAAAGATAGAGGGAGCACTGGCCGGTTTCGCAAAAGCGGCAACGGAATAACGTTTACTGATGCCCGGCAGTCACGTGTGCACGTGGGTTGGTATCAGAATCCGACGGCCAGGCTGGCGGTGACGGTGTGGCGATCGTAGCTGTAGCGATCGATATTGCTGTTGTTGTCGATACGGTCCAGATCCAGACTGAGAGATGTTCGACGAGAGAAACGATACGTGGTGCCAACGGACAGTGTATGACGCTTGTCTTCACGACGTATCGTTTGTCGGCCCTCGGGAACAATCAGTTGGTGTGGCGTACGATAGTAACTGAAGCGAAAGCCCGCCCCGGCTTCAACACTCAGTTGGTCAGTCAGGTCGTACTCAATGCCTGCATCAAGGCCATGTCGCTCGGGCGACACACTGAAGAACTCCTCTCCGGTATCCAGATTGTCCCGGTCATTGTAGTCAGCCCGGTATTTGAGTTCCGCCGTCCAGTTCCCCGGCCGGAGACGGTAATGGGCATCAAGCCGGTACATCTGGCCCCGATAGGCATCGAATCCAGGTAACGGAAAAATCTGGGTGGCCTCTGCTCTAACCAGGCATCGCGCGCCGGGGCCTGGGCAGTCGAGGGTGGTTATGCCGGCCATCAGGCGAGCGCGACGTTCCCTTGATCGCCGATCCCGCCATATATAGTCGCCGCCAAGGCCTACGCTGATCACTCCCGGTGCGGTTTTCTGAACCCATTTTGCACCCGCCTGAATCACCTGCAGGTCAAACGTGTGCTCGGAAGGGTACTGACGCGAATAGAACTTGATGTCCGAACGCAGTCCCGCCGAAGAGTCGCCATAGAGGTAATAGGAGGCAGCCGCCAGAGTTTCCACAAAGCCGCTGTCGAGCTTTCGGGGGGCGGTATCCGGGAACAGCGCAACGTTGTCTTCATAGCCACCCCCGATGGAAACCAGGCCAGCCCAACGTTTTCTGGGTGAGGCAGCATGCATCGTTGGATCGAGGCGTTCAAGTTGACGGGTGGCGAGCGATATCAGGTTGTCGTCAGGATCGGACGCAAGCACGTTCTGGAACGCTTTTGTTGCGGCGTTCTGATTTTCACGGGCCAGGGCGGTCAACCCGATGTTGTAGTAGGCAAGCGCTTTCTGACGGGTGGGGATAAGGGTCCGGAAGGTTTGCTCCGCCTCCTCGTAAAGCCCGAGCTTGTAATAGACAACGCCCAGGTTGTAATTGAGTGAGCGGGAGCTCAACCCCTTCGAGACGGCGGACTCAAGTAAGCGGCGAGCTTCATCCAGGTCACCGGCGTTAAACGCCTGGATACCCGCACGGAAGAGCGTCTTAGCCTCGGTCGTATGCTCCTGAGCATGGGCGGTTGACAGCGCGAGACACAACACCAGTGCGATGGTCAGAAGACGGCGCAAATACTCTCTCCGGAATAGTCTGAACTCGGACTCAGAGTATAACAGCCATTGGACGGGCGAGCGCCAGTCCTGAAGGGATCAGGTGTGACGTCTGTATCTAATCTACTGCTGTCCGGTTTCCTCCAGATTCAGGCCGTTGTCGTTTAACAGGTCCAGATCGGTATCGCCGGTGCCAGGCAGGTCCAGTCCAGGGTCTTCGATGCCCGGCAGATCCAGTTCTGGTTCGTCTTGGATGATCTCGCCAGGCAGTTCGATGCCGAGCGCGTCACGAGACTCCCGTGACTGTTCGGAGAGAGTGCTCTCGATATCCAGCATGTCTTCCCGGGTATCGGAAGCGAAGTCGCCGGAATCCGTCTGCATATCACCGAACCCGTTTGCGCCGGCGGGCGCGTCCACGGACTCCGGAAGCTCAAGTTGTTGCACAAAGGAATCGTCCAGCTCTTGATCGTCCGCGACCATTCTCATGGTCACATCAAGATCGTCCTGAGCCCAGGACAGAGCCGGTGTAGCAAGCAGAAGGCCGAGCATGGCCGGAGCAAGCCAGCGCATATGGATATGTCTTTTCATGATGAAGGCTCCGTGTTTCCTGGAATGGCGGTGCTGAACGTTTTGCGCCGGGTTCCATCGTCCAGGTGCGCAACCAGTTTGCCGGAACCAGGGAACAGTACGTTGATGGGCAACGCCAATACGTTATCGCCTTGCTTGAGATCCACCGTCCAGCTGATGGTCTGGCGCCCCGGGAAGGGTGCCAGTTCTGCGTTGGGCGGCAGTTCCAGGGTCAGAGTGACGTTGTCCATCGCCTTGCGGGAATTGAACGCCAGCCTGACGGTTTTCAGTTCCGCTCCACTTTCGGGTTCAGCAACGGTTTCTGTTGCTGTCTGCCCGTTAGCATCTGCGATGTCTTCGGGCAATCCCGTATCTGCCGGGCCGACCTGCATACCGATGAAGATACCGAGTGCCAGCACGGCGGCAATTGATGAAGCCCAGAGTGACGTTTTGCGTAACGTGGAATTCCGAGGTGTCTCGCCAGCGAGTGCCATTGCACGAACGCGGGATTCGAAATCGTCGTCGGGCTCTGGAACGGTCTGGGCCATGATGCCTTTTTGCAGGCGTTGTTCATCCTCCCAAAGTTCTGAGCAACTGGCACACGTCGATGCGTGAGCTTGGAGGGCTTCCTGTTCATGCAGCGGAAGATCGCCGCGAACCAGGCTGTCGACCTCCTGATGGAACTGACGACACGTCATGGCATTCACCTCTTCACCCTTCACGTTGTTGCTTTTCGAAAGGTTCCATTTGTTTTTTCAACCGTTCCCGCATAAACGCTCTGCTGCGATGCAGGCGTGATTTTATCGTACCAACAGGCACATCCAGAACCGTTGCAATGTCCTCCTGGCGCCAGCCATCCGCGTCGTGAAGCAATAACAGGGTTCGTTGGTCTGGTGGCAGGGTATTCAGTAACCGCTTGACGGTTTCGCCAATGCGCGTTTGGTCGATACCGGCGGACGCATCCGGGCTTGCCTCGCCGAGGGATTCTATGAAGGCGGTCTGGCTCTCCGCAGCGACCAGTGTACTGACGCTGATTTCTCTTTGGCTGGATTGTTTTCGGGTGAGGTCAACAAAGTGCCGGTACAACACACGGTTGAGCCATGGCTGGGGTTGCTGCACGTTTTCCAGTTCGTCCAGCCGGGGGTACATCTTGACCACGACATCCTGCACCAGATCCTCTGCGTCCTGTTTCTGGCCAGTCAGGCGGTAGGCGAAAATATACATGCCTTTCATGTAAGGCAGAATCAGCCGGTCAAATCGCTTTGACGACGACGAACGAAATGGGAGCAAAGCCAATCTGATTCCCTCGGTCTGTGGTTGGCACGGTTTGGCGGGTGCCCCGTCCTCAGGCCATTCTTGTAGGTGTTCGGATGTCAGATTCTGAACATACCATCATTATTGCCTTTTGTTCGAGACAAATTTCTCGCTACAAGAACCAGTTAGCCCTTCCTTTTGCGATTTCTCGTCTATTCGGGAAAATTTTTTTGGAACCACCGCAATTAGACTTCCGTGTTAGGCCGAAAGACACAGGACGAGTCTCGAACTACAAAAAAACGTACAGAGGTAAACAAGTATGTTCATGCGCCAAACGCGACTGATGTCGATGGTCATTTTGTCGGTCAGCCTGACGGGTTGTTTTGAAAGCAGCAGCCAGACTACAAAGAATGCGGACCCAGACTACGACATTACCAATCCGGCCGTGGAGCGGGGAACTCACCCATTATTTGACCCGTTGACCACCCAATTCCCGATTCCAAGCGATTCCCTTTTCTATCTCAGTGAGGTTGACGACGGCACCATGCTGAATGGCAGTGATCCTGCCAACCCAGTGACCACGGGCATTGGATTTCTCGATGGAAATTCAGTACTGGCACCCATTGATATCAAGATCAGTGGCAGCCTGGACAGCCAGCAGACCCTTGATGCACGTGACTTTGTCTCCGTGGAGGGCGAGGTTGTCCCCAACCCGGATCAGAATGTGTTCCTGATTCCCCTGGAATATGCCGGTGGCGATAGCCTCCGTCAAACCTCCGGAGAGGTCGCCGGAATTTCATCGGCGATTCAGTACCGGCGGGCACTGGCACTTGAGGAAAGCGGTAATACCGCCGAAGCGGATGCAATTTTCGATGCCCTGGTTGAGGACAGACTTCGGGTTGAGCTGCTGGATATCGATGGTGGCCAGAACAATATGATCCGGATTCTGCCGGTCAAGCCACTGGCTGAGAAAACCCGGTACGCCCTGGCCATCACCGACGACATTGTAGACACCAACGGCGACCCGCTCGTTGGCGCTCCGACCTACCAGTCGGTGGCGGACCCGGAAGCGGTACTTTCCAATGTTGCGTTCGAGCCATTCCGCGAGGCGTTGCTGCCTGCCCGCCGACTCGCCTCCGATTATTTTGAGTTCAAGCAGGCGTTTTCCATCGCTGGATTCTCAAAGACGTTCGATGACGTTGTGTTTTCCACAACGATCACCACAACGGCGGTAGACGACGTACTGCTGGCAAACACAGCCCCGGTAACGTTCTTCCGCAACAGCCTGGGTATAGCTGCCCGACAGGAAGGGCTTCAGCAGTTGATCTCCGGATTCTACAACCTGACTCAACAGCCGCTGGAGGGGGCCGCGACGGCGGAACAGCAGAACATCAACGATGAAATCCATGCAACGCTGACGGACACAGATTTCCGCCTCTACGACGCCGAGCTCGCCGGCCTGCTCAGTGAGGCCCGGGACGCTGGCATGGTCGTTCAATATCAGGACCTTGTCAGCAATGATCAGGCGGACCGCAGAGTCGCCTATGCTTTGCAGGCCGCAACAGCGATGGCCGTCGATACTGTCGCCGACAACGAGGGTGAAGCGCAGGCGCTTGCAACCGCCGCTGACAACCTTATTGATGCCCCGAAGCCGCGAACAGTAAGAATGTTCAACCAGCGCGACGGTGGTGAGATAAATCCGGCGTTGGCTCAGGAAGTTCAGGGCACTCCTCTTAATATCCATGTCTATGAGGGCGAGATTACCCTGCCGTATTTTCAGGGCGTGCCGGAGGCGACGGATGGTTCAGCTGTACGCTCGGCCAGTTGGCTCCCGGCGGACTTCAGCGCCGAAGAGTCGCTCGATCAGGCTCCCTCCGATCGGGTGACCTACCGTTTCCCGTTTGTTGAAAAGTCCGGTGAAACAACGGTCCCCATTGTGGTCGCCGCGCCCGACACCAACCAGGCCTTGATTGCCCCGCAGACCCCGGCAAATGGTTTTCCGGTGATCATCTATCAGCATGCCGTGACCACCGACCGTTCGGCGATCCTCCCTCTTGCGACAGCCGCTGGGTTGTCCTGCGCAGACCCTGGCAATACCTTTGACTGCTTCGTCACCATCGGTATCGATCAGCCGCTGCACGGTATTTTCGGAGAGGGCGTGGTTGGTCTTAATCCCATCACCACTCAGGATGGTGCTTCGGCGGACGCCGTCGAGCGTCACTTTGGCTTCGCCGCTGACGCGGATCTTAATCCGGTACCGGCGGGTGAACTGCAGGAGCCCGAATCGGGAAGTCTGTACCTGAATTTCACTAACTACGCCAACACCCGTGACAACATGCGCCAGGGCACCCTCGACCTGCTTAACGTGAACGCCTCGTTGCAGGCGATCGAGGACGCCATCAACGCGTGTCAGGCCGCCGGCGATTGCGCCCAGGGCCTGAGCATTGATCCGAGCCGGGTCTATTTCATGAGCCATTCGCTCAGTGGTATGGGTGGCGCGGCCTTCCCACCGGTTAACAATGCAGCGAGTGCTGCGGGCAACTCCAATCTCAGCCCGGTTCTGGCCTCTAATCTGCTGAACACCGGCGGTCAGTTCACACGTCTGTTCGAAAACTCGCAGTCACTGGCACCACAGCTTCTTCCCGTGCTGGACGCCGCCTCTGATGGCGTGCTGGCGCAGGGACGTACGGAGCTCAACATCTACTTCAATGTGTTCCAGTCGCAGCTGGATTCGGCAGACCCTGTCGCCTATGCCGGCTTTTATCAGAACACCAACACGTTGCTGACTGAAATCGTTGGTGTTGATGATGACCCTGAGCGCCCAACTGACGACACGATTCCCAATGCCGCGGATGATCAGCTTTACGCCATGGGGCCCCTTGAAACCACGGTTCCGGAAACCGGATTTGTGATCAGTAGTGAGCGCGCACCTCTGGCGGGTACGGATCCCCTGGCTGCGGGTATGGGCGCTGAGTCAACGCCGCTGGCAAGTGGCCTCCCAGCTATAACCCGCTATCTGGAAGGGTCACATGGCAACCCCGTGTCTGCCGGTCAGAAAGCGGCGGATGCCTTTTCTTCACGTGCGGTTTTCGACGAGATGATCGCGCAGATGCTGGAGCTGTTCAGTGATGGCACCGTTTCTGTCAGCAACCCCTGTGTCGTAAAGGATGCCGATACCTCAGGTACGGACTGCTCCGCCGAGGGCAACACCGATCCAGGCAGTGAGCCGGACGGCGGCGGAGATGGTGGGGGTGATGGAGGTGATGGTGGCCTGATTGGTGGCGGCCTGATCTAGAAACCCAACGGCCAGACAACCAGCGCTTCGGAGATCCCGGAGCGCCCGTTCCCGATAAACACGTGTATGTCGATGGCGATTCTCTCCATCAATGGGGAAGCTTTGCCTGAAAAACTGGAGCTACAGACCAATGACAACAAAAAACCGAGACCGTAAACGCCTGGCGCTGGCTATCGGCGCAATCGTATCCACTGCCCCGGCGATGGCATTCGATTTTGACATCTACGAGATCGACGCCTCGCTCTCAACGACCCTGACGGCGGGGATTGCCTATCGGTTGGAAGATCAGGACAAAGATCTGATCTCCCAGGGCAACCTGGGTCCGGAATTCGCATTCAGTAACACGGGCGCCTCGTCCAACAACTTCGACGACGGCAACCTGAACTTTGAAAAGAACGAGCCATATTCCCAGATCCTGCGTGGCCGTAGTGAACTGTTCCTGGACTACACCCCCGACAGTGACACGCTGACGCGGGTCGGGGCGCTGGTGCGAGGCACTTATTATTACGACCACGAACTGAAGGATAACCGTCGCGCCAAGGACCCGGTCGGCCAGCGACGTGAATTGAATGATGAGGCCAAAGATAACGCCTCCGGTGTGGATCTTCTCGACGCCTACGTGTTTACGGACTGGTACTTCGGAGATACGCCGGTGTCGATCCGTTACGGCCGTCAGGTGGTGAACTGGGGGGAAAGCACGTTCATCCTGGGCGGTATCAACGCGGTTAATCCGATCGATGTTCCCGCGTTTCGTGCTCCCGGCGCGGAGCTGAAAGACGTATTGTTACCAGTGGAGATGTTGTATACGTCGGTTGGCCTGACGCCTGAAATCACCATGGAGGCGTTTGTTCAGACCGACTGGGAAAGCTTCAGGATTGACGATTGTGGCACCTATTTTTCCTCCGCCGACGTGGCGGCCGATGGCTGTGGCCCGGTATTACTGGCGGGCCAGGTGCCTGACTCCCAAGCGCTGGAAGAGGGATTCGTGTCTCCGCGCCTGGGCGATCGCGAGCCCGGGGACAAGGATCAGTTCGGTGCCGCGTTGCGTTGGTATCTGACCGACCTGGGGGCCGAGCTGGGGTTCTACTACACCCGTTATCACAGCCGTCTTCCGTACATCAGTGGTGTGGTCAACAACCCCTCGGACCCATCGGCAAACCAGAAAAGCGACCCCAACCTGCCCAACTCCAGGTTTCCCAGCTATTTCATCGAGTATCCGGAAGACATTGATCTCTATGGCATCAGTATCAACACCACCCTGCCAACGGGCACTTCGCTGGGGGCGGAATACAGCTTCCGGCCAAACCTTCCCATCCAGTGGAACACGTTTGAGCTGATCTACGGAGGCTTGCAACAGCGTGGTCCGGATGGACAGGTAGTGAGCAAGCTGGAGCAACGCCAGCGTGAGAAGGATCCCAATTTCAACTATGCCGGTAAGGCTGTTGATGGCTACGACCGTTACAACGTTTCCCAGGCCCAGGCCACATTCATTCACTTCATTGACCGGGTAATGGGCGCCGCCCGTTTCATCATTGTTGGTGAGGTCGGTGCCACCTATATCCACGATCTGCCCAGCACCTCGGAAGCCCGCTACGGACGATCGGGCATCTACGGTGTGGGGCCGGTGCCGCTGGAAGGTGACAACTTTACCGGTGATTACTGCAGCCAGGGCACAGACAGTGACCCGCGTTTGAACATCAACCCCAGCAACTGCGGAGGTGATGGGTTTACCACATCCTTCTCCTGGGGCTATCGCACGCTGTTTGTCTGGGACTATCCGGATGCCGTCGCCGGCGTCAACGTGCGCCCCAGGCTCTTTTTCTCTCACGACGTGAAGGGCTACGCACCAGATCCCGGTGGCAACTTCCAGGAAGGCAACAAGTCACTGGGCCTTGCCGTCGAAGCCACCTATCAAAACGCCTACAAAGCCAACCTGAGTTACACCAACTATTTCGGGGGTGATTACAACGTCATCAATGACCGGGATTTCGTGTCGGCCTCAGTGTCCTATTCATTTTGAACCATTGTCTGAAAACCGAGGAGTAATCCATGATTAATCGAAAAAACCTGCTTTACAGTGCATTAGCGTGCTCAATGCTGTATTCCGTATCAGCCGGCGCAGGAGTGTCGGCCCAGGAGGCCGCCAAACTGGGAGATACGCTCACGCCGATGGGTGCCGAGAAGTCCGGTAATGGCGATGAAATTCCTGCCTGGGACGGGGGGCTGCTTCAGGCGCCGGGTGCCTACCAGGGCGACGGCCGATACGTGGACCCGTTTCCCAACGACAAAGAGCTGTTTCGTATCGATCAGAGCAACGTTGACCAGTACGCGGACAACCTGACGCCTGGCCAGATTGCGATGATCAAGACGTACGACAATTATTTTATGCCGGTCTACCAGACTCGGAGAACGGCGACCTATCCTGCCGACGTGCTGGAGAAAACCAAGGCCAATGCCACCGAAGTGGAATTGGTGGAAAGCGGAAACGGTCTCAAGAACTACACGACAGCGACCCCGTTTCCGATCCCCCAAAATGGTCTTGAGGTGATTTTCAACCATATCACCCGCTACCGCGGCGGTTCCTTTACCCGCAATGTGGCACAGGTAACACCGCAACCAAACGGCGATTTCAGCCCAGTCAGGTTCACCGAGTCGTTTACCGAACGGGTGGCGCTGGAGGATTTCGATCCGAGCGAAGATCCCAACGTGATGTTCTATTTCAAGCAGGCCATCACCGCTCCGTCACGCCTCGCCGGCAACGTACTGCTGGTGCACGAGACCATCAACCAGGTTAAGGAACCCCGCCGCGCATGGTTGTACAACTCCGGGCAGCGTCGTGTTCGCCGTGCTCCCAATGTGGCCTACGATGGGCCGGGTACCGCCGCAGATGGTCAGCGCACGTCTG
Source organism: Marinobacter sp. G5_S1_61_S3 (assembly GCF_054968585.1). Lineage (NCBI taxonomy): Bacteria > Pseudomonadati > Pseudomonadota > Gammaproteobacteria > Pseudomonadales > Marinobacteraceae > Marinobacter > Marinobacter sp. G5_S1_61_S3. Next base: position 27,855 of record NZ_JBQKUK010000019.1, on the reverse strand, counting down.
ACAACCTGGACCTCTACAATGGCGCGCCAGACCGTTACAACTGGGAACTCAAGGGCAAGAAAGAGCTGTACATTCCGTACAATTCCTATCGCCTGACCGACGAGAGCCTGAGCTATGACGACATCATAAAGCCCGGCCATGTCGACCAGGGCCTCACGCGTTATGAGCTGCACCGGGTATGGCATGTAACAGCGACACTCAAGGATGGTGAGCGGCATGTCTACGGCAAACGGGACTTCTACATTGATGAGGATACCTGGCAGATTGCAGCGGTGGATCACTACGATGGTCGTGGCAACCTGTGGCGTGTTGCCGAAGCGCACGCGATGCAGATATACGATGCCAACATTCCGGCCTATGCCTTTGAAACCCTGTATGACCTGTTGTCAGGGCGCTATCTGGTGATGGGGCTGACCAACGAGGAAGACGAGCCTTACCAGTATGGTACCGAGCGTCGCTCCCGTGAATACACGCCGGCTGCGTTACGCCGGGACGGCGTGCGTTAATCGTTGATGGCGGACCGATAACCCTGCCTGGCCTGGCAGGGTTATCCCCGACGGGGCACCACATCAAAGATCCCTGCCCGGTAAAGTTCCTTATAGCTATTCCCGAATCACTCTGTTAGTGTTCCCAGCATCCTGCCTCTAGGGATTTCCGCAATTCAAGGCTTCAAGCCCGTGCGAACCATCCATACGACCTGTCAGAGGACGTCACCCCGTTAACGGTGTGTGGCCGTAGTCGTCTTTTATTCCATGAATCTTCATGGCATCTGCCCGCATTCGCCGAGAACGGAGTTCGTGGAGGCAGACTAATCAAGAGTTGATCCACTATGAGTTTTTCTTCACTCGGTTTGTCCGAGCAACTGGTCCGTGCCACTGCCGACCAGGGTTACGAAACCCCATCACCCATCCAGGCCAAGGCCATTCCCGCCGTTTTATCCGGCAGGGACGTGATGGCGGCTGCCCAGACGGGTACCGGTAAAACCGCAGGGTTCACCCTGCCATTGCTGCAGCGCCTGGCGGAAAACCCCCGCACTGGCAAAGGCCCGCGTGTACTGATCCTGGCGCCTACCCGCGAGCTGGCGGCCCAGGTACATGACAGTGTGGCCCTTTACAGCCGATACATGCCGACCAAGTCCGCCGTGGTATTTGGTGGCGTAAAAATCAATCCGCAGATGATGAAGCTGCGTAAGGGCCTGGACGTGCTGGTGGCCACACCCGGCCGTCTGATGGACCTGTATCAGCAGAATGCAGTTCGCTTCAACGAAGTGGAAATCCTGGTGCTGGACGAAGCCGACCGCATGCTGGACATGGGCTTTATCCGTGACATCCGCAAGATTCTTGCGCTGTTGCCCGCCAAGCGCCAGAACCTGTTGTTCTCCGCCACCTTCTCCAATGAAATCCGCACCCTGGCCGAAGGCCTGCTGGATAACCCGGTGCAGGTGGAAGTGGCAGCCCGAAACACTGCTGCGGAAAGCATCAAGCAGTCGGTCTATCCGGTTGATCAGAGCCAAAAAACCGCCTTGCTGAGCAAGCTCGTGCGAGACAATGGTTGGGAGCAGGTGCTGGTGTTCACCCGTACCAAACACGGTGCCAACCGCCTGACCCAGAAGCTGGAGCGTGACGGTATTACCGCTGCTGCGATCCATGGCAACAAGTCACAGGGTGCTCGTACCCGCGCCCTGGCTGATTTCAAACAGGGTGAAGTGCGTGTACTGGTCGCAACCGACATCGCAGCCCGTGGCCTGGACATCAAACAGCTGCCCCAGGTGGTGAACTTCGAATTGCCGAACGTGCCGGAAGACTACGTTCACCGCATTGGCCGTACTGGTCGTGCCGGTGAAAGCGGCCATGCACTGTCGCTGGTCAGCGCCGATGAGGGCAAGATGCTTGCCGGGATTGAGAGGCTGATCAAGAAGCAGTTGCCGCGCAAGTCTGTTGAAGGCTTCGAGCCCCAGAACAACCTGCCATTGAAGCCAAAAGCCAAGGCAGACCCCAGCCGGGCCCGTGGTCGCGGCGGTAACGGTGGTGGCAATGGTAAGCCCGGCGGAAATGGCCGTAGTTTTGGCGGCAAGCCGGGTGGTCGCAGTGGCGGCCGTAGCCAGAATGGCAACGGTGGTCAGGCAAGGCGCTCACCCCAGCGCGAAAACGCGTAGTCCTGCCTACTCCACAGAAAACGGGGCCCCAGGGCCCCGTTTTGGGTATTGGCTCAGGCTGACTTTTTGCCGTCCGGTGTCTTTTTCTCGAGGCCGGTGTCGGCGCCTTCCGGCACAAACACATCACGTACGGTCAGCGGCTTGCCGTCGGCATCCTGAACTTCAACCGGTAAAATGGCACGCCCGGTTTCGCGGTCCCTCAGGTCCAGCGGTGTTTGATCTGGCGCCGGATTCCATTTGTCGCCCCACTGGCGAAGGGCGATCACAATCGGAAACAGGTCCCGGCCTTTTTCGGTCAGTCGGTACTCGAATCGTGAGCCGTGTTCGCCCACATCCACCTTCTTCAATACCTCGTTGTCCACCAGCCTCGCTAACCGGTCGCAGAGAATGTTGCGGGCAATACCCAGCTCTTGCTGGAAGTCCACAAAGCGGCGGGTGCCATACATTGCGTGCAGCACTACCAGCAGGGACCACCAGTCACCCACCTCGTCAAGGGCGCGGGCGACGGAGCAATTGGAGTCATCAAAACGTTTTCTGGCCATGTTTCGGAGTGTACCTAATAGGGTTGCATTTTAAAACCAGATTCAATATGGTTGCTTAAAGAAACCAGATTAGTAAGGTTGCGATCTACCATGAGCATGAATCTTGGCCCTTTGTTTGAACCCTTTGAACTCCACAACCTGACCCTGCGCAATCGCGTGGCGATGGCTCCGATGACCCGCAATTTCTCGCCGGGCAACGCCCCGAGCCAGGATGTGGTGGACTATTACCGCCGCCGCGCTGAAGGCGGTGTTGGTTTGCTGATTACCGAAGGCACTACAGTGAATCATCCTGGCGCCAACGGTTATCCGAATGTGCCGTTCTTTCATGGCGACACAGCCCTCGCCGGCTGGAAAGATGTGGTTGATGCGGTCCACGAGGCTGGCGGGGCCATTTTCCCGCAGTTGTGGCACGTGGGTGCCGTACGCAAGGAAGGCACCGAGCCGGACCCATCCGTACCCGGTTACAGCCCTTCCGGCCTGTTTTCACCGGGCAAACCCAACGGCAAGGCGATGAGCAAGGACGACATTGACGACGTCATCACGGCGTTTGCGGACGGTGCTCAGGATGCGAAGGCGTTGGGCTTTGACGGTGTGGAGATTCACGGCGCCCACGGTTATTTGCTGGATCAGTTCCTGTGGGAAGGCACCAACCAGCGTGATGATGAATACGGCGGCAGCATGGAGAACCGTCTGCGCTTCGTGGTTGAGATCGTTGAAGCGGTCCGCCATCGGGTAGGCCCGGACTTCCCCATCATGCTGCGTTTCTCCCAATGGAAACAGCAGGATTACGAAGCGAAGCTGGTGAACACACCCGAGGAACTGGAGCAGTTTCTGAAACCGTTGGTGGATGCCGGTGTGGATATCTTCCACGCCTCCACGCGCCGCTTCTGGGAGCCCGAATTCGAAGGCTCTGACCTGAACCTGGCAGGCTGGACCCAGAAACTGTCTGGCAAGCCGACCATGTCCGTTGGCAGTGTGGGCCTGACGGAGGACTTCATCAGCGGTACTTTCGCCAGTAAGAAGGAAGCGGTGGAGCAGTCCGGCATCGACGAACTGGTTGAGCGCATGAACAACAGCGAGTTCGAATTGATCGCCGTTGGCCGCGCATTGCTGCAGGACCCCGAGTGGCTGGTGAAAGTGAAGGACGGCCGTATTGGCGAGGTCGAGCCGTTCGCGAAAAAGTCGCTGGCAAAGCTCTACTGATCAGACAAGGCGTTGACAACAGGCCCCGGCGAGACACCGGGGCTTTTTTGTGTCTGTCCGGGCTGTAATTTAACCTGTTGCCGAAACCCGTATGATTAATGCTCTTGTTTTCAACTAAAGGGATACACCATGAAGTCTGTAACTTCTCTTTCAGCCATTGTCCTGCTTGCGTTGACTCTGGTTATGGCCGGCTGCGCCACGGTCGGCCAGGACTTTGCCACCCATAACGTTGACCAGATCGAGATCGGCGATACCACCCGCGCCGATATCCAGGAGATGTTTGGTGAGCCCTGGCGCACCGGTATCGAGGACGGCAAGCGCACCTGGACCTACGGCAAGTATCGCTGGTCTGCTTTCGGTGACGCCGAGACAACGGACCTGGTGGTGCGATTCAACGAAGATGGCACAGTGTCTTCCTACGTCTACAACACCACCAAGTAACGATCAGATTTCCGGAGGCTGGTGAATGGATGACCAGGGTGATCCGGCGGATATCGAACAGTTACTGGACCGTATAGAAGCAGGGGCCGCTGGTCGTTCTCACGTTTCCATCGGTGAAATGATGGATGCAGTCGGGCGCCGGACCTTTGGGCCGCTGGTGCTTCTGGTTGGCCTTATTCTGGTGACGCCCCTCAGTGGCGTGCCGGGAATGCCGACCCTGTTGGGCCTGCTCACACTGCTGACGTTGGGGCAGGTTCTGTTGGGTCGGACCCAGTTCTGGCTGCCCAGCTTGTTGCTCCGGCGTCAGGTTCCCCGCCAGAAGCTTGTACAGGGGCTCCATTTACTGCGCCCGGCCGCACGGCGGATCGACCGCCTGATACGCCCAAGATTCACTTTCCTCGTCAAGGGTCCTGGCCTCTACGCCATGGCGCTTGCGTGCATGGTGATTGCGATCGTGATGCCGGCGACGGAGCTCGTGCCATTCAGTGCCAGTATTGCTGGCGTGGCGCTGATGACATTCGGCCTTGCGATGATCTCGAAAGATGGTCTCCTTGCCGTGCTTGCCTGGGGTGTTTCGCTGGCGGGGCCGGTGATGTTGGTGCGAACCATCGGCAGCTGAATAAGGCCAGATTACGTAAAGTCAGGGGTTATGAACTAAATTGTCAGTAGAAGAACGCCTCATTCACAGGCGAAAGAGGAGAAACACCATGATACGTTTATTCTATCTGGTATCTTCGATTGACAGTGCAAAAGAAATCTCCGACGACCTTCACGAGCACGACGTCACTGACTGGCGCTTCCACATTGTCAGCAAGGACGAGGCCGGCCTCTACACTCACCAGTTACACACCGCGTCCATCCTGGACCGAACGGATCTGCCCAGGTACGTGGAGCGCGGCGCCATAGCCGGCTTTGTGCTGGCGCTGGCCTTCCTTGTACCGTTGGCCTTGCTGGAAGTTCTGAACATGCCGGCGGCCGCCTGGATCGCCCTGTTTATCTTTGTGGTGGTAGCGGGCGCCTGGGTTGGTGGCTTTGGTGGTATCCAGAGTGAAAACTACCGTATCGAGCCGTTCCATCATGATATTGAGGCAGGGAAGTACCTGATCATGGTGGATGCCCCGAAGGACCACATTCCCAAGGTCAAGGAACTGATGGCGAAGAACCACCCCGAGGCCAAGTTGCAGGGCAAGGATTCCAGCATTAACAATCCGTTTGCCGGCCGGCGTCGGCATAAGATCAAACAGGCCTGATGCGAGGCACTGTTCAAAACGGAATGGCTTCATGACAAAGAACGGTGTCATTCTCACCGGCGGTGGCGCGCGGGCGGCGTATCAGGTCGGCGTGCTTCGCGCTATCGCTGACATGTATCCGGACTGGAACCACCCGTTCAATGTCATTATCGGTACCTCGGCCGGGGCGATCAATGCCATGGCCCTTGCCGGTAACCGGGGGCTGTTTCGCCACAGTATTGATCATCTCGATAAAGTCTGGTCGGAACTGACCATGGACCGGGTATTCCGGGCGGATACCTTTAGCCTGATGCGCAGCTTCAGCGCCATCGCCCGCAAGATGATCAGTCGCCCCATTGAGAGCGGGCCGGTTTCCTTTCTGGATAATTCGCCACTGCGGGAATTGCTGGAGCGGGAGATCGACCTGCAGAGCATTCGGCAAACCATTCAGGAGGGCCACATCGACGCTGTGGGCCTGAATGCCTGCGGTTACGCGACTGGCCAGAATGTGTGTTTCTTTGAAGGGGCTGAAGGGCTGCAAGGCTGGTCGATCGGACAGCGTGGCGGCACCCGCACAGAGCTGGCAGTGGACCACATCATGGCGTCTGCGGCTATTCCCACTCTGTTTGCGCCGGTGAAGATCAACCGCGAGTACTTTGGTGATGGCGTGACCCGCCAGATGGCCCACATCAGTCCGGCATTGCGACTGGGTGCACGCAAGGTGCTGGTGATCGGGGTTAGTGCCAACGCGATGTGCCCGTCCAGGCGCCCGGAAAAACCCGGTATGCCAACGCTGACTCAGGTACTGGCCCACGTGTTCAACGGCATGTTCCTGGATACGCTGGACTACGACATCGATCGCTCACGGTTGATCAACCAGTTGCTGGAACTGATCCCCGAGAAGAAACTGAAGGAATCCGGGCTGGACCTGAACCCGGTGGATATTCTGGAAATTTCCCCTTCCGAGCCCATCAACGAAATCGCCATGAAATACATTGACGCCATGCCGCTGGTGTTGCGACGGTTGACCGGTGCTTCGGACAACGCGCCTTTTTCCAGCGCCAATCTCGCCAGCTTCCTGCTGTTCGACAAACGCTTCTGTCGCGATTTGATTGAGCTGGGCTACCGGGACGGCCAGAGCCAGTCCCGGCAGATTGAGCGGTTTTTTGAGAAGGAATCCGGGGCTGAAGAATCAGCCCCTTAACCCACCAACCAGCTTGTCGATGCTTTCCTTGGCATCGCCAAACAGCATGCGGGTGTTGTCTTTGAAGAACAGCGGGTTTTCCACGCCTGAGTAACCCGTGGCCATGCCCCGCTTGAGGACAACCACCTGGCGCGCTTTCCACACCTCAAGCACCGGCATACCGGCGATCGGGCTGCCCGGGTCTTCGGCGGCGGCCGGGTTTACGGTGTCGTTGGCACCGATAACCAGCACCACATCGGTACTTGGGAAATCGTCGTTGATTTCGTCCATTTCCAGCACGATGTCATAGGGCACGTGGGCCTCGGCGAGCAACACGTTCATGTGTCCGGGCAGGCGACCCGCCACAGGGTGAATGCCGAAACGCACGTTGACGCCACGGTCCCTCAGGATTTTCGTCATTTCGCTGACGCCGTTCTGGGCCTGCGCCACAGCCATGCCGTAACCCGGCACGATGATCACTGAATCGGCATTGCGCAGTTCCTCGCACACATCATCCGCGGAGGACTCATAGACAGACTGGTCAGTATCGGCCGCGCTTGAGCTGCTGCTGGTCTGGCCGAAGCCGCCCAGGATGACGCTGATAAACGACCGGTTCATAGCCTTGCACATGATGTAGCTGAGGATGGCACCGCTGCTGCCTACCAGGGCACCCACCACAATCAGCAGGTCATTACCCAGCATGAACCCGATAGAGGCCGCCGCCCAACCGGAGTAGCTGTTGAGCATGGACACCACTACCGGCATGTCGGCGCCGCCGATGGCCATGATCAGGTGAATGCCGAGCACCGAGGCGATGACCGTCATGATGACAAGGGATGTAAGCCCCAGCGCCATGCTGTCGGTACCGAGGAACCAGGCACCCAGCAATACGCAGGCAATGATGGCCACCAGGTTCATCAGGTGTCGGCCCGGCAGGGTCAGGGCCTTGCTGTCGATGCGGCCATCCAGTTTGCCGCAGGCCACCAGCGACCCGGTGAAGGTCACGGCGCCGATAAAGATACCGACAAACACTTCCACCAGCTTGATGGTGTGTTCGGCACCCGTGGTGGCTACCAGGGGCTCAATATAGCCCGAGAAGCCGACCAAAACCGCCGCCAGGCCCACGAAACTGTGCAGCAGGGCAACCAGCTGCGGCATCTGGGTCATTTCCACCTTGTTGGCGATGGGGATACCAATACCGGCGCCCAGCAGCACCGCAATCACGATCGCGATAACACCACCGTCCACGCTGGCCAGGGTGGCGCCAACAGCGATGATGATGCCGGCGACACCATAAAGGTTCCCGCGCCGGGCGGATTCCTGATGGCTAAGGCCACCCAGGCTGAGGATAAAACAGATACTTGCGACCACGTAGGCCACGCTCACCAATCCTGTGCTCATATCGGGCGCCTCCTACTTGCGAAACATTTTGAGCATGCGATGGGTGACCCGGAAGCCGCCCCCCACGTTGATGCTGGCAATCAGCACCGCGAAAAAGGCCATGATGCCAACGGCCAGATTCTCCGCCTGGGCCAGGTGGAGAATGGCACCGATCACAATGATGCCGCTGATGGCGTTGGTCACGCTCATCAGAGGCGTATGCAGGGACGGCGTCACGTTCCAGATAACCTGCCAGCCGATAAAGCAGGACAGGACAAACACCGTGAAGTGCTGCAGGAAGCTTTCCGGCGCATGGGCACCAACCCCGTAGAGCGCCAGGGCCGTGACCAGCAGCAGCGCACCCTTGCCAAACTGGCTGCGGCGTTTGGCGTCTTGCCTCGCGGCCTCCTTGTCGGCAGCCGTGGGTTCTTCAGTGCCGGGCGCCGGCTTGGGGCTGACCGGCGCTTCCGGTTGAGGTGGTGGCCAGGTAACGTCGTTCTCTCGCACCACCGTCAGGCCACGGATCACATCGTCTTCCATGTTGACCTGGGGCTGGCCGTCTTTCTCTGGTGTCAGTTCAGTGATCAGGTGTACCAGGTTAGTGGCATAGAGATCGCTGGCCACCTTGGCCATACGGCTGGGCAGATCGGTGTAGCCAATCAGCGTTACGCCATGATGGTGAGCGACCTTGCCGGGCTCCGTCAGCTCGCAGTTGCCCCCGCGTTCCGACGCCAGATCGACAATCACACTGCCGGGTTTCATGGATTTCACCATATCGGCGGTGATCAGCTTGGGCGCAGGCTTGCCGGGAATCAGGGCAGTGGTGATGATGATATCCACCTCTTCGGCCTGTTCCGCGAACAGCGCCATCTCCGCCTTGATGAACTCGTCGCTCATCTGCTTGGCGTAGCCGCCGCCACCGCTGCCGTCCTCGTCGTCGAAATCCAGCACCAGGAACTCGGCGCCCATGCTTTCAACCTGTTCTTTCACTTCCAGACGGGTATCAAACGCCCGCACAATGGCGCCCATGCTGTTTGCGGCGCCGATTGCAGCGAGGCCAGCGACGCCGGCCCCGATCACCATGATCTTCGCCGGTGGTACCTTGCCAGCCGCCGTCACCTGGCCGGTAAAGAACCGCCCGAAGTTATTGGCCGCCTCAATCACCGCGCGGTAGCCGGCAATATTGGCCATGGCGCTCAAGGCGTCCATCTTCTGGGCACGACTGATGCGGGGCAGGCTATCGATGGCGAAGGAAGTAATCTTTTTGGCCGCCAGTTTCTCCAGCAGCTCGGGATTCTGCGCTGGCCACAGGTAGCTGACCAGGAACGCCCCTTCCTTCATCAGATCCACTTCGTGTTTCTTGAGCGAAGGGTTTTTCATCGGCGCGCGAACCTTGAGGATAAAATCCGCGTCCTGCCAAAGCGATTTGGTGTCCGCCGCAATGGTAGCGCCCACTTTTTCGTAGGCGTCGTCCGTGTAATTCGCGGCCTCACCCGCACCGGCTTCGACCATCACCTCATAGCCAAGGCCTATCAGCTTATGCACCGAGGGCGGCGTTGCCGCTACCCGTCGTTCATCCTCGAAAATCTCCCTGGGGATACCGATCTTCATTGTAAGTACGTCCTCCGGAATGACCGATTCACTGAAAATCTCGGTTTTTACTTATAGGTAGACGCTAACAGATTTACAAAGGTTTTCCTAAAAACGAACAAAGCGAAAAAACGGAAAGGTAAAACGAAAAAAATAATAAGCCCGTTAGAGGTCCTTCTCTAACAGTGCCTGTACCTCACTTTCGGCCAGCCCATCCAGCATTGCCCCCCGAAACTGGCGGTTGATAAACCGCTCGGTTTCATGTTGGATCATTGCCCGCTGCGCCGGTTTCTCGATGTAATCCATTGCCCTGAAAAGGATATAGCGAATGGTCATGCGGGAGATCTCATGAATCGTCTCCGTCGGCACAGCACTGACCAGCCGCCGCTCGATAATATCCTCCGCCATCTCGCGCGCGCTGGCATCCAACTGCGCCTCAAGCGCCCTGCGCAACAAAGCCGACGGCCCGTGAAGCTCCCGCACCGCCACGGTCGTCGCTGCCGGGTTGGCCAGGAAGTAGTGGTAAACAAACGTCACCGTATCGTGGGACGCCTGCTCCGACGACTCCGCCATCCGCCGCAACTCCCGCACGCCGGCTTTCATGTCTTCGGCAATGTACCCAAGTACCTGCAGACCGAACTCGTCCAGATTCTTGAAGTGCCGATAAAAAGTATTGGGATTCAGTCCGGCCTCACGGGCCAGTTCCCGGAGACCGAGAGAGGTCAGGCTGCGGCTTTGGGTAATCAACCTGAGCGCCGCCTGAATCAGCTTCAGTTTTCCACCACTTAAAACATTCATGAAGCATCACCAAAGTTCGAAGGGGTAATTGGGAAGGCTTTTCCGAAACTGTGCGGAGCCATGGATGGCGGAGCCCAAGCGCCACATGGATGTGCTCGAGCGTGTTTCGGAAAAGCCTTCCCAATTGCCCCAGCCCCCGAAGTTTGATCTGGGGGACAGTTAGTTATCAAACGAGGCCAAACAGCCAGATCCTGATGTTTGGAAGTATACAACTGTCTACTCTGTTGGGTATACATGTGTCTACCGCCAATCATCATGGCGAAACAGACAACAACAGGCAAGGCCAGAAGGCCAGCGAACAGCGAGGTGGAAAACATGAGTCAGACAGCAAAAATCGCCATCATAGGCACCGGATTCTCCGGCCTGGGCATGGGGATCAAACTCAAAGAAGCCGGATACGACAACTTCGTCATCCTCGAACAAAGCGACGACGTCGGCGGCACCTGGCACGAAAACCACTACCCCGGCTGTGCCTGCGACGTCCAATCCGCCCTCTACTCCTTCTCGTTCGAACAAAACCCCAATTGGACCCGCATGTTCGCCCAGCAGAAAGAAATCCAGGCCTACCTGCGAAGCTGCGCCGAAAAATACGACCTCATGAAACACGTGCGCTTGAACACCCACGTGGCGGGTGCCCGCTTTGACGAGAAAACCCAAAGCTGGACTGTCGAAACCTGCGACAGCCCCAAACTCTGGACCTACATGCAGGACAAGGGCCTGAACCCCGGCGACAAACTCAACCGCAAAGACAAGGGCCTGCCCAAATTCAGCACCTTCAAGGCGGATGTTGTGGTTTCCGGCATGGGCGGCCTTAGCACCCCGGCATACCCCAACATCAAAGGCATCGACACCTTCACCGGCAAAAGCTTCCACTCCCAGGACTGGGACCATGACTACGACTTCAAGGGCAAGCGCGTAGCGGTGATTGGCACCGGCGCCTCAGCCATTCAGTTCGTACCGGAAGTGGCCAAAGACGCAGCTCACCTCGACCTCTACCAGCGGACTCCACCATGGATCGTACCCAAGCCTGACCGCGAGATCCGCTCGCTGGAACGGATGATGTTCCGCAAGTTCCCGCAGACCCTGAACGCCTTTCGCCAGAGCATCTACTGGATGTTGGAAGCACGGGTACTGGGCTTTGTAGGCAATCCGCGAATCCTCAAAATCGGTGAATTACAGGCACGCCGCCATATCCGCAACCAGATCAAGGACAAGGAACTGCGCAGGAAAGTTACCCCGGATTTTCACTTCGGCTGCAAGCGGGTGCTGATTTCAAACAACTATTACCCGGCGCTGGCCCAGGATAACGTCGACGTGCTGACCGACGGCATCCGCGAAGTGCGTGGCAATATGATCGTGGATAACAACGGCCATGAGAGGGAAGTGGACTGCATCATTTATGGCACCGGCTTCAAGGCCCAGGACCCGATACCCGCAGGCATGGTACATGGCCGTGGCGGCCAGGACCTGCTGGATGCATGGAAAGGCGGTGCCGAAGCCTACAAGGGTAGCGCCATTGCCGGCTTCCCCAACTTCTTCATGCTCATGGGCCCCAATACCGGCCTCGGCCACAGCTCCATGGTCTATATGATCGAAAGCCAGATCCAGTATGTGCTGGATGCCCTGAAGAAAATGGACAAGCACGGCTGGAAGAGCGTGGAAGTGAAGGAAGACGCCCAAAGCCAATACAACGCCTCTATTCACGCAAAGCTCGGCGACTCCGTGTGGCAGACCGGCTGCAAGAGCTGGTATGTGAACGAGAACGGCAAGAACACCACGCTGTGGCCGGGCTTCACCTGGCAATTCCGCCAGCAGACGAAGCGGTTTGACGCGGGGCAGTATGTGTGTGAGCCAGAGGCTGTTGAAGCGGGCGAGGCTGTTGTGACTTGATCGCTGGCCCCAATGGGGCCATGGTTTGGTAATGGGAGCAAATGGAGCACGCACCATGACCAAACCAACCCTTCCTGACCTATCCCAAATTCAGGCAGCAGAGCAGCGCATTCGACCGAAGCTGGGCGAAACACCGCTCCTGACTGTGCCTGACCTGAACGCCGCAATCGGCCAGCCACTGGGTCTGAAATGCGAGAGTCTTCAGCGCACCGGCAGCTTCAAGGCCCGGGGTGCCCTGAACTGGCTGCTGACCGCCAGTGCTGACGAACTCAAGTCCGGCCTGGTGACGGTTTCCGCCGGGAATCATGCAATCGGCCTGGCCTGGGCGGCGGCCATGCAGGATGTTCCGCTCACGGTGGTGATGCCGGAAGGTTCCAGCCCGTTGAAGATTCACCGCACCCGGGCGCTGGGTGCCGAGGTTATTGTGCACGGTAATATTCAGCAAGCGGTGGCCCGGTGCCACGAATTACGGGACAACAGCGGGTTAACATTGGTCCACCCTTATAACGACGTTCGAATTATGGCCGGGCAAGGCACCGTTGGTCTGGAATTGCTGCGCCAGCAGCCGGATGTGGATCGGATACTGTGCCCCATCGGAGGCGGCGGTTTGATTTCCGGGCTGGGGCTGGCCATTAAGGCACAAAAGCCGGAGGTGGAACTGATCGGCGTGGAGCCGGAAGGCGCGGCCACCATGTTCAACGCCTGGCATAAGCAGGATGCCAGCGCCAGCCTCGACTCGGTGGATACCTGGGCCGCCAGCCTGGCACCGGCAGTGGTCGGTGACTGCACCTATGCCGCGTCCCGTCAGGTGGTGGACCAGATCGTGACGGTTACCGAGTCGGCTATCCGGGAAGCCACACGTCGCCTGCTGACTGAAGCCAGGCTCTATGTAGAGCCTGGTGCCAGTGTCGGGCTGGCGGCGTTATTGGAAAACCAGGTTGCGCCTGATCCGGACAGGGCCACGGTTCTGATTATTACTGGTGGTAACCTGGACCCGGAGCAGGTTAGTCAGTGCCTTTAACAGACGAGAGGGGCATGCTTAACTAACCAGCGTGCCGCCATCCACTGCCAGGCATTGCCCGGTAATGTGTCGTCCGGCTTCAGACGCCAGCAACACCGCTGCACCTTTCAGATCTTCTTCGCCACCAAAGCGCTTGAGCGGAATACGCTCAAGCATTTTGTCGCCTTGTGCATCCAACAGTCCCTGAGACATCTTGGACGGGAAGAAGCCTGGACAAAGCGCGTTCACATTGATGTTGTAATGACCCCATTCGGACGCCAGGGCGCGGGTGAAGTTCACCATGGCGCCCTTGCTGGTGTTGTAGGCGATGGTCTGCATGCCCTCCGGGTTGCCAGATAGCCCGGCAATGGAGGCGATATTGATCACCTTGCCGGTCTTGCGCGGGATCATGCAGCGCTTGCCGACGGTCTGGGTGAGGAAAAAGCTGGCGTTCACATTCAGGTTCATTACCTTCATCCAACCCTCGGGCGGATAGTCCTCCGCTGGGGCTCCCCAGGTGGCGCCGGCGTTGTTCACCAGAATATCGATGTCGCCGAGCTGCTCGATCACCTGATCCACCACCTTGGGAATACCGTCCAGATCGCCCAGATCGGCCGCGATGGTCACCACCGTCACGCCCTGGCTTTCCAGGTGTTCTTTGGCCGCATCCAGCTCGTGCTGTTTGCGGGCGCTGATGGCGATTTTCGCGCCCAGTTCACCAAGCGCCTCGGCCATTTGCAGTCCCAGGCCGCGGGAGCCGCCCGTGATGAAGGCGACTTTGCCGGACAGGTCCAGTAGTTGTTTTACACTCATAGTCGATTCCTTGTTATCAGTCCGTAGGTTCAGGCGCTGGCGGACAGTAGACCGTCGCTGACCTGGGCCAGATGATGATCCGCGTCGCCGAACAGCAGGTTGATGGTGGTCAGCCGCTTGAACAGGTGCGCCGCGAACATCTCGTCCGTCACGCCCATACCACCGTGCAGCTGAACACCTTCCTGGGCCACATAACGGGCACCCTGGCCGACCAGGGTTTTAGCCATGGACAGCGCGTTGCGGCGCTCGTCGGTGTCGTCGGAATCGGCGGTGTTGGCCGCCAGAATTGCCATGGATTTGGACTGCTCTGCCTGGATAAACATATCCGCCATCCGGTGTTGCAGCACCTGGAATTTGCCGATGGGGACGCCGAACTGTTTACGGGTTTTGATGTAGTCCAGCGTGGTTTCGTTCATGGCTTCCATGGCACCTACCGCTTCGGCACAGACCGCTGCAATGCCCAGATCGATGGCTTTCTCAATGTGCGGGAACGCTTGATCCAGCTCACCCAGCAGATTGTCGGCGCTGACGGCGACATTGGAGAAACTGATGTCTGCGATGCGGTAGCCGTCATGGGCGGCGTAGTCGTCAATTTTCACGCCTTTGGCATTGGCATCGATGACGAACAGGGACAGCCCGGCCTCGTCATTGGCGTTGCCGCTGGTGCGAGCGGAAACCACCAATTGGTCTGCCTGACCGCCATGAATGACGGCCGTTTTCTGGCCGCTGACCATAAAGTGGTCGCCGTCCTTGCGGGCAGTGGTCTGTACCTGGCTCAGGTTGTAGCGCGCGCCGGGTTCGTAATGTGCAAAGGCCATCTTGCGCTCGCCGGAAGCGATCGCCGTCAGGTACTCGTCTTTTTGGGAGTCGTTGCCCACATCACGAATCAGCCCGCCGGCTAGAACGACCGTAGCCAGATAGGGCTCAACCACGAGGCCGCGACCGAAGTTTTCCATCACCACTATGGTGTCGACGGCGTTGCCATCCAGGCCGCCAAAGGCTTCGGGGAAGGTGAACGCCAGCAGGCCCATATCTGCCAGGGCAGCCCAGGTGTTCGGGTCGGTGCCCTTGCCGGATTCGATGAAGGTGCTGCGCTTTTCAAAGCTGTACTCGTTGGTCACAAAGCGGCGCAACGAGTCGTTCAGCATTTGCTGTTCGTCGGTAAGATCGAAATTCATGTTTTCGCCTCCTTATAGACCAAGCACGAGCTGGGCAATGATGTTGCGCTGGATCTCGTTGGACCCGCCAAAGATCGACAGCTTGCGCATGTTGAAGTAATCGCCGGCCGCCGGGGTAGCATCGATGGACCCGGCACGGGGGCCGTTGTAGTCCAGTTCCAGGGCGTCCGGAATGTGCGCAATGGCATCCTGTCCGGTGGCTTCCATCAGCAGTTCAAACAGTTTTTGGCCGATCTCTGTGCCACGGATTTTCAAAATCGATGCCTGGGGGCCGGGGCCGCGCTTGTCGGTCAAAACCCGCAGCACGGTCAGCTCCAGCGCGCGCAGCTCAATATCCAGTTGCGCCAGACGATCGCGGAAACGGGTATTTTCGATCAGCGGCCGCTGGCCGTCCTGTTCCTCGTTGGCCACGACTTTCAGTCGCTTCATCAACGCTTTCCACTGCCCGACGTTCGCCAGGCCTGTGCGCTCATGGCCCAGCAGGAACTTGGCGTAGGTCCAGCCTTGGTTTTCTTCGCCGATCAGGTTTTCGGCGGGTACTTTGACGTTGTCGAAATAGACTTCGTTAATCTCGTGCTCGCCGTCCAGCATGATGATGGGCTTCACATCGATGCCGGGGTCGTTCATGTCGATCAGCAGGAAGGAGATGCCTTGCTGCGGCTTGCCTTCGTTGCTGGTGCGCACCAGGCAGAAGATCCAGTCGGCGTGCTGGCCAAGGGTGGTCCAGGTTTTCTGGCCGTTGACGATGTAGTGATCGCCTTCGCGCTTGGCGGAGCAGCGCAGGGATGCCAGATCGGAACCGGAACCGGGCTCTGAATAACCCTGACACCACCAGTCTTCGCCGCTGAGGATGCCCGGCAGGAAGCGCTTTTTCTGCTCGTCGTTACCAAAGGTCATGATCACCGGGGCGACCATGCGCAGGCCGAAGTCTAGCTGGCGTGGCGCACCGGCGAGGGCACACTCTTCTTCAAAGATGATCTGTTCAATCGGGCTCCAGCCCGGGCCGCCGAATTCTTCCGGCCAGGTGGAGGCGCCCCAGCCTTTTTCATACAGAATTTTCTGCCAGCGCTGGGTCATGTCTTTGTCGTGGCGCAGGCGTTTCTGAACGCGTTCGCGGATGTCGTCCGGGAGGTTGTCCTCCAGGAACTGGCGAACGTCGGCGCGGAAGGCCTCTTGTTCCGGGGTGTAATTCAGGTCCATGTTGCACCTCTTGTCTGGTGGCTGAGGTAGATGGTTTTTACTGTTGGAGCTGTCTGAAACTTTTACTGCCAGGTCTGAAACTTTGGTGTAGGCGTCGAATGGGTATCCCCTTTCAAAACACGCTCCTTCGGCCCATCCATGGGGCGCTTGGACTCCGCCATCCATGGCTCCGTACAGTTTTGAAAGGGGATACCCATCCGACGCTTCGAGTGTGTTCGTGCCTATTCACACAAATTGCTTCGTGCTGTCATGGTCCATTGTGGAACCGCATCACCTATTGGCCGCCGCACAAAATTATGGGCGGCTGTCGGGTAGGGGCATCCAAAACCGTGCGGAGCCATGGATGGCGGAGCTCGAGCGTCACATGGACGTGCCGAAGGAGCGAGTTTTGGATGCCCCTACCCGACAGGCGCTTCCCCCTTAGTCGAAGGCGAAAGAAGCCTTAGGCAACCTCAAATAAGCCGGCAGCACCCATGCCAGTGCCTACGCACATGGTGACGACCACGTATTTGACGCCACGGCGTTTACCTTCGATCAGAGCATGGCCGACCAGACGGGAGCCGGTGGTGCCGTAGGGGTGGCCTACGGCGATGGCGCCACCGTTGACGTTCAGGCGGTCCATGGGGATGCCAAGTTTGCGCTGACAGTACAGAACCTGAACGGCGAAGGCTTCGTTGAGTTCCCACAGGCCGATGTCGTCGACGGTCAGGCCGGCGCGCTTGAGCAGTTTGGGAACCGCGAAGACCGGGCCGATGCCCATTTCGTCTGGCTCACAGCCGGCGACAGCGAAACCACGGAAGATGCCCAGCGGAGTGGCGCCGCGCTGTTCGGCCACTTTGCTGTCCATCAGCACGCAGGCAGAGGCGCCGTCGGAGAACTGGCTGGCGTTGCCGGCGGTGACCACGCCGCCTTCCATTGCTGAGCGGATCTTGCTGACGCCTTCCAGGTTGGTGCCCGGGCGGATGCCTTCGTCCTGGCTGACGGTCACTTCCTGGCTGTTGAGCTGGCCGGTGGCTTTGTCAGCGACGCCCATGGTGGTGGTGATGGGCACGATTTCGTCATCGAACTTGCCGTCTTGGCGAGCCTGATCGGCCAGGTTCTGGCTGCGGACGCCGTATTCGTCCATGTCTTCTTTTTTGATGTCGTAGCGCTTGGCGACGGTTTCGGCGGTGTCCAGCATGGACCAGTAGAGCTCAGGCTTATTCTTCGCCAGCCAGGGTTCCATGAAGTAGTTCTGGTTGACGTTGGCCTGCACGGTGGAGATGGATTCCACGCCGCCGGCGACCATGACCGGTACTTTATCCACAGCAATGTGGTGCGCTGCCATGGCGATGGCCTGCAGGCCAGATGAACAGAAGCGGTTGATGGTGGCGCCGCCAACGGTAACCGGCAGGCCAGCACGGATGGCACCCATGCGGGCCACGTCGTTGCCGGTGGAGCCTTCCGGCAGGGCGCAGCCCATCAGCACGTCTTCGATTTCGTTGGGGTCGACTTTGGAGCGCTCGACTGCATGCTGAATGGCGTGGCCCGCAAGGGTCGCGCCGTGGGTCATGTTCAGGCCGCCGCGCCAGGATTTGGCCAGTGGGGTACGAGCCGTGCTTACGATGACAACATCATTAGACATAACAATTCTCCTTCGTTCGAAGCGCCTGTTGATCGATAAAGGGCAGGCGCCCCGAGGGTATTGGTGGACCGTTTATTTGGCGTCGAAACCTTTGCCTTCTTCGGCACGCTTGGCCAACAGGGCCGCCGGTTCCCAGAAGCCAGGCTGGGTGTGGCGGTCTTCGGTGAAGGCCTGCATGGCGCGCACCACGTTGGGCAGCCCGACTTCCTCGGCGTAGTGCATGGGGCCGCCGCGGAACACGGGGAAGCCGTAGCCGGTCAGGTACACCATGTCGATGTCGGAGGCCCGCTGAGCAATGCCTTCGTCCAGAATCTGCGCGCCTTCATTCACCAGGGCGTACACGCAACGCTCGACGATTTCCTGGTTGCTGATCTTGCGTGGTTTGATGCCCAGTTCAGCACGGACTTCGTCCACCACCTTGTCCACTTCCGGATCGTGCAGGGCGTTGCGGTTGCCTGGCTCGTAGCGATAGAAACCGGCGCCGGTCTTCTGGCCGTAGCGGCCCATTTCACAGATGCGGTCGGCCAGCACCATCTTCACCATGTCCGGGTTTTCCTCGTACTGGCGCTTGCGGATGGCCCAGCCGATATCGCCGCCGGCCAGGTCGGCCATGCGCAGCGGGCCCATGGCAAAGCCGAACTTCTCGATGGCCTTGTCGATCTGCTGCACGCTGGCGCCTTCTTCCAGCATCAGCAGGGCTTCGCGCTGGTACTGGTTGATCATGCGGTTACCGATAAAGCCGTCGCACACGCCGGAAACCACGGCGGTCTTCTTGATGGCCTTGGCCAGCTTCATGGCGGTGGCCAGCACGTCTTTGGCGGTTTTCTCGCCGCGCACTACTTCCAGCAGTTTCATGATGTTGGCCGGGCTGAAGAAGTGCAGGCCGATCACGTCTTCCGGGCGTTTGGTGAAGCTGGCGATCTTGTCCAGGTCCAACGTCGAGGTGTTGGAGGCCAGGATCGCGCCCTGTTTGCACACCTCGTCCAGTTTTTCGAAGACGGACTGTTTCACGCCCATTTCCTCGAACACCGCTTCGATTACCAGGTCGGCGTCTTTCAGATCGTCATAGCTCAGCGACGGCTTCACCAGGTCCATCTTGGCTTTGGCGTCGTCCTCGCTCATGCGGCCTTTCTTCACACGGCCTTCGTAGACTTTGCGAATGGCTTCCACGCCACGGTCCAGGCCTTCCTGTTTCATCTCAACCAGCGTCACCGGGATGCCGGCGTTCAGGAAGTTGATGCTAATGCCAGTACCCATGGTGCCGCCGCCGATCACGCCGACGGATTTAACGTCACGGGTTGGGGTGTCAGACGGCACGTCGGCAATCTTGCTGGTCAGGCGCTCGGAGAAGAACGCGTGACGCAGGGCGCGGGATTCTGGCGTTTGCATCAGGTTGACGAACGCTTCGCGCTCCACTTCCATGCCCTTGTCGAACGGCATGGTGACGGCGGCTTTCACGGCTTCGACGCACTTCAGCGGGGCCGGGTAGTTCTTGGCCATGGCACCCACGGTGTTCTGGGTGAACATGAAGAAGCCTTCCGGGTTCGGGTGCTTGGCTTTCAGGTCGCGCACTTTTTTCAGTGGAAGGTTCTCGCTGACCACCTTGGTGGCGTAGGCAATGGCCGCGTCCAGCAATTCGCCGTCGATAATCTCATCGAACAGGGCGCTGCCCTTGAACTGTTTGGCAGGTACGACGCTGCCGGAGACGATCATATTTACAGCGTGCTCAGCTCCGATGACTCGTGGCAGGCGTTGAGTACCGCCGGCGCCTGGCAGCAGGCCCAATTTTACTTCCGGCAGGGCGATTTGCGCGTCCGGCTTGGCGATGCGGTAGTGGCAACCCAGGGCCAGTTCCAGTCCGCCGCCCATGCAGGCGCCGCTGATGGCCGCGATCACCGGCTTGCGGCTGCTTTCCACGTAGTTGACTACCGTGTTCAGGTTGGGTTCGGCAAAGGCTTTGGGAGAGCCGAACTCGCTGATGTCGGCGCCGCCGGAGAAGGCACGGTCGGAGCCGATCAGTACCACGGCTTTCACTGCATCATCGGCTTCTGCCTGCTGGATACCGTTAACAATACCCCGGCGGAGTTCAAGGCCCAAGCCATTGACGGGCGGGTTGTCGAGTCGGATGACGGCGATGTTGCCGTTCACATCGTAATGGGCAGTACTCATGTAGCAGCTCCCTGATACTGGCATTGGATAGTAGGCGGTGTACGGAAGACCTGTTGAATTATCCATACACTGGTGTATTGTTTGTCCATACACTAATGTATGTTTTGGGCGGGGTCAACGCTTTCAAACATGGCTCCGCTGTTGATGTAGAATTCACACCCAACAGCCAGTAGCAGGACCAGATTCCACCATGACGGATGCCAAACCTCAGAAACGCCGCAGCCGCAAGACGCCGGAAAAAGCGCAGTTGACCCGCGACGACTGGCTGGATGCGGCCGCCGGCGAGGTTGCAGCCGGTGGTTTCAGCAACCTGAGGGTGCTGACCCTGGCAAAAAAGCTCGGTGTGACCCGTGGCAGTTTTTACTGGCACTTCAAGGACCACGAAGACCTGGTGGTGCGTTTCCTCAACCGCTGGCGGGACCGGCGTCTGCACGAGCTTCAGTACTGGAAACCCAAGGGTGGGGATGTCGAAACCGAATTGCGGCAAATTCTGGAACTGTTGCTCACGGATGCGTCCCGTAATATCCGTCGCCTGCAGGTGGAGCTGGCGGTGCGGGATTTTGCCCGCAGAAATGACTACGCGGCTGATCTGGTCACGCAGGTGGACGAAGCGCGCATCAACCAGAACTGCGAGCTATATGAACGGCTGAGCAGCGATCCCCAGCGCATTCGCGATCTGTCGCTGCTGATGTACGTGGCCACCATCGGCTCCCAGGTGGTGCTTACGGGGAAGAAGGGCGATGCTGAAACCATACGCCGGGTGGAAGACTTGATGGCGCGCGTGGCGTTGGGGCAGCGTGATGACGGTTAGATGGCTGGCCCTGGTCCTGCTTGCTCTCTGTGCCGGCGCCGTTCATGCAGCCGGAGATGAATGTATGGACGGCGCCACCACTGAACTGGAACGGATGTATTGTCGCGTAGTGAGCGAAGGGCTTGGCGGGGGCTTGCCGTCCCCCACGGATTTCAAGCGCAACGATCCGCAGGTGCAGGCATTGCTTCTGCGGCGCCCTGCCGGGCGACTGGGCCTGGAAGTGCCTGAGCCGGGTGCTCCCGCGCAAGCCGACTCCAGCCCCGGATCGTCTGGCGCGGAACCGGAACCCGTTCGAACCGGGTCTGAAGAAGACCCGCCGCAAAGCGGGTTGCTTTCGGATTGCCAACTGGAAGGCCAGCGCATTGCCTGTCCTCGGCAGCGCTATGATCTGGTCTCAAACCAGCCCAACAGCCAGCTGGCGGAAGGGGCCCTGGCGGAGGATAACCGCCTTGGTCTGCGTCCGTTCGAGGGCAACCGCGATGATTCAGAGGCCGTGCGCCGATACCTCTCCGAGGCCTACGACCGCTACATCCCCAAGATGGTGGACATCGGCCTGGGCGCCAACACCATGAGCTTCACGGCGTTCCACAACGCCTTTCACACCATTGAGGATGGCGGCGTCGACTTTGCCCGGCGTATGGAGCAGACCTTCACCCTGCTCAAGCAGGACAAGAAGAATCTGGCGGTCAAGGCCCGTTACCACAACGAGCTTCCGCAGGACCTGTCCCTGTGCACGGTGATCAACCGCGAGATCGTGGTGTGTGACAACGTCGGCACCAACTGGGTGTACGTCAGCCCGTCGAGGTAATAGCTCAGGCTGTGTCCAGGAAATCGTTGAGATACCCGGCGACGGCTTCGGGTTGCTCTTCCTGCAGGAAGTGGCCAGCCTCCACCTCCTTCACTCGCAGGTCTGCGAAGCATTCCTCAATATGATTGAGGTACTCCGGAATGATCACCTTGTCCTTGTTGCCGTAGATATACAGGGCGGGCATGGGCCACGTATGGTCTGCCGTGGTGGCCCAGCGTTTGGCGTCTTCGTGGAAGGTGCGGTAGTAATTGGAGCTGGTACCCGGCGTTCCCGGAATCCGGAAGGTGCGCACGTATTCGTCGAATGCGTCCCGTGGAAACGGGTCGCGGTTCCAGGTGCGCAGGAAATGCCCCAGCCAGGTCTCTTCGGCGCCCGGAATCATCGCTTCAGGCAGGCCTGGCGTCTGCATGAAGTGCTGATACCAGTAGGCTGCACCGCTGCTGGCGCGGACCTTCTCGATCACTTCCTGGTTGCCCTTGAGGTTGTTGATGATGGCGATGTTCATGATCACCAACCTTTGCACCCGGTCGGGAATGGCCAGTGCGACTTCCTGGGCGACGATGCCGCCCCAGTCGTGGCCCACCAGCTGAAACTCGTCAATACCAAGCTGGTCCAGCAGGCTGATCACATCCTGTGCCATTTCCTGCTTGCGGTAGTGTTCGATGTCCGGGCTGCGTTCACTGTCGCCCAGTCCTCTCAGGTCGGGGGCGATGATGCGAAAACCCGCCTTCAGATACGCTGCCACGTGCTCCCAGCAGTAGGAGCTCTCCGGCCAGCCGTGGATCATCACCAACGCCTTGCCACCGGGTGCCCCGCCTTCTCGCCAGGCGAAGCGTCCCCGGGGCGTTTGTCGCTGTTTTGGTTCAGACAGGTGCATGGCTGGGCTCCGTGAATGCGAATGGTACTGCTGCCAGACCATAAACGGACTGACGCAATCGCGCAATCAGAGGGTGTCCACCGGCCTGCCCAGATCCCGAAGCACCGTGTCCACAACCATGGGGCTCCATAGCAGGCGGTGGTGGCCCAGGCCACGGGTGCGGAGCACGTTGGCGTTTTCCCAGTTGTTGAAAACCCGTTCGCTTTCGTCTGGCGAGATGGAGGTGTCATCGTCATCAATGACCATCAAGCCCCGCTGGGTGAGGGTCCGTGACAGGGCTTCCAGGTCCAGTTGCTCCCAGACGGATTTGCCGAAACGCTCCTCCATCAATTGCAGATGCACCGCCAGAACGTCCTGGCTCAGGCCGAGTTGACGGCCCAGGTTATCCATCACCGCCGTGAGGCTGACAGGGGGCGCCAGCATGACCAGATAATCAGGCTTAAGGCCGTCCGCGATTGCGCGGGCAGCGGCAATGCAGCCAATGGAATGGGCCAGCACCCCGTGGACTCGGCCGACGCTGGCCGCCACCCTGGCAACGACTTCGGCCATTTCGAACAGGTTGGTGCTCTCGCCCTGGGCACGGCCGTGGGCGGGGGCGTCGAACAGCACCACGCGATAGCCGGCTTCCACCAGCGGGTTGACCCAGGCGCCGAACTGGATGCCGGCACCGGCCCAGCCGTGAACGCCCAGAATCACAGGCCCCTGGCCCCAGGAATACACCGGAATGGTCCGAGCGCCGTGCTGCAGCTGGGTATAGCTGTCAGCATTGTCCAGCAGGTATTCATAGCGGGATGGCATGGGCAGGCGCGAGGGCCTGAACGCCATGCGGTTAACCAGCCGGCCGGCTTTCTCAGGGGCCATTCGACCGTAGAGTTGAAGTGCCAGGCGGATGGGCGAAAACCCCTTCGGGCCTTCAACCTTGTGGGTTGTCGGTCGCTCGAAGATCACTGATTGAGTGTTCAGTTGTGAGGTCATGGTGAAAGTCCTTCTTCCAGTGGTAGTGGATGACAGGTTCAGGTTAGGGCTTGCGGGTTGCCAGCAGGAGTGTCATATTTGACATATAAAGTGCTGAAAGGGTCATTTCCATGTTCAATGTTGCCATTGTTGCCTTTCCCAACTGCCATGCCTCCGGTGTGCACGGCATCATGGATTTCTTCACCGTTGCCAACTTCTGCGGCCGCGCTCCGGCTGGCCGCAGCGAGCCCCTGTTTAATTGCCAGGTGGTGACGGTGGACGACCAGCCAGTCCGCGGGTACAGCGGTGCGGTGGTGACGCCAACCTGCAAGCGTGGGGATTTCGAGCCGGACCTGATCGTGGTGGGCTCCTCGGTGGAAGCCGCCGTGGGCGCGGAACGGCTGGAGAAGACGCTCGCACCCTCAAGACCGCTTTACGG
Organism: Marinobacter sp. G5_S1_61_S3; assembly: GCF_054968585.1. Taxonomy (NCBI): domain Bacteria; kingdom Pseudomonadati; phylum Pseudomonadota; class Gammaproteobacteria; order Pseudomonadales; family Marinobacteraceae; genus Marinobacter; species Marinobacter sp. G5_S1_61_S3. The sequence continues at coordinate 3,571 of NZ_JBQKUK010000019.1, read as the reverse complement.
CTGGTTGCGGGAAGGCCTGGAGAGGGGCGCCGTGCTGGCGAGCGTCTGCACCGGCAGTTTCGTACTGGCGGAGGCGGGTTTGCTGGACGACCAGGTTGCCACCACCCACTGGCGGGCAGCGCCGCTGTTCCGTGCCCGCTATCCGCACCTGCGCCTGGAGGAAGACCAGTTGCTGGTGGATAACGGCCGCATCATCTGTGCCGGCGGCGCCACTGCGTTTGTGGATCTGTGTAGTTACCTGGTGGAGCGCTTCTCGTCACCGGCGGTTGCCCTGGCCTGCAGCAAGATGCTGGTGCTGGACGGCCGCCGGGCGGAGCAAACGCCCTACATGGCCTTCTACAGCCAGAAAGCCCATCAGGATGACGCTATCCGCAAGGCACAGTCCTGGCTTGAACAGCACTACGCCGATGCACTGACCATCGACGAAGTGGCTGCCGTAGCGGGCCTCGGCACCCGCACCTTCAAGCGTCGTTTCAAGGAAGCCACTGGCGAAACCCCGATCGGCTACCTGCAGCATCTGCGGATCGAGGCGGCCAAGCACCTGCTGGAATCCAGCCGCGAACAGACTGCACGCATCATCTGGAGTGTGGGTTACGAAGATGCCAGTTCGTTCCGGAGGCTGTTTAAACGCACGGTAGGCTGTACCATGGAGCAATACCGCAAGCGTTTCAGCTATGTATCCCCAAAAGTGGCCTGATGCCCCGACGATCCCCGACCGAAGACAGGACTCCCATGCCCGGCAAAAACTCCACCCGCCTCAACAAATACATCAGCGAGAGTGGCATGTGTTCCCGGCGGGAGGCCGACCGCTATATCGAGAACGGCAACGTTGCCATTAATGGCAAGGCGGCCCAGGTGGGTGATCAGGTGCTGCCCGGCGACAAGGTCACGGTGAACGGCCAGTTGATCGAGCCGCGAGACGAAGAGGACCTGATCTTTATCGCCCTCAACAAGCCCGTGGGCGTGGTCAGCACCACCGACCCGGCGGAGCGCCGTAACATCGTCAACCATGTGGGCCATGGTGAGCGGATCTTCCCCATTGGCCGACTGGACAAGGACTCCCAGGGGCTGATTTTCCTCACCAGCAATGGCGATCTGGTGAACAAAATCCTGCGCGCGGGCAACAACCACGAGAAGGAATACCTGGTCACCGTCAACAAGCCGGTGACCGCAGAATTCGTGCAGGGTATGAGCGCCGGGGTACCGATACTGGGCACGGTCACCAAACGCTGCCAGGTCGAAAAGGTGTCCCGTTTCGTGTTCCGTATTACCCTGGTTCAGGGTCTGAACCGACAGATTCGTCGCATGTGCGAGTTCTTTGATTACGAGGTCACGAAGCTCGAGCGTGTGCGCATCATGAATATCAGCCTCAAAGGACTATCAGTCGGAGAGTGGCGGGATCTGGGGCCGAAGGAGCTGGCCGGGTTGTTTGACATGATCCGCGATTCGTCCTCGGAAGTGAGCTCCGATACCCGTAGCGAAACGAAAAAGCCGGCGAGCAAGCGGCCTGGCAAAAAGCCCGGGACATCGCCATCGGGACCGCGTGGAAAGGGCGCAAAGGCAGGACAGTCCGGTAGGCCAGGAAAGCCCGCTGGAAAACACGGCAAACCCTCGCGCCCGGGAAAACCCGGCAAGCCAGGAAAGCCACGCAAACCCAGGCAAAGCAGCGTTAAGCGCTAGGATACGTTCACTTCCGTACGGCACGAAGGCGCCACTGTCGCTATGCTATACCGTTTTTACCCCTGACCGGATATTCTGAATGTTTGAAGCGTTTATCAGTACCTACATCAGCAGCACGATCCGCTTTATGTTCCTGCTGGCGCCGTTTTTCGTGGTCACTATGTTTCTGGCGTTAACCCGGGGGCTGCCGGCGTCTGAAAAGCGTTCGATCATCCGCCGTTCCACCGTATCCGCAATGATTCTGGGGTTGGTACTGTTCTTTGCCGGGCCACTGCTGTTCAGTGCCATTGGCATTACCCTGAACTCGTTCCGGATCGGTGCCGGCAGCCTGCTGTTCCTGACCGCCATCAGCCTGGTCACCAGTGGTACCCGCAACCACGCCACGGGGTTGCCGGATGAAGACCGCGATGACATTGCCGTGGTGCCACTGGCCATTCCGGTGATGATTGGCCCCGCCACCATCGGTGCGATCCTGGTTTACGGTGCCGAGCTGAACGCTGTGCCGGAAGTGGCCGGAGGGCTTCTGGGGCTGGTGTCGGGGCTGGTTATCCTGGCGGTTCTACTGCACTTGTCCGGATACCTGGAAAAGGCGCTGGGTAAGACCGGGCTGAACATACTCTCCAAGATCAGCGGCCTGATTCTGTCTGCCATGGCGGCGGAAATTGTATTAACGGGCATCGCTGGATTTATTGCTTCCACGTCGGCCTCCTGATGTCTTTCGATACCGTAGCGCACAATCGCAGTCGCCAGCAGTTTGACGGAGTGTCCTCCGTGTGGCTGTTCGGCTATGGCTCGCTGATCTACAAGGTGGACTTCCCCTTCCTTGAGCAGCAGCCGGCGACGATTGAAGGCTGGGCCCGGCGTTTCTGGCAGGGCTCCCATGATCATCGCGGTACTCCGGAGGCTCCCGGGCGTGTGGTCACGCTGGTTAGCCAGCCTGGTGCGACATGCAAGGGCATGGCCTATCGGGTATCACCGGACGTGTTTGAGCACCTGGATGTACGTGAGAAGAACGGCTACCTGCGCTTCAGCACGACCATGACATTTGATGACGGTAGCAATGCGGAAGGCCTTGTTTATATTGCCACCGAGGACAACGCCGCTTTTCTGGGGCCCGCTTCGACGCTCGACATCGCCAGCCAGATTGCGCGTTCGTCCGGGCCGAGTGGCCCTAACAGCGAGTATCTGCTGAAGCTGGCGGACGCTTTGCGTACGCTGGGTGATCATGATCCCCACGTGTTTGAGCTGGAATCCCACCTGCGTTGATTCTGTCGTGACGGTCAGCCGGCCACGGCAACTGTAAAGACTGTCCGCGCCTGCGTAAAAGAAGTGCAAAGCCGCCGCCGATCGCCTGACTTTCCCCGGAAGTTCCGTACTCTGAAATTAGGGAGCAGCCACAGAGTGTTCGTGGATGCTAATCCGGGATCTGAAAAGATCGGGAGAAGAACGATGAAAGCATTTCTGATTGGCAGTTGTCTTGTTGGCCTGATAATGGCCACCAGCCCGGCTGTGGCAGATTCTGACAGGCGGGAGAACCACAGGGCAGGGTTCCACCAGAAAGTGGACCACGACAGGGGCATACCCCACCACAAGAAGCTTCTGTCATCCCGGCACCGCGATGCGGATGCACACCACGGCCACCGGGATCGCAAGTATGGCTGGAAAAACAAGGCTCACAACCGACACAAACACGGTTGGAAGCATAAGAAGTACCACCAGAAAAGGCATGGTTACCAGGGCCACAAGCGCCATTGGAACAAACACCGTCACCATTACCGGGATGATCGTGGCACCCGTTTCCGGTTCTACTACAACAACGGCACCTACCCTATGGAGTATCAGGTGCTGCAGGGCGCTCAGCTACTGATTGACGTAACTCGTTGATTGCTTG
>NZ_JBQKUK010000018.1:0-105904 GCF_054968585.1 Marinobacter sp. G5_S1_61_S3 | reverse complement strand
CCAAAAACCCCCGCGGCTTCGCCGACGGGGGTTTTTTATTGCCTGTAAAAAAGTACCTTCAGCGTCGACTCATTTTTCAAATCTATGACCTTGCTCACAGTGACAAACTGTAAACGAGGTTAAGATCTGTACAAGAACTGGCCAAAATAAAAATTGCCAGCGAAAGCAGCATTAGTGTTCAGAGACACTCATCGAAAATAACAATAAACCGCTTTTCAGAATGCGGTTAATGGTGAGATCTGTCTATGAATCGTGTCGTTTGGCATTTGTTAGCGGTGCTGTCAGTGACCCCTCCTGCGTTTGCGGACCTGCAGCCAATCTCCGATAGCGATATGTCGGAAGTAACTGGTCAAGCATTCATTTCGGTTGATCGCCAATATCACCCCGACGAGACCGACAATACCTCTTATACACGCGTTAACCTGGGAATGGACATTGATATCCAGACCAATGTTGACGTACTCGAGTTGGGGCGCTACGAGCGGGATGGTGAAAAAGCCGGAACGTCCGATGTCTATATAGAGGACTTTGCGCTCGGATATATCAATAACCAAGCGTACTTCGAGCGCAACTCCAAGGCGCCCCGCCAGCTCAAGCCGGATGGCTCGGCCTATGGAGAAGGCGAAATCGTCCCGTTTAACATCGAGAACCCCTATCTGGAATTTGCGTTCGACGAGGACGCTCAGGAGATCGTTGGTTTTCGGCTGGGCTTCGGAGAGTCCATGGGCATCCTCTCTGGCAAGATTGAAACTCTCACCGGCAACGTCAATGTAGACATCATTGATCGCGGTGAAGGTTTGAGTCAGGCCAGTTCCAGCGGCAACTTCTTCGATCAGGTCATCGTTCTGCTTACCCCGTTGCTTGAAGGTGGTAGTCCGCTCCAGACCAAGGCGCAACTGGTGTACGGCGAAGAAGGGCATCCTGATATCGGTGAGCTTGATCCCATTCGGGCGGAACATATTGGCATCCCCAATGGAGAACGCTTTGTGCTCGAGGATGCGGGCGGGTTCACTCGCTGGTCAGTAAAGAACCTTATTGGTTGGGGCTCCAGTTCCCGTATTGATGTGCCTGATTGCTCTTTCTTCAGTTGTGGCAGCGGAGATATTTATGTCTACGCCCAGGACTGCCTGGTCCTGGGTATCGATTCCTGCTTTGATCTTGATATTTACAACAGCTTTCCAATCGGCACGGTGGAAGAAGTTGGTAATCAGCGGAGGATTACAGGACCGGCCGACGGAGCGTTTATTTCATTCCAGACCAAAGACCTTGACTGGCTGGAAGACGTCAAGAACACCAACCCGACGCCGGAGGATTTCATTCGGGCGACTTCCGGGGCCTTCTTCAATATTCCGAACGGTGCAACCGAGGTCAATCTTAACGAGGCCCTTTACGGCACCGACCGTTACCGAACGGAATACATCGATCGGGGCAGGGGGTTGTTTTGATCCTATCCAGAAGGCGCCTTCTAACCCCCAATGTCTGGTCGTTCTGCCCCCCGCGAGCTTGCGCTGTCCTGGGACTGTTACTCGGAACGTGCACAGCAAACGCGGAACTTCAGGGCCTGTCAGAGCGGGAACTGTCGGAGATCGATGGCGCCGGCATTGGAGTCGTGTTGGAAGACTTCACGTTTTCCCATGGCACGGACACGCCCGATGCCAATGGTAACCAGGCCCGGATTTTCAAAATTGGCGGCCTTAAGAGCACGGACGGCCGCGATGTCGAAATCGTGGTGAATCACTTGTACATCTCAGGAACCGGCAGCAACTACGGGCAGAACCTAAGCCCGGTAAATATTGGTCGGCTGGTGAACCCCTATCGGATTGACGTGGTCGACGGCAATAATATCGGCATCCGGGACAAGGCCGTTCTCGAGTTCGCGGCGCCAGCTTTGGTGGACGCTGCCCAAGGGTACGACTGTATGAGCTCGGGTGCTATTGCGGGTAGTGGCGTTTGCTCCAGTCGGCCGGCGACGGCGGATTTTGTAGGTGAGCGCCCTGATATCGGGCTGCAGATGAATGTGGCTGTGGGAGAAGACCGTTCGGCCAATATCAACATTCATGCGAAAAGCGCAGTTATTGATGGTAGCTATCTTCGCCTTTGGGGCGATGACGATCGTCGACAGATGGTGGGGCAGTTCAAGCTCAATTTCCAAACACCGGAATTGTCGATCAATGCCTGTTCTCAGGATGGCCAATCCTGCGGTTCAAGAATCACCATGACCAACTTTGCGCTGGAGCTGGCGATTGGCAACCAGTTGCAGCCGGTATTTTTCGACGTTGATGGCACTGGCAATTTTGTGGTGGAAGTCGCGGCCATCGAGCCGCCAGCTCCGGGATCGATTGGCGCTGATGGGCTGCGAGGTAGCAGTGACGCGCAAACCTGGGATTTCTATGAGGACTATTACACCAATCCCGATTATCGCAGTAACCTGCACATCGGAAATTTTTCCGTGGGTGACCGGGATTTCGGGTCGGCACGGGTCGAGGGCATGCTGATTCAGCACCTTGATATCCGAACCAAGGATCTGGCGCCATGAATAGACGGTACGCGCATGCCCTGTTATTGGCCCTCGCATTGTCCAGCTCAAAACATGCGGTGGGTGAACTCGATCGTCTGAACGATGAGGCACTCTCTGATGTATCCGGTCAGGGCGGCATATATCTATCAGGGGATATCAGCATTAATGAAATGGGCGGGCCTATTGAGAACGGCTATTTCGGCCGTTGTGATGATGCCGGTAAGAAGTGCGGTGCCAGGCTGGCCTACCGATTGAAAGAGGATGGCGGCTGGATGGTGCTGGATGAGATCAGGGGGAACTTTGCCTTCGAAGGACTGACCCTCCGTGTTCGTTCGATTGATTCCGGATTTGCCGGTGACGGCGAGGCGTTCAACGGTGACGTTGTAGAGATTGGTCTGCCGGATACCGTTCGCTACAACGATGTGCGGTTCAAAATCGCCGGGAGCAACACACCCAGACCAACAGACCCGGGATTCCAGCAAACAGACATCTTTGCGGTGGAAATGCAGGGTGACGTCATCATGGAGGGAAACCTATTGGTTTTCCCTACGGGAAATCCATAGGGAGTGGGTATGGCCGGGATCAGAAAGCACATCGTGGTCACGCAGTCTGTGAGGGGGGTAGTGTTGGCGTTGTCGGCACCCGCGATGGCGGATATGCAGCTCCTGGACGACGAAGATATGGCGGATATCAGTGGCCAAAGCGGTATTACCCTGGAAATGGAGCTGGGTATGACCGCGGACCGTTTAACGTATTTCGATGGTGATCGCGGTATCTACCTTGAGGATTTCCGGGTTGGTTCAGCAAGCCAGCCAGGTAAGTCGGCTGCTCATGTCATAAGGGTCGATATCACCGATGAGGCGTCGTTGAATCTGGACTACCTGGTTGAGGATCGGCGGATTGAGTTCGGCGATATACGGTTGGCTGGCGCCCCGGGGATTGGCATGGGTGGCATTTTCTTTGATCACAGCCTGCAGGGAAACCTGCGCATCAGCCCGGGAGGTGCGTTTGGCTCATCGGGTTACACATTCGACACCGCCTACACCATGACCGGCGGCCGCCTGGGCTATCGAACCAACGGTAATGAAGTCTTCCTGGATGATATCACCCTCAGTGTAGAGGCCCTGGGTGTCACCCTGGATGTAGTTGGCAGTACTCTGGAGCTGAACGCCCCCCGCGTATCCGGTTCCTACGATGTGGGGGCAATCCGATACAGTAATAACCCTGCCAATCATGGCAACACCTACGACGTCGCAACTGGCCAGGCCCTGCCCAGTTACGGCGGGCTCAGCGGTTCCTTCGACCTCTCGTCGAAAACCGGCATTACAGCCGGTGGGCGCGAAGGGGAGGGTTTTCGGTTGGATAACGAAACCACGATTAACAGTGCATCCTTTATCTATCATGACGACGACCACGCGCTTGCGTTCCGCGAGATTACAGGCCAATACCGGCTGAATGATCTCCGGGTGGACGTGACAGCGGACCGATACGGACGCGACGCCCTGGGGTTCACGCTGGGGTCGCTGAACGGGGAATTTAACATTGGCCGCATTGAAATGGGCGCCAGCGGGCAAAGTATTGGCGAAGTGAATGTCAGCTTCATGCTGCAGGACCACGTCTACAACGGGCGCAGCTACACCAACGCGGTTTACCTGCAAGGTGGGGGACACCCAGATGCCGGCTCTCAAGGGCTCAGGTTGTCCACTGAGTGGAGTTTGCAGTTGGCCGACCTGAGTTATACCGAGGATGGCAACCGCGTTATCTTCAGCGGACTGCAGTCCTGGGGGCAGGGGGATGTCACAGTTAACGTTACGCGGGATGGTGAGCTTAATGGAACGCGTTTTTATGACGGGCTCCGGATTGGCTTTGAGGATGTGTCGGCCGGCTACAGGATTAATGGCTTACGAGTAGGCAGCGAGGATGCCCCGCTTCAGGGTGGTACGGAGCTGCTTCTGGCGCTTGGCTTCTACCCGGCTTACGAATTCGATATGGATGGCCAGGTGACGCTTGGAGCGGGCGGTGCCAGTGGTGAGGGCCTAACCATCGACTCGGATATCCGTATACGGAATGGCCGGGCTGCTATCATCGCTGCGCCTTACGATGAAGGTTCGGGGGAGATTTCTCAAAAGGGTTTGTGGATCAGCGATCTCAGCTACGATGCCCATGTTCGGGATATGACCCTGGATGTGACCGAAGACGGGCTGGCCCTCATCAAGGGGGAGGCCTGGAGCCTTATGGATGTTGGCAACCTGCGGGTTGGCGATAAGGCGGCGGGATCAAGCTTTGGCCGATTTGTGGTTCAGAAATACGAAACCGGAAGTAGCATGACCATTGTCCCGGGTGGGGCTGGCAATGTCTGCGCCGGCGGTTCGGGGGACTCTGAGTCGGCCTGTGCTGCATCGGGCGGAATCTGGGAGGCTCGTGGTGAAGAAGGAATCACGATCCAGCTCAAACAGATACTCGCAAGGGAAGTCAGTGAGGCGCGCAAGAATGCATTTACCTGGGAAACCAATCGTCAGGTGGATTCCAGTGGCAAGCCGATCAACAACACAGGCTCCAGGCTCGTACTTGACGATATTCATACCAGCGATGGCGGTGACTTCGACGGTGACGGTGTAGACGATAATACCTTCGGAATACGCACGGACCTTTCTGTCGATGTCTACCAGACCAAGGTGGTCAAGAAGACAGATGGCGCAGATGCTTTGGGAGTGGTCGGCGCAAGGGGCGACGAAAAAATAATGGACCCGGCCGCAGGGGCGGGGTACCGCTATGTCTCATCGCCCACTGCGGCTGACCTGGATAATCGCCCGCTGGGGTTCGCCGTTCGGGCGAGGAGCCAGTTCAAGGAACTCTCCATCAACAACATTGATCTGGTCCATCCCACCGGTGGTCCACAAACAGCAGTCTATGGCGTGAAAATGCAGAACTTCAATATTGAGGCCAATCTGACTGCAACGCCCATACCCTGAGGTCTCAGGCGGAAAATTTTGGACGTGCCGCGGCGTCGTCCTTTGTCTTTTGGTTCGACGTGTTGTTTAATCCCGCCCTGATCCCATTCAAATACGCGGGCGTTCCTTGATGAAATCCAAAGCACTTCTTGGCCTCCTGGCAGACGGCCAGTTTCATTCCGGTGAGTCCCTTGCCAGCAGTCTTGGCATCAGTCGCACGGCAATTTGGAAGCAGGTTCGTCGTGCAGCGGAGGAGGGTGTCCGCATAGAAACCATTCGTGGCAAGGGCTATCGTCTGTTGAGCGACATGGACTTGCTTGATGCGGAACGGATAACGCAGAGTCTGGCGCCGGATTGTCGCACCAGGGTCGAACTGATCGTAATGGATGAGGTAGATTCGACCAATGCTGAAATTGTACGACGCCGTGCGGGATCCGATTCCGGTCGCATTCCCGTGTGCATCTCTGACTGTCAGACCGCTGGCCGTGGCAGGCGCGGCCGGCCCTGGCAAAGCCCGCGGGGACAGAACCTGTACCTGAGCCTGGGGCTGACGTTTCGAGGCAGCTTCGCCATGCTGGATGGTTTAAGCCTGGTTCTGGGTGTGGCGGTCGCCGAAGCCCTGGAGCAGCATGGTGTTGCAGATGTGGGGCTGAAGTGGCCCAACGATATTTTTCTCGGCGGTAGCAAGCTGGCTGGTATTCTGGTTGAGCTTCAGGGCGAACTTGAAGAGGGGGTGGTTCAGGTTGTTGCAGGTATTGGTCTGAACGTGCATATGAAAGAGTCTGCGGAGGTGGATCAATCCTGGAGCAGTCTTGACATAGCCGTGCCTGAACGTCGCTGGAATCGTAGCGAGCTTGCTGCGTCACTCGTTAATTCCGTCCTTGACTCCGTGGACGAGTTCGCCAGTCAGGGGTTTACCGGGTTCCGTTCACGTTGGCAGGGTCGAGATATATTTTCCGGTAAGTCCCTGGTTGCCAGCCAGGGTGGACTCGCCGGGAACGGGCGTGGAATCGATGATACCGGTAATTACCTGATCGACGACGGCAAAGAGTTGGTCAGGGTTCGTGCCGGCGAGATAAGCCTGCGGGTCCGCCCATGAAGCTATTGGTGGATGCCGGGAATACCCGGCTGAAGTGGCTGCTGGTCGGCGATGGTCATTTGGTTGGCACCGGTTCCGCCATTCTGGACGCCGACGACCCATTCTGCGACATCCGTTGTCAGTCCGCCCATATCAGGCGAGTTGCAGTATCCACTGTGATCTCGGAAGAAAGGCGCCAACATTTGCAGGTGCAGTTGGAAGCGTTCTGTCGTGCTCCGATTGTGTTTCATTGGGCTGAGCCCCGTCGAGGTGGTTTGGTGAATGCCTACACCGAAACCGACAGGATGGGGGCCGATCGCTGGCACGCCATGTACGCTGCATGGCAGGCCGATGAGGGTGGTTTTGCCGTTGTTGATGCCGGCAGTGCTATTACGATTGATTATGTTGCCGATACGGGGGCGCACCTGGGCGGCTATATTCTCCCGGGTAAGCAGATGATGCTCAGGTCCTTGAGACAGGACGCTGCGAGAATTGGTTTTGATGCCAGTGATGTGCAGGCTGCGGAGCCTGGGGCGTCGACAACCGAATGCGTCCAGCATGGACTGGTCTGGCTCTGGGCATCAATGGCTGCACGGATTGAGGCGGATTGCCGTCGTCTTGGTCTTGGTCGCGTCCTGGTGACGGGAGGCGACGCCGAAGGCCTGCTTGATGCCGGGCTTTCGGCCCACCACGAGCCTTCATTGGTGCTCAAGGGGCTTGCGGCTGTTGATGGGGAGAGTGAACGCGAATGAGGTGGTTTGCTGTTGCCCTGATTCTGATCAATGGGGCGCTTTGGTTATACGGGGACAAGCTCGGACCAAAGCCCGTTGCCGTTGTAACTGAACGCCAGGCATTGCCGCGGGTGGCTGATCTGAAACCGCTGTCGCCAGAGGTTGAACCCGAAGCCGCCAGGGATGATGTAACGCTGGCCGAGGGCGAAGCCACTCAGCCAGCCGTTGATGTTGAGGCTCCGCCAGAGAGGGAAGCGGTTCCCCTGAGTTTCTGCGTTCGGTTGGGGTGGTTCGACTCGGAGCAGAGTGCGCGGCAGGCTTATCGTTCCCTGGGGCGGCCTGGAACCGACTATGACGTTGCTGAGGAAGAGCGGGAACTGGCGCCACTGCATTGGGTGATCATACCTCCTCAACCGGAAGATCGGGCACTGGATCTGTTTCGCGATCTCCAGCAGAGGGGGATCGACTCCTACCTGGTAACCCGGGGCGAGAATAAAAATGCCATTTCTCTTGGGCTGTTCGAGTCCCGACAGGCCGCCGAAAATGTCCTGGCTGAAAAAAAACGCCAGAATCTCAATGCAATACTGGCCAACTTCCCCCGAAATCAGCTAAGCTACGCGCTCGTTTTTGAAGACCAACTGGTACCGGATTCCGGTGCGGTTGGGGCGGCGGAAACGGATTACAGTGAGAATTTCGACATGGTCGAAATCAGGCGTTGTGAAGGTGTTGCAACGCGTTCTGAAAATCCGTAGTATACCGCCCTCGCTGAAGAGGCGAATGTGAGCTGGCGTAGCTCAGTTGGTAGAGCAGCTGACTTGTAATCAGCAGGTCGGGGGTTCGATTCCGTCCGCCAGCTCCACTTTAAGTTTAGGCAGGTTTGCCGTTGGCATGCCTGACTCGGAGGGGTTCCCGAGTGGCCAAAGGGATCAGACTGTAAATCTGACGCGAAAGCTTCGCAGGTTCGAATCCTGCCCCCTCCACCACTTATTGCTCGCGGGCATCGTATAGTGGCTATTACCTCAGCCTTCCAAGCTGATGACGCGGGTTCGATTCCCGCTGCCCGCTCCAATTTGTAGTGTTGAAAGCGCTCATGTAGCTCAGTCGGTAGAGCACATCCTTGGTAAGGATGAGGTCACCGGTTCAATTCCGGTCATGAGCTCCATTATTTGTCCGGTCAACGTTACGGTCCAGTTGATTAGGGAGATAGGTCGAATGTCTAAAGCAAAATTTGAGCGTAATAAGCCGCACGTAAACGTGGGCACCATTGGTCACGTAGACCATGGCAAGACCACGCTGACAGCCGCGCTGACTCGTGTGTGTCACGAAGTGTGGGGTACTGGTAGTGCAAGCGCATTCGACCAGATCGATAACGCACCGGAAGAGAAGGCGCGTGGTATCACCATCGCGACCTCTCACGTTGAGTACGATTCGCCGGCGCGTCACTATGCGCACGTTGACTGCCCGGGCCACGCTGACTACGTGAAGAACATGATCACGGGTGCGGCGCAGATGGACGGCGCGATCCTGGTTTGTTCCGCAGCTGACGGCCCCATGCCGCAGACTCGCGAGCACATCCTGCTGTCCCGCCAGGTTGGCGTTCCTTTCATCGTTGTGTTCCTGAACAAGGCGGACATGGTTGATGACGAGGAGCTGCTGGAGCTGGTCGAGATGGAAGTTCGCGAACTGCTGAGCCAGTACGACTTTCCGGGCGACGACACGCCGATCGTTACCGGTTCCGCGCTGATGGCGCTGGAAGGTAAGGATGATAACGAAATGGGTACTACCGCTGTTAAGAAGCTGGTAGAAGCCCTGGACGAGTACATCCCGGATCCGGAGCGTGCGATTGATCAGCCGTTCCTGATGCCGATTGAAGACGTGTTCTCCATCTCTGGTCGCGGTACGGTTGTAACCGGTCGTGTTGAGCGCGGCATCATCAAGGTTGGTGACGAAGTGGAAATTGTCGGTATCAAAGATACCGTGAAGACCGTTTGTACCGGTGTTGAGATGTTCCGCAAGCTGCTGGACGAAGGTCGTGCTGGTGAGAACGTTGGTGTTCTGCTGCGTGGTACCAAGCGTGACGACGTTGAGCGTGGTCAGGTACTGGCGGTTCCGGGCTCGATCACTCCGCACACCAAGTTCGAGTGCGAAGTGTACGTGCTGAGCAAAGAAGAAGGTGGTCGTCATACCCCGTTCTTTAAGGGTTACCGTCCGCAGTTTTACTTCCGTACCACCGACGTCACAGGTTCCTGTGAGCTGCCGGAAGGTGTGGAAATGGTTATGCCGGGTGACAACGTGAAGATGAGTGTTACCCTGATTGCTCCGATCGCCATGGAAGATGGTCTGCGCTTCGCGATTCGTGAAGGTGGCCGTACCGTTGGTGCCGGCGTAGTCTCAAAGATCATCGAGTAATTGCTCTTTTTGAGTAAGAACTTGAAGTAAGTGCGCTGAGTTGTTTCGGTGCAGGCCAGTAGCTCAATTGGCAGAGCAGCGGTCTCCAAAACCGCAGGTTGGGGGTTCGATTCCCTCCTGGCCTGCCATTTTTTAACATCCGGATACATAAGCTGATTCCTATGGAGTCAAAAGCCGATCGTTCGACCAGTAGCTTCGATGCAGTAAAGTGGCTGGTCGTATTTGTTCTGATTGCAGCGGGCGTCGTTGGCAATCAGTATTTTAATGCCGAGTCACTGCTGTATCGGGTGCTGGCTCTCGTAGCTCTTGCTCTGGTCGCTGCTTTTGTGGCGCTCCAAACCGAGCGTGGTCGGCGTTTTGCGACTCTGCTCAAGGAAGCCAGGGTTGAAATCCGGAAGGTCGTATGGCCCACCAGGCCGGAGCTGATCCAGACCACAGCCATCGTCGTTGTGTTTGTATTGGTTGTGGCGTTGATGCTGTGGGGTATGGATTCGTTGATCAGTTGGCTGGTCTCCGGAGTTATCGGGTAACAGGAGTGGGCAATGGCTAAGCGCTGGTACGTCGTTCATGCGTATTCTGGCTTTGAAAAGCACGTAATGCGCACTCTCAGGGAGCGTGTTGCTCTCAATGACTTGGAAGAGAAGTTCGGCGAAATCCTTGTGCCGACTGAAGAAGTCGTTGAGATGCGTGACGGGAAGAAGCGCAAGAGTGAGCGCAAGTTCTATCCCGGCTACGTTCTGGTGCAGATGGAAATGGATGACGGCACCTGGCATCTGGTCAAGAATACGCCCAGGGTTCTTGGTTTCATTGGTGGTACCAAGGATAAGCCGGCCCCAATTACAGAGCGTGAGGCAGAGGCCATTCTTCGCCGTGTTGAGAGCGGTGCTGACAAGCCCAAGCCGAAGACTCTGTTCGAGCCAGGCGAAATTGTTCGCGTCACTGAAGGGCCGTTTGCGGACTTCAATGGCGTGGTTGAAGAAGTTGACTACGACAAGAGTCGGGTCAAGGTTGCTGTGTTGATTTTCGGTCGTTCAACTCCAGTAGAGCTGGAGTTTGGGCAAGTCGAAAAAGACTGAGCGGCAGCCTTACATGCTGAGAGCTCGCGCGCTATGGCGACGCGGGCTTTTTGTGTCTGCTACTGGCAGTTGTAAATACAGGGGAGCCGAGAGGCGTTCGAACCCACAGGAGAAATATCATGGCTAAGAAGATTGAAGCGTACATCAAGCTTCAGGTTGCTGCCGGCAAGGCCAACCCGAGTCCTCCCGTTGGTCCCGCGCTGGGTCAGCGTGGCGTAAATATCATGGAGTTCTGTAAGGCGTTCAACGCACAGACCCAGGATATGGAACCGGGCCTGCCGATTCCTACTGTTATCACCGTTTACAGTGATCGCAGCTTTACCTTTATCACCAAGACTCCGCCCGCACCGGTGCTGCTGAAGAAGGCAGCCGGCATCAAGAGCGGCTCTGGTCGTCCCAATACCGACAAAGTTGGCACGGTAACTCGTGCCCAGTTGGAAGAAATTGCCAAGACCAAAGAGCCGGACCTGACTGCAGCCGACATGGATGCTGCGGTTCGTACCATTGCCGGAACTGCCCGTAGCATGGGCCTGAACGTGGAGGGCCTGTAACATGGCAAAGCTTAGCAAGCGTCAGAAGCTGATTCGTGAAAAAGTCGATTCCACCCGCGCATATTCCGTTGACGAAGCGGTAGCGTTGCTGGTTGAGCTGGGCGGTAACGTCAAGTTCAAGGAGTCCGTGGACGTTGCCGTCAATTTGGGCGTCGATGCGCGTAAATCAGACCAGGTTGTGCGCAGCAGCACTGTTCTGCCTCACGGTACTGGCAAGACCGTTCGTGTGGCGGTATTCACCCAGGGCGCCAACGCCGAGAAAGCCACCGCTGCCGGTGCTGATATTGTTGGTATGGATGACCTGGCGGAAGAAGTCAAAAAAGGCAACATGGATTTCGATGTGGTTATCGCCACTCCGGACGCCATGCGTGTTGTTGGTCAGCTGGGCCAGATCCTTGGTCCCCGCGGCCTGATGCCGAACCCGAAAGTCGGCACTGTTACCCCGGATGTTGAGACTGCTGTAAAGAACGCCAAGGCAGGTCAGGTGCGTTACCGTACTGATAAGAACGGTATCATCCATGCGCCGATGGGTAATGTGGAATTCTCTGCGCAGAACATCAAGGAAAACCTTGAAGCTCTGATCGCGGACCTGAAAAAGGCCAAGCCGTCTTCTTCGAAAGGTGTTTACCTCAAGAAGGTAACCCTGTCGTCGACGATGGGTCCTGGTCTGACTATCGATCAGAGCGCTCTGAGCATCTGAGGCTTTGTTCGGTAGTTACTTTGTAGTCTGGGCGGAAGCCAAGGCTGTCAAAGACCGCAGGCCCCTGAGGCACTCTTTTTTATAGAAGAGATGCTGGAAGGGTTAAAGCAACGCCTGCGCAGACGGTGTGAAGACGTTCTCTCTGAACCCAAACACCGTTGGGAGCCCCGCGAGGGGTATATGTGGGTTTGCCGGGAATATGCCCGGCGAAATCGAGGAGAAATCCAGTGGCAATTAGACTCGAAGACAAGAAAGCGATCGTCGCTGAAGTCAACGAGACTGCCGGTGGTGCTCTGTCTGTTGTTCTGGCTGACTACCGTGGTATCACCTCAGGTGATATGACGGCGCTGCGAGCGAAGGCCCGCGCTGAAAGCGTTCATCTAAAGGTTGTTCGTAACAACCTGGCGAAGATCGCAATCCGCGGTACTGAGTTCGAGTGTATTGATGCGGCGCTGGTCGGCCCGACAATTCTGGCGTTCTCTATGGAAGATCCGGGTGCGGCTGCGCGCCTGCTGAAGGATTTTGCCAAAGAGAAAGAGGCATTCGAGATCAAGGGCCTGGCTGTCGGCGGTGAGCTGATGGGCGCAGACCAGATTGATCGCCTTGCCAAGCTACCGACACGCCACGAGGCGTTGACGATGCTGGCCGCTGTAACACAGGCACCGATCACCAAGCTTGCGCGGACACTGAACGAAGTTCCAACGAAAGTGACCCGTGCTGTTGCGGCAGTTCGAGACCAGAAGCAAGAAGCTGCTTGATTCTGTTGAACACCATTTTTATATTTTTGGGAGAAAGTCATGGCTCTGTCTAACGAAGACATTTTGAACGCAATTGCCGAAATGAGCGTAATGGACGTTGTTGCGCTGGTTGAAGCAATGGAAGAAAAATTCGGCGTATCCGCCGCTGCTGCTGTAGCTGCTGCTCCGGCTGCCGCCGGTGGCGAAGCCGCTGCTGCTGAAGAGCAGACTGAATTTGACGTTGTTCTTACCGGTCCTGGTGAGAAGAAAGTTAACGTCATCAAGGCCGTTCGTGAACTGACTGGCCTGGGTCTGAAAGAAGCGAAAGAAATGGTCGACAGCGCTCCTTCCGTTATCAAGGAAGCAGCGAGCAAAGACGACGCTGAAGAAGCCAAGAAGAAGCTTGAGGAAGCAGGCGCTTCTGTTGAGCTCAAGTAAGAGTTGGCTTTTGATCGAAACCGTGCGTTAAGCATGGACAGGCTGGTGGCCATGTGCCACCGGCCTTTTTCTGTTGTATATGCTATAGACTCTGAACGCCGATTCAGTGGTGCTGTCAGAATCTATAACCTACAGCGAGAGTCTTGTTCAAGACGGCGCAGTAAGCCGAGCAATTCGGCCCCGAAGCATGAAAATGGTTGCTTCTTGATACCAGGTATCAGGTCTAAAGCTGGGGAATGCAGATGACTTACTCCTATACTGAGAAAAAGCGGATTCGCAAAGATTTTAGTAAATTGCCGTCCGTGATGGATGTTCCCTATTTGCTGTCTATACAGCTGGATTCGTTCCGGGACTTCCTCCAAAGTGAAGCCGCGCCCGAAAATCGTCGGGAAACCGGTCTCCACGCAGCATTCAAATCCGTATTCCCGATTGTCAGTTATTCTGGCAACGCCGCACTCGAATACGTGAGTTACCGCATCGGCGAGCCGGTATTTGACGTCAAGGAATGCCAGCTTAGGGGCGTCACCTACGCAGCACCGCTGCGGGTGAAAGTAAGACTTATCATTTATGATAAGGAATCGTCCAACAAGGCGATCAAGGATATTAAAGAGCAGGAAGTCTACATGGGCGAAATGCCCCTGATGACCGAGAACGGTACCTTCGTTATCAACGGTACCGAGCGTGTTATCGTTTCCCAGCTCCACCGTTCACCCGGTGTGTTCTTCGATCATGACAAGGGTAAGACCCACTCGTCAGGTAAGCTGTTGTATTCGGCACGGGTGATTCCTTACCGTGGTTCCTGGCTGGACTTCGAGTTCGACGCCAAGGACTCGGTCTTTGTCCGTATCGACCGTCGCCGCAAGCTGCCCGCGTCTATTCTCCTGCGTGCCCTGGGTTATAACTCAGAGCAGATGCTGGAGATGTTCTTTGATACCAGTAAGTTCAGTATCGGTCCTGAGGTGTGCAAGCTCGAGCTGGTTCCAAGTCGCCTGCGCGGTGACATTGCGACGTTCGACATCAAGGACAAGAAGGGCTCCGTCATCGTTGAAGAGGGTCGCCGGATCACCGCTCGTCATATCAAGCAGCTTGAAAAAGCGGGCTTGACCGAGCTGGAAGTGCCGACGGAATACCTTTACGGCCGTGTACTCTCGAAAGACATGGTGGACACCAAGTCCGGAGAGGTTCTGGTTGAGTGTAATACCGAGCTGACCGAAGAAGTTGTCACCAAGATTCTCGACGCTGGCGTTACAGAAATTGAAACTCTGTACACCAACGACTTGGATTGTGGTCCGTTCATGTCGGATACGCTGCGCATCGACCCAACCCGCACGCCCCTCGAGGCGCTGGTTGAGATCTATCGCATGATGCGCCCGGGTGAGCCGCCCACCAAAGAGTCGGCCGAGAACCTGTTCAACAACCTGTTCTTCTCTGAAGAGCGGTATGACCTGTCCTCCGTTGGCCGCATGAAGCTGAACCGTCGCCTGCGTCGCGAAGAAAGCACCGGCGAAGGCACGTTGACCCATGACGACATCATCGACGTCCTCAAGACGCTGATCGATATTCGTAACGGTCAGGGCAATGTCGACGACATTGATAACCTGGGCAACCGTCGAGTTCGTTGTGTCGGTGAGATGGCGGAGAACCAGTTCCGCGTTGGCCTGGTGCGTGTTGAGCGTGCTGTGCGCGAGCGTTTGAGTCTGGCGGAAAGCGAAGGCCTGATGCCTCAGGATCTGATCAACGCCAAGCCGGTAGCGGCTGCGGTGAAGGAATTCTTTGGCTCCAGCCAGCTGTCCCAGTTCATGGACCAGAACAACCCGCTGTCGGAAGTGACTCACAAGCGTCGTATCTCCGCTCTCGGTCCAGGTGGTCTGACCCGTGAGCGTGCCGGCTTTGAGGTTCGTGACGTACATCCGACTCACTATGGTCGTGTGTGTCCGATCGAGACGCCGGAAGGCCCGAACATCGGTCTGATCAACTCGCTGGCAACCTACGCCCGCTCCAACTCTTACGGTTTCCTTGAGAGTCCGTACCGGAAGGTGGTTGACGGCGAGGTGACCGATGAAGTGGTTTATCTGTCGGCCATTGAAGAGAGCAACTACATCATCGCCCAGGCCAGTGCGGCAATGGACGAGAACAAGCGTCTGTCTGATGAGCTGGTAACGGTTCGTCATCAGAACGAGTTCACGGTAACGCCGCCGGAAAACGTCAACTTCATGGACGTTTCACCGCGCCAGGTAGTGTCGGTAGCAGCCTCGCTGATTCCGTTCCTGGAACACGACGACGCCAACCGTGCACTGATGGGCTCCAACATGCAGCGCCAGGCGGTTCCGACGTTGCGTTCGCAGGTGCCCTTGGTAGGTACTGGTGTTGAGCGTACCGTGGCCCAGGACTCTGGCGTTTGCGTAACCGCTCGTCGCGGTGGTGTGATCGAGAGCGTCGATGCGGCCCGTATCGTGGTACGTGTCAACGACGATGAGACTGAAGCCGGTGATGCTGGTGTGGATATCTACAACCTCACCAAGTACACCCGTTCGAACCAGAACACCTGTATCAACCAGCGCTCCATTGTTAACCAGGGCGATGAAATTGCCCGTGGTGACGTGCTGGCTGACGGCCCGTCCGTGGATCTGGGTGAGCTGGCTCTGGGGCAGAACATGCGTATCGCGTTCATGCCCTGGAACGGTTACAACTTTGAGGACTCGATCCTCATTTCCGAGAAAGTGGTTCAGGAAGACCGCCTGACTACCATCCACATTCAGGAACTGACCTGTGTGGCTCGGGATACCAAGCTGGGTAGCGAGGAAATCACCGCGGATATTCCGAACGTTGGTGAAAGTGCGCTGTCCAAGCTGGATGAGTCCGGCATCGTGTATATCGGTGCGGAAGTAGGTCCTGGCGATATCCTGGTTGGCAAGGTAACACCGAAAGGTGAAACCCAGTTGACCCCGGAGGAGAAGCTGCTGAGGGCCATCTTCGGCGAGAAGGCTTCGGACGTGAAGGACACGTCCTCACGTGTGCCTACTGGCACCCGTGGCACGGTTATCGACGTTCAGGTCTTTACCCGTGACGGCATCGAAAAGGACACGCGTGCCCAGTCCATCGAAAAAGAGCAGTTGGACGAGTATCGCAAGGACCTGAAGGACGAGTATCGCATTGTAGAAGGTGCCACCTTCGAGCGTTTGACCAATGCCCTCAAGGGGCAGGAAGTCATCAGTGGTCCTGGTCTCAAGAAAGGCGCCAAGTTGGACGAATCGTACCTGGCAGAGTTGCCGCGCGACGACTGGTTCAAGCTACGGATGAAAGATGAGGCGCTGAATGAGCTGCTTGAAAAATCCGAGCAGGGTCTTGAAGATCGCAAAAAAGAGCACGAAGCGCGCTTTGACGATAAGAAAGGCAAGCTTCAGCAGGGTGATGACCTTGCCCCGGGTGTTCTCAAGATCGTCAAGGTGTACCTCGCGATCAAGCGTCGGATTCAGCCGGGCGACAAGATGGCCGGACGTCATGGTAACAAGGGTGTTATTTCATCGGTCATGCCGATTGAGGACATGCCTTATGATGAACATGGCAACACAGTTGACGTGGTTCTCAACCCCTTGGGTGTTCCGTCGCGGATGAACGTCGGTCAGGTTCTTGAAACGCACCTGGGTGCAGCAGCCAAAGGGCTGGGTGAGCGCATCAGCCAGATGCTGGATGAGCAGCGTAAGATCGCTGAGCTCCGCAATTTGCTGGACGAGATCTATAACCACTCGGACGAGGTCACCAAGGTGGACCTGGATTCGCTGAGTGACAAAGAGATCCTGGCCCTGGCTAACAATCTGCGCGCAGGTGTCCCCATGGCAACGCCGGTCTTCGACGGTGCCAAGGAAGCAGAGGTCAAGCGTATGCTTGAGCTGGCAGGTCTGAGTACGACTGGCCAGACTGTGTTGTATGACGGCCGTACGGGTGATGAATTTGACCGCCCGGTAACGGTTGGCTACATGTACATCCTCAAGCTGAACCACTTGATCGACGACAAGATGCACGCTCGTTCCACCGGTTCGTACAGCCTGGTTACCCAGCAGCCGCTGGGTGGTAAGGCGCAGTTCGGTGGTCAGCGCTTCGGTGAGATGGAAGTGTGGGCACTCGAGGCCTACGGTGCGGCGTATACGCTGCAGGAAATGCTTACCGTGAAGTCTGATGATGTGAATGGTCGGACCAAGATGTACAAGAACATTGTCGATGGCGATCATCGTATGGAGCCGGGCATGCCCGAGTCCTTCAATGTTCTGGTCAAGGAAATCCGCTCGCTGGGTATCGACATCGAGCTGGAATCCGACTGAGCCGAATTGTTTTTGGCAGCGTGAGCGGGTACCGGTCGGTACCCGCCCGAGAATAACGCCATCCGGAGCTGTTACTGATGAAAGATTTGCTGAATCTTCTCAAAAACCAGAACCAGAAGCAGGAATTTGACGCCATCCGTATTGGCCTGGCGTCGCCTGACATGATCCGTTCATGGTCTTTTGGTGAGGTCAAAAAGCCTGAGACCATCAACTACCGTACGTTCAAGCCTGAGCGTGACGGTCTTTTCTGTGCCAAGATCTTCGGCCCGATCAAGGATTACGAGTGCCTGTGCGGCAAGTACAAGCGGCTCAAGCACCGTGGTGTCATCTGCGAGAAGTGCGGTGTTGAAGTGGCACTGGCCAGTGTGCGCCGTGAGCGCATGGGGCACATCGAGCTCGCCAGCCCGGTCGCCCACATCTGGTTCCTGAAATCACTGCCGTCCCGCATCGGCCTGATGCTGGACATGACCCTGCGCGATATCGAGCGGGTCCTGTATTTTGAGTCGTTCATCGTGATCGAGCCGGGCATGACGACGCTTGAGCGCGGTCAATTGCTGAACGACGAGCAGTATTACGAAGCCCTTGAAGAGTTCGGTGACGAATTCGATGCCCGCATGGGTGCCGAAGCCGTCCAGGAGCTGCTGGAAGGTATTGATCTGCAGGCCGAGGTTGAGGCCTTGCGGGAAGAGATTCCCCAGACCAACTCCGAGACCAAGATCAAGAAGTTCAGCAAGCGCCTGAAGATTCTTGAGGCTTTTCTGTATTCCGGCAACAAGCCGGGCGACATGGTCATGACCGTTCTGCCGGTTCTGCCGCCGGATCTTCGTCCGCTGGTGCCGCTGGATGGTGGCCGTTTTGCCACCTCTGACCTGAACGACCTGTATCGCCGGGTGATCAACCGTAACAACCGCCTCAAGCGCCTGTTGGAGCTGAATGCTCCGGACATTATTGTGCGCAACGAGAAGCGGATGCTACAGGAAGCGGTTGATGCGTTGTTGGATAACGGCCGTCGTGGTCGCGCCATCACTGGTACCAACAAGCGTCCGCTGAAGTCCCTGGCCGACATGATCAAGGGTAAGCAAGGTCGCTTCCGTCAGAATCTGCTCGGTAAGCGTGTGGACTACTCCGGTCGTTCCGTGATCGTGGTTGGTCCGTACCTGCGTTTGCACCAGTGTGGTCTGCCCAAGAAGATGGCGTTGGAGCTGTTCAAGCCGTTCATCTTCTCGAAGCTTGAGCACCGTGGCTTGGCGACCACCATCAAGGCCGCCAAGAAGATGGTCGAGCGTGAGGAAGGCGTGGTCTGGGATATCCTGGACGAGGTCATCCGTGAGCATCCGATCATGCTGAACCGGGCACCGACTCTTCACCGTCTGGGTATCCAGGCGTTCGAGCCGGTACTGATCGAAGGCAAGGCCATTCAGCTGCATCCGCTGGTGTGTGCGGCCTACAACGCCGACTTCGACGGTGACCAGATGGCGGTACACGTACCGCTGACCCTGGAAGCCCAGCTCGAAGCCCGTGCGTTGATGATGTCCACCAACAACGTGCTGTCGCCGGCCAACGGCGAGCCGATCATCGTGCCGTCCCAGGACGTGGTACTGGGTCTTTACTACATGACCCGCGAGCGCAAGAGTGCCGTCGGTGAAGGCATGGTGTTTGCCGATGTTAAAGAAGCGCACCGTGCCTATGGTGCTGGCAAGGTTGACCTTCAGGCGATCGTCAAGGTCCGGGTCAAGGAAGTCACGATCCAGGAAGACGGCGAGCGTACCGAAGAGTACAAGATCGTTGACACCACGGTCGGTCGTGCGCTGTTGTTCGATATCGTTCCTGACGGCCTGTCCTATGAGCTGGTCAACAAGCCGATGGTCAAGAAGTCGATCTCGAATCTGATCAACACCTGTTACCGTGATGCCGGCCTCAAGGATACCGTTATCTTTGCTGACCAGCTCATGTACATGGGCTACCACTATGCGACGGTTTCCGGTATCTCGATCGGCTTCAACGACTTCGAGATTCCTCCCGAGAAATACGAGTTGGTGGATGCTGCCTCCGAGGAAGTCAAGGACATCGAGACCCAGTACGCATCCGGTCTGCTGACCCAGGGTGAGAAGTACAACAAGGTTATCGATATCTGGTCCCGTGCCAACGACAAAGTGTCGAAGGCGATGATGGATCGGCTCTCGAAGGAGCAGGTTATCGGGCCAGACGGCAAGCCAGTTAAAGGTGAGGACGGCGAAGACTTGATGCAGGAGTCGTTCAACTCGGTTTACATGATGGCTGATTCGGGCGCCCGGGGTTCCGCGGCTCAGATTCGCCAGCTTGCTGGTATGCGTGGCCTGATGGCGAAGCCGGACGGCTCCATCATCGAGACGCCGATCACTGCGAACTTCCGTGAGGGTCTGAACGTACTCCAGTACTTCATATCCACCCACGGTGCCCGTAAGGGTCTGGCGGATACGGCACTGAAGACCGCGAACTCAGGTTACCTGACTCGCCGTCTGGTAGACGTTTCCCAGGATCTGGTCGTTACCGAAACCGACTGTGGTACCGAAGAAGGTCTGTTGATGACGCCGCACATCGAGGGTGGCGACGTTGTTGTACCGCTGGGTGATCGTGTGCTTGGTCGTGTTACGGCCCGTGCAGCCTTTACGCCAACGGACAAGGACAATGCCGTTGTCGAGGCCGGCGTCCTGCTGGACGAGAAAGCGGTTGAATCCCTTGAGCGTGCCGGTGTGGACGAAGTCTGGGTTCGCTCTGCGATCACCTGTGAGACTCGCCACGGTATCTGCTCCAAGTGTTATGGCCGTGATCTTGCCCGTGGCCACGAGGTCAATGTGGGCGAGGCTGTCGGTGTTATCGCTGCACAGTCCATCGGTGAGCCGGGTACCCAGCTGACCATGCGTACCTTCCACATCGGTGGTGCGGCAAGCCGGGCATCAGCGGTTGACAATATCCAGGTCAAGCACGGCGGCACCGTTCGTCTGCACAACCTGAAATCGATCGAGAAGAGCGACGGCAGTCTGGTTGTTGTGTCCCGTTCCTCAGCGCTGGCCATTGCCGATGAGCAGGGTCGTGAGCGCGAGTGGTACAAGCTGCCCTATGGTGCGGTGCTGTCTGTCAAGCACGGCGACGCCGTGGAGGCAGGGGTTGCGGTTGCCAAGTGGGATCCGCACACGCACCCAATCATCGCTGAAGCGGAAGGTACCGCCAAGTTCGTCAACATGGATCAGGGCATTACCGTCCGTACCCAGACTGATGAGCTGACGGGTCTTTCCACGATGGAGGTTATCGACCCGAAAGAGCGTCCGGCGGCTGGTAAGGACATTCGTCCTGCCATTCAGCTGATCGACGACAAGGGTAACGATGTTGAGTTGCCAGGTGGTGGTACCGCGATCTTCTTCCTGCCGGCGAACGCGCTGGTGACCATGGCCAATGGCGCCAAGATCGAGCTGGGTGACGTGGTTGCCCGTATTCCGCAGGAAAGCTCGAAGACCCGGGATATCACCGGTGGTCTGCCGCGTGTTGCCGACCTGTTCGAGGCCCGTCGTCCGAAAGAGTCGTCCATCCTGGCTGAAGTCAGTGGTGTGGTGTCCTTCGGCAAGGAAACCAAGGGCAAGAAACGTCTGGTGATTACGCCGAAGGATGCGGATCCGTATGAGGTTCTGATTCCCAAGCATCGCCAGATGAACGTGTTCGAGGGTGAAACGGTCGAGAAGGGTGAGGTTATCTCTGATGGCCCGTCCAATCCGCACGACATCCTTCGTCTTCTGGGTGTGGTTGCGTTGGCCAAGTACATCACCAACGAAATCCAGGACGTTTACCGTCTGCAGGGTGTTGTCATCAACGATAAGCATATTGAGGTTATCGTTCGACAGATGCTGCGTAAGGTGGAGATCACTGATGCCGGTGATACCAGCCTGCTGGCTGGCGATCAGGTAGAAATTACCCAGTTCATGGAAGAGAACGAAAAAGCGGAAGCGGCAGACAAGGAAACCGCACGTTGTGAGCGCTTGTTGCTGGGTATTACCAAGGCATCTCTGGCGACGGAGTCGTTCATTTCAGCGGCATCGTTCCAGGAAACCACGCGGGTTCTGACCGAAGGCGCCGTCACCGGCAAGCGGGATTACCTCCGCGGGCTGAAAGAGAACGTTGTCGTTGGTCGCCTGATTCCGGCTGGTACCGGTCTGGCATACCACGCAGAGCGTCGTCGCAAGCGTGATCTGGAAGAGCAGGGCGTAACGGCAGCGGATGTCGAAGAAGCTCTGAGTGCCGAACTCAACCGCGAAAGCTGAGTTGACCGGTAACGCCACCCGCCGGTAGTTACTTACCTGGCGGGTGGTCAAAAAGAGATCAGTCATCTTGACTGTTCAGGGTCGCAGGCTTAAACTTGCGACCCTCAAATTTTACCCCCGCCTGTCGGGGGTAAGTTTCATTGATACGGTTTTTTGGAGTTTGCTTACATGGCAACGATTAATCAGTTGGTGCGTAAGCCTCGTAAACGCAAAGCGGCCAAGAGCGACGTTCCTGCTCTGCAGGCTTGCCCGCAGCGCCGTGGTGTTTGTACTCGTGTGTACACCACAACGCCGAAGAAGCCGAACTCAGCACTGCGTAAAGTGTGCCGTGTTCGCCTGACCAACGGCTACGAGGTTTCCTCATACATTGGTGGTGAAGGTCACAACCTTCAGGAGCACAGTGTTGTGCTGATCCGTGGCGGTCGAGTAAAAGACCTTCCGGGTGTGCGCTATCACACTGTTCGCGGAACACTGGACACCCAGGGTGTGCAGAACCGTAAGCAGGGCCGCTCCAAGTACGGTGCAAAACGACCCAAGTCCTGATGTCCCACACGGGTGTCTTTTATCGTTGCTACGTAGAACGGTAAGAGTAAGGCTGAGTAGCTGATGCTATCTCAGGGGTTCCTGAAGACCTTTTAATAGATAAGGGCTTATCGATGCCTAGAAGAAGAGTTGCAGCAAAACGGGAAATTATCCCGGATCCCAAATTCGGCAGTGCACGGCTGGCCAAGTTCATCAACCATGTGATGGAAAGCGGCAAAAAAGCTGTTGCTGAGCGCATTGTTTATGGCGCGCTCGATATCGTTGCCGACAAGTCCAAGGAAGAGCCGATCGACATGTTCGAGAAGGCCCTGGAAAACATCCAGCCGATGGTTGAAGTTAAATCCCGTCGTGTGGGTGGTGCTACCTACCAGGTGCCTGTCGAAGTACGGCCTTCCCGTCAGAACGCGCTGGCCATGCGCTGGCTCGTAGAATTTTCACGGAAGCGTGGTGAAAAGTCCATGGCGCAGCGTCTGGCAGGTGAAATCCTGGATGCCGCTGATAGCAAGGGCTCCGCTGTTAAGAAGCGCGAAGACGTTCATCGCATGGCAGAAGCCAACAAGGCGTTCTCTCACTTCCGTTTCTAATCAGCCGAGGTTCATACAGTGGCACGCAAGACTCCGATCAAGAGATACAGAAACATTGGTATTTGTGCGCACGTTGATGCGGGCAAGACCACAACCACCGAGCGGGTTCTGTTCTACACAGGCATTTCCCACAAAATCGGTGAGGTTCATGATGGCGCGGCGACCATGGACTGGATGGAGCAGGAGCAGGAGCGTGGTATTACCATCACGTCTGCTGCAACCACCTGTTTCTGGCAGGGCATGGATAAGCAGTATCCTGAGCACCGCATCAACATCATCGACACCCCGGGGCACGTTGACTTTACCATCGAGGTAGAGCGTTCCCTGCGTGTGCTCGACGGTGCAGTTGTGGTGTTCTGTGGCTCCTCTGGTGTTGAGCCGCAGTCCGAGACTGTTTGGCGTCAGGCCAACAAGTACGAAGTGCCCCGCATGGTGTTCGTCAACAAGATGGACCGTGCCGGTGCCAACTTCCTGCGCGTTGTGAATCAGATTAAGAACCGTCTGGGTGCGACTGCCGTTCCCATTCAGTTGCCGATCGGTGCCGAAGACGAGTTCGCTGGTCTGGTTGACCTGATTCGTAACAAGGCGATTTACTGGAACGAAGATGATGCCGGTGCTACCTATGACCAGCGCGACGTTCCTGCCGAAATGGCTGACGAAGTAGCGAAGTACCGCGAAGAAATGATGGAAGCGGCTGCTGAAGCTAATGAAGAGCTGATGGAGCGCTACCTTGAAGAGGGCGAGCTCAGCATTGAAGACATCAAGAAAGGTCTGCGTATCCGTACGCTCGCCAACGAGATTGTTGTCGCGACATGTGGTTCTGCCTTTAAGAACAAGGGTGTTCAGGCGGTGCTGGATTCGGTGATCGAATTCCTGCCGGCTCCGGACGAAGTCAAAGCCATCCGTGGTGAGGTCGATGAAGACGGTACTGAAGAAACCCGTCAGGCTGACGACGACGCGCCTTTCTCGGCTCTCGCGTTCAAAATCGCCACCGATCCGTTTGTTGGCACGCTAACCTTCTTCCGGGTTTACTCCGGTAAGCTCGAATCTGGTAATGCAGTCTACAACTCCGTAAAGAGCAAGAAGGAACGCGTCGGCCGTATGGTTCAGATGCACTCCAAAGAGCGTCAGGAGATCAAGGAAGTTCTCGCGGGTGATATTGCTGCGGCAATCGGCCTGAAGAGTGTCACCACCGGTGATACCCTTTGTGATGAGAATCATAAAATTATCCTGGAACGCATGGAGTTCCCTGAGCCGGTTATTTCTGTAGCCGTTGAGCCGAAGTCCAAGGCTGACCAGGAGAAAATGGGTGTTGCTCTGGGCAAGCTTGCTCAGGAAGATCCGTCTTTCCAGGTTCGTACTGATGAAGAATCTGGCCAGACCATCATCTCCGGTATGGGTGAGCTTCACCTGGACATCATCGTTGACCGAATGCGTCGCGAGTTCAAGGTTGAAGCGAACATTGGTAAGCCGCAGGTGGCTTATCGTGAATGCATCCGTAAGAACGTGGATGTGGAAGGTAAGTTCGTACGTCAGTCTGGCGGTCGTGGTCAGTATGGTCATGTCAAGCTCAAGCTTGAGCCGCTGCCTCTCGACGAGGAGGATGGCGAGAACTTCATCTTCGTAAACGAAATCGTTGGTGGTGTGGTTCCCAAGGAATACATTCCCGCTGTTCAGCAGGGCATTGAAGAGCAGATGAAGAACGGCTGTCTGGCCGGTTATCCTCTGCTGCGGATCAAGGCCACGCTGTACGATGGTTCCTACCATGACGTTGACTCCAACGAGATGGCGTTCAAGGTCGCCGGATCCATGGCGATGAAGAAAGGCGCGTTGGAGGCTAGTCCGGCCCTTCTTGAGCCGCTCATGAAGGTCGAGTGCGTTACCCCTGAAGAGTATATGGGTGACGTCGTTGGTGATCTGAACCGCCGTCGTGGTCTGGTTCAGGGTATGGAAGACGGCCCATCGGGCAAGACAATCCGTGCCGAGGTTCCGTTGTCGGAGATGTTCGGTTACGCCACCGATCTGCGTTCTGCAACGCAGGGTCGGGCGTCTTATGCGATGGAGTTCTCCCGCTATATGGAAGCTCCCTCGAACATTGCCGAAGCGATCATTAAAAAGGGTTGATCCCCAGGACTTAAGAAACAGGAAGAGGTGTAACCGTGTCTAAAGCAAAATTTGAGCGTAATAAGCCGCACGTAAACGTGGGCACCATTGGTCACGTAGACCATGGCAAGACCACGCTGACAGCCGCGCTGACTCGTGTGTGTCACGAAGTGTGGGGTACTGGTAGTGCAAGCGCATTCGACCAGATCGATAACGCACCGGAAGAGAAGGCGCGTGGTATCACCATCGCGACCTCTCACGTTGAGTACGATTCGCCGGCGCGTCACTATGCGCACGTTGACTGCCCGGGCCACGCTGACTACGTGAAGAACATGATCACGGGTGCGGCGCAGATGGACGGCGCGATCCTGGTTTGTTCCGCAGCTGACGGCCCCATGCCGCAGACTCGCGAGCACATCCTGCTGTCCCGCCAGGTTGGCGTTCCTTTCATCGTTGTGTTCCTGAACAAGGCGGACATGGTTGATGACGAGGAGCTGCTGGAGCTGGTCGAGATGGAAGTTCGCGAACTGCTGAGCCAGTACGACTTTCCGGGCGACGACACGCCGATCGTTACCGGTTCCGCGCTGATGGCGCTGGAAGGTAAGGATGATAACGAAATGGGTACTACCGCTGTTAAGAAGCTGGTAGAAGCCCTGGACGAGTACATCCCGGATCCGGAGCGTGCGATTGATCAGCCGTTCCTGATGCCGATTGAAGACGTGTTCTCCATCTCTGGTCGCGGTACGGTTGTAACCGGTCGTGTTGAGCGCGGCATCATCAAGGTTGGTGACGAAGTGGAAATTGTCGGTATCAAAGATACCGTGAAGACCGTTTGTACCGGTGTTGAGATGTTCCGCAAGCTGCTGGACGAAGGTCGTGCTGGTGAGAACGTTGGTGTTCTGCTGCGTGGTACCAAGCGTGACGACGTTGAGCGTGGTCAGGTACTGGCGGTTCCGGGCTCGATCACTCCGCACACCAAGTTCGAGTGCGAAGTGTACGTGCTGAGCAAAGAAGAAGGTGGTCGTCATACCCCGTTCTTTAAGGGTTACCGTCCGCAGTTTTACTTCCGTACCACCGACGTCACAGGTTCCTGTGAGCTGCCGGAAGGTGTGGAAATGGTTATGCCGGGTGACAACGTGAAGATGAGTGTTACCCTGATTGCTCCGATCGCCATGGAAGATGGCCTGCGCTTCGCGATTCGTGAAGGTGGTCGTACCGTTGGTGCCGGCGTAGTCTCAAAGATCATCGAATAAATTATTCGAATGATCTAAGGAAAAAGGGGCTGAAAGTCAGCCCCTTTTTCTGTTTCAGCCGCACAATCTGACCTGGTAGAGTCGCTGCTCATCGCAGTTGACACTGCTGGGTATTATGCATACAATGCGGCTCCTTTTTTTGAAGGTCGGCTAACTAGTAGCTGCTACGAGTGGAGTTTGGTGCATCATGCAAAGCCAAAAAATTCGAATCCGGTTGAAGGCGTTTGATTATCGCCTGATCGACCAGTCAACGCAGGAGATTGTCGATACCGCGAAGCGGACCGGCGCTCAAGTGCGTGGACCAATCCCTCTGCCGACGCGGAAGGAAAAGTACACCGTTCTGATTTCACCGCACGTCAACAAAGACGCGCGCGATCAGTACGAGATTCGTACACACAAGCGTTTGCTGGATATCGTCGAGCCGACGGAAAAGACAGTAGATGCTTTGATGAAGCTGGATCTGGCAGCAGGTGTAGACGTTCAGATCAGCCTCGGCTAACGCCAAGCGTTAGTCTGTGTAACTGTCATAAGGCCATAGAGGGTGAGAGCCCCGTACACTTAAGAGGTGAAACATGGCAATTGGAATTGTCGGTCGCAAGGCCGGTATGACCCGTATTTTTACGGAAGACGGGCAAGCAGTGTCCGTAACGGTAATTGAGGTTGAGCCCAACCGCATTACCCAGCTGAAAACTCTTGAAAGCGATGGCTATCGCGCGGTTCAGGTAACCGTTGGTAAGCGTCGTTCCTCTCGTGTGACTAAAAGCGAAGCGGGCCATTACGCCAAAGCCGGAGTCGAGGCTGGTCGTGGTCTGTGGGAATTCCGTCTCGCTGATGGCGAAGGCGAAGAGCTGGCTGCAGGCGGAGAGATTACCGCTTCCATCTTTGAAGATGGCCAGGTCGTTGATGCTGTTGGTCAGTCCAAGGGTAAAGGTTTCCAGGGCGGCGTAAAGCGCTGGAACTTCTCCATGCAGGACGCCACACACGGTAACTCCCTTTCTCATCGTGCTCCGGGTTCCATCGGTCAGAACCAGACTCCGGGCAAGGTATTCAAGGGCAAAAAGATGGCGGGCCAGATGGGCAATGCGCAGGTGACCGTGCAGAACCTGCAAGTCGTCCGTGTCGACGCCGAGCGCAACCTTCTGCTGATTCGTGGTGCCGTTCCGGGCGCGACCGGCGGAAATGTTGTCATCAAGCCTGCAGTTAAAGCCTGAGGAGCGGTGCGATGGAATTGACTATTACAGGTAGCGGCAAGGGAATCTCGGTTTCCGACGCTGCATTCGCCAAAGATTTTAATGAGTCACTGGTTCACCAGGTTGTCACCGCGTATATGTCCGGTGCGCGCCAGGGTACCCGTGCTCAGAAAACACGTTCGGAAGTCGCTGGTGGTGGTAAGAAGCCCTGGCGTCAGAAGGGTACGGGTCGTGCCCGTGCCGGTACCATCCGCAGTCCGCTGTGGCGGTCCGGTGGTGTTACCTTCGCTGCCAAGCCTCAGAGTTTTGAGCAGAAGGTAAACCGCAAAATGTACCGCGCAGCGATGCGCTCCATTTTTTCCGAGCTGGTCCGTCAGGAGCGCCTGGTTGTGGTCGACGACATGAATGTCGAAACGCCCAAGACCAAGGCCTTCACTGCCAAGCTGAGCGATATCGGTGTCAGTAACGCGCTGATTCTGTCCGACAACGTCGAGCAGAACCTGCACCTGGCCTCGCGCAATATCCCGCACGTTGATGTGCGTGATGTCGCCGGCCTTGACCCGGTTAGCCTTGTCGCCTTCGACAAAGTGGTTGTGACTGTTCCCGCTCTGAAGAAAATCGAGGAGATGCTGGGATGAATCAGGAACGTATTTACAAGGTTCTTCTTGGGCCTCACGTATCAGAGAAAGCCTCTCTGGTCGCGGAAAGTGGTCAGGTGGTATTCCGTGTAGCCCCTGACGCAACCAAGCCCGAGATCAAGAAAGCCGTTGAGCAGCTGTTCAACGTCACCGTCGAAGGTGTTCAGGTTCTGAACCGTAAGGGTAAGCTCAAGCGTACCGTTCGCGGCTTCGGCAAGCGTGCTGACATTCGTAAGGCTTACGTTAAGCTTGCGGACGGTCAGGACATTGATTTTCTGGATGTGGAATAAGGTAAAGGGGTCGTAAAATGCCGATCGTCAAAACCAAGCCAACATCTGCCGGCCGCCGTCACGTTGTTAAGCTCTTTAACCCTGATCTTCACAAGGGGCGCCCTTACGAGCCGTTGGTAGAAACTCTTAGTAAATCGGGTGGTCGCAACCATTTTGGTCGCATCACTACCCGTCACATTGGTGGTGGACATAAAAAACACTACCGTGTCATTGACTTTAAGCGGACCAAAGATGGTATCCCGGCGACTATCGAGCGCCTGGAATACGATCCTAACCGCTCTGCGCACATTGCGCTGATCAAGTACGCCGATGGCGAGCGTCGCTACATTATCGCTCCCAAAGGTATGCAGATTGGTGACCCTGTGCGCTCCGGCATCGACGCGCCGATTAAAGTAGGAAGCACACTTCCGCTCCGGAATATTCCGGTCGGTTCTGTGATTCACTGCGTCGAAATCAAGCCTGGCAAAGGTGCTCAGCTGGCTCGCTCTGCGGGCGCATCCGTACAGCTGGTTGCTCGGGAAGGGGCTTATGCCACCATCCGCCTGCGCTCAGGTGAAATGCGTAAGGTGCTTGTTGACTGTCGCGCAACGTTGGGCGAAGTGTCCAACAGCGAACACAGCCTCAAGCAGCTTGGTAAAGCGGGTGCATCACGTTGGCGCGGTAAACGTCCAACAGTACGTGGTGTTGCTATGAACCCAGTTGACCACCCACATGGTGGTGGTGAAGGGCGTACCTCTGGCGGGCGTCACCCGGTTACTCCGTGGGGTGTTCCGACCAAAGGGCATAAGACTCGTAAGAACAAACGTACTGATAAGATGATAGTACGTCGTCGTTCAGCCAAGTAAACGACTACATAGAGGTAAATGCTGTGCCACGTTCTTTGAAGAAAGGTCCTTTTATAGACCTGCATCTGTTGAAGAAGGTCGAGGCAGCTCTGGAAGCTAACGACAAGCGGCCGATCAAAACCTGGTCCCGCCGGTCGACAGTGTTTCCGGAGATGGTAGGCCTGACCATTGCAGTCCACAACGGCAAGCAGCACGTGCCGGTTTATGTCACCGAAGATATGGTCGGGCATAAGCTGGGTGAGTTCGCGGCGACGCGTACTTATCGTGGTCATGCGGCCGACAAGAAAGCTAAACGCTGATTGTGAGGTAATAGAAATGGAAGTAGCAGCCAAGTACAAGGGCGCTCGCCTCTCAGCTCAGAAAGCGCGTCTTGTCGCTGACCAAGTACGCGGCAAGGCTGTTGAGGACGCCCTGAACATTCTGACTTTCAGCCCGAAGAAGGCGGCGGTCATTCTCAAGAAAGCCCTTGAGTCTGCCATCGCTAACGCTGAGCACAACGAAGGTCTGGACGTAGATGATTTGCGGGTTTCCACCGTTATGGTGGATGAGGGTCCGACGCTCAAGCGAATCAAAGCTCGAGCCAAGGGGCGCGCTGACCGGATTTTCAAGCGCACCTGTCATATCACCGTCAAGGTCGCCGACAAGTAGGAGATGCTCAGATGGGTCATAAAGTAAATCCAACCGGCATGCGCCTGGGTGTGATCAAAGAGCACAACTCAGTGTGGTACGCCGAAAAGGCGGAATACGCGAACAACCTGTTGAATGATATTCAGGTTCGCGAATTCCTGGACAAGCGTCTGGTAAAGGCGTCTGTCAGCAAGATTGTGATCGAGCGCCCTGCTCAGAACGCCCGTATCACGATCCATACAGCCCGTCCCGGTATTGTTATCGGTAAGAAGGGTGAAGATGTTGACCGTCTGCGTCGCGAAGTCAGCGACATGATGGGTGTGCCCGTGCACATCAACATCGAAGAAGTCCGCAAGCCGGACCTGGATGCCCGCCTGGTCGCGCAGAACGTTGCCGGTCAGCTGGAGCGTCGTGTGATGTTCCGTCGCGCTATGAAGCGTGCGGTACAGAACGCCATGCGCCAGGGTGCGAAAGGCATCAAGATTCAGGTAGGCGGTCGTCTCGGGGGTGCTGAAATTGCCCGTTCCGAGTGGTATCGCGAAGGTCGTGTACCTCTGCACACACTGCGTGCAGACATTGATTACTCGACCTACGAAGCGAAAACCACTTACGGCATTATCGGCGTCAAGGTATGGATCTTCAAAGGTGAGATTCTTGGTGGTATGGAGCAGGTCCGTGCTGACAAGAAAGCCTCTGGGAAGAAAGGTTCTAAGTAAAGGGGCACTCAAATGCTGCAACCAAAACGCACCAAATTTCGCAAGGTAATGAAAGGCCGTAACACCGGTCTTGCGCACCGTGCTAACAAGGTGAGCTTCGGTGAATACGGATTGAAGGCGACAAGCCGTGGACGTATAACTGCGCGCCAGATTGAGGCAGCGCGTCGTACCATGACTCGCCGCATCAAGCGGGGCGGTAAGATCTGGATCCGGATTTTCCCGGACAAGCCGATCTCCAGCAAGCCGCTCGAAGTACGAATGGGTAAAGGTAAGGGTTCTGTCGAGTACTGGGTGGCTGAAATTCAGCCAGGCCGGATGCTGTATGAGATGGAAGGTGTTTCCGAGGAAATCGCTCGTGACGCGTTCACTCTTGCTGCGGCCAAGCTGCCCGTACAGACCACCTTTGTAACGAGGACGGTGATGTGATGAAAGCAACAGAGCTGCGTGACAAGTCAGTCGAGGAGCTGAACAAAGAGCTGATCGACCTCCTGAAGGAGCAGTTCAACCTGCGCATGCGTAAGGCGACAGGTCAGCTGAATCAGTCTCATCTTCTTCCGAAGGTGAAGCGTGACATTGCTCGCGTGAAAACAGTTATGAATGAAAAGGCAGGACAGTAACATGACTGAAGCTACCCAAACTGCCAGAACCCTGAGCGGCAAGGTCGTGAGCAACAAAATGGAGAAATCCATTGTGGTTCTGGTTGAGCGCCAGGTTAAGCATCCTCTGTACGGTAAGTACATGAAGCGTTCATCCAAAATTCATGCTCACGACGAGAGCAATCAGTGCAACATCGGTGACACCGTTACAATCCAGGAAACCCGCCCGGTCTCCAAGACCAAAAGCTGGGCTCTGGTGGAAGTCACCGAACGCGCATCGAAGGTGTAACTCGCCCGGACGGTGAGTCTTGTCGTAACGGCAAAGTGGTTTCTGCTGGAGAATAACCATGATTCAGACTCAAACAATGCTTGAAGTCGCGGACAACAGTGGTGCACGTCAGGTGATGTGCATCAAGGTCCTGGGCGGTTCACATCGGCGTTATGCCAGCGTTGGGGATATCATCAAGGTAACCGTTAAGGAAGCCATCCCCCGCGGTAAAGTGAAAAAAGGCCAGGTCCTGAAAGCTGTCGTTGTACGTACCCGTAAAGGTGTGCGTCGTCCCGACGGGTCGCTTATTCGTTTCGACGGAAACGCGGCAGTACTTCTGAACAATCAGGACGCACCCATTGGTACCCGTATCTTCGGACCGGTTACCCGTGAACTGCGAAATGAGAAGTTCATGAAAATTATTTCACTGGCACCCGAAGTACTTTAAGGACCAGAGGCCGGTTATGAAAAAGATCAAACGAGATGACGAAGTAATCGTCACTACGGGGAAAGACCAAGGCAAACGTGGTAAAGTCCTGAAGGTTCAGGACGATGGCCGGGTTGTTGTTTCTGGGATCAATATGATCAAGAAGCACACCAAGCCAAACCCGATGCTCGGCACCCCAGGTGGCATCGTCGAAAAAGAAGCACCTATCCAGGCTTCCAACGTGGCTATTTTTAATCCGCAGACCGGCAAAGCCGATCGCGTAGGCTTCCAGATCAAGGAAGACGGCGCTAAAGTGCGGATCTTTAAGTCCACGAAAGAAGTCGTCGATAACCAGTAAGCGGTGGTGGTTACGATGCTTAACATGAAAGAGCAGTACAGTAAGGAAGTGGTACCCGCCCTGCAGAAAGAGTTCAGCTACAAGAACATCATGCAGGTGCCGCGTATCGAAAAGATCACCCTGAATATGGGTGTCGGCGAAGCGGTCGGTGACAAGAAGCTGATTGAAAATGCCGTGGCGGATCTTGAGCGCCTGGCAGGTCAAAAAGCCGTTGTCACTTTGGCACGTAAATCCGTAGCGGGCTTTAAAATCCGTGAAGGTTGGCCGATCGGTTGTAAAGTTACCCTGCGCGGTGAGCGTATGTGGGATTTCTTTGATCGTCTGGTTCACATTGCGGTACCCCGCATTCGTGACTTCCGCGGTCTGAATCCCAAGTCCTTCGATGGTCGCGGTAACTACAGCATGGGTGTGCGTGAGCAGATCATTTTCCCCGAGATCGAGTACGACAGAGTCGACAAGATCCGTGGACTTGATATCACCATTACCACCACTGCCGGTACCGACGATGAAGGTCGCGAACTGTTGAAAGCCTTTGGCTTTCCGTTCAAGAAATAAGGAACGAGTGTAATGGCTAAGGTTTCCATGAAGAACCGCGAGTTCAAGCGCGAAAAAACCGTTGCGAAGTACGCAGCGAAGCGCGCCGAACTCAAGGCGATTATCAAGAACCCGAATACCAGCGATGATGACCGTTGGGATGCACAGATGAAGCTGCAACAGCTTCCTCGTGATGCGTCTCCCTCGCGTCTTCGTAATCGTTGCCAGGTTACAGGTCGTCCCCACGGCGTTCTGCGCAAGTTCAAGCTGTCACGTATTAAGTTGCGTGAAGCTGGCATGCGCGGCGACGTCCCGGGCCTGACCAAAGCAAGCTGGTAAGGCAGGTACACTGACCGCAGGTCAGGTGCCCGTTGGTAAGCGGTGCGGCGCGCCGCTGCACAACTAAAAAGATCAGGAGTCTCATACCAATGAGTATGCAAGATACGCTTGCGGATATGTTTACCCGTATCCGTAATGCACAGATGGCACAGAAGGCCGATGTGGCCATGCCGTCTTCAAAGATGAAGATCTCCGTAGCCCAGGTCCTTAAGGACGAAGGTTACGTAGCCGATTTTTCCGTCTCAGCTGACGCGAAACCCGAGCTGACCATTAACCTCAAATACTTCGGTGGCAAGCCGGTTATTGAGGAAATCAAGCGGGTCAGCCGTCCGAGTCTGCGCCAGTACAAGGGCGCTGGGGAGCTGCCGAAGGTATCCGGCGGTCTGGGAGTCGCGATTGTCTCTACGTCCAAGGGCGTAATGACAGACCGCGCTGCACGTGCTGCCGGCGTGGGTGGCGAAGTCATCTGCACCGTATTTTAGGAGATACACATGTCCAGGGTTGCCAATAATCCTGTCGTGCTGCCTTCCGGTGTTGAGGTTAAGCTGAACGGACAGGAAATTAATGTGAAGGGGTCCAAAGGATCGCTTCAATTCACCATCCACCATGTGGTAGAGGTCACGCAGGAAGAAAACGTTCTGCGCTTCGCACCCCGTGATGGAGCCAAACAGTCCCGCGCTCTTGCTGGTACTACCCGCGCATTGGTCAACAATATGGTGACCGGTGTGTCTACAGGCTTTGAGCGCAAGCTCGCGCTGACGGGCGTAGGCTACCGTGCCCAGGCGCAAGGTAAGAAGCTCAATCTGACGCTGGGTTTTTCACACCCGGTTGAGTATGAGCTGCCCGAGGGGATTACCGCTGAAACTCCGTCCAATACGGAAGTTGTGATTCGCGGAATCGACAAGCAACAGGTTGGCCAGGTCGCTGCAGAAGTCCGCGCATTCCGTCCGCCAGAGCCTTACAAAGGCAAGGGTGTGCGTTATGCGGATGAGCAGGTCAGACGCAAAGAAGCCAAGAAGAAATAAGGCGGGACTATGAGCGCGAATAACGAAAGATTGCGTCGCGCACGCAAAGTGCGCATGAAGATCCGTAAGCTGGGCACCAACCGCCTGTGTGTACATCGTACACCCCGGCACATGTACGCCCAGGTTACCACTGCAGACGGCAGCAAGGTGCTGGCGGCTGCCTCCACGTTGGATAAGGACCTGCGCCAGGGTGCAACCGGTAACGTGGACGCTGCCAAAAAGGTCGGTCAGTTGATTGCTGAGCGTGCCAAGGCAGCAGGTGTAGAGCAGGTCGCTTTTGACCGCTCCGGTTACCGTTATCATGGTCGCGTCCAGGCTCTGGCCGACGCAGCCCGTGAAGCTGGCTTGCAATTCTAAGAGGTGGAGAAGATGAGCGTTAACGAACAGAAGGCGCCTGAGCTCCAGGAGAAGCTGGTTCAGGTCAATCGCGTCGCCAAGGTTGTTAAGGGCGGTCGTATTTTTGCCTTCACTGCACTGACTGTAGTGGGTGATGGTAAAGGACGCGTTGGTTTCGGTCGTGGCAAGGCGCGTGAAGTGCCGGTTGCGATCCAGAAAGCGATGGAAGCTGCACGCAAGAACATGGTCGACATCCCGCTTGACGGAAATACCCTGCAGTACGCGGTTAAAGCGCAGCATGGTGGTTCCAAGGTCTACATGCAGCCTGCATCAGAAGGTACCGGTATCATCGCCGGCGGCGCTATGCGTGCCGTACTGGAAGTAGCGGGTGTGCAGAACGTACTGTCCAAGTGTTACGGGTCCACCAACCCGGTGAACGTGGTACGTTCCACCATCAAGGGTCTCCAGGCAACTCAAGCGCCTGAAGATATTGCAGCCAAGCGCGGTAAATCCGTGGAAGAGATTCTGGGTTGAAGTCATGGCGAACGCAAAAACGATCAAAGTAACACTGACCCGCAGCCCCATCGGCTGTCAGCCCAAGCACAAGCTGTGCGTCAAGGGCCTGGGTCTCCGTAAAATCGGTCACACCGTGGAAGTGGAAGATACCCCTTCCATCCGCGGGATGATCAACCGGGTTAACTACCTGGTGCAGGTAGAGGAGAACTAAGATGCGTCTGAACGAACTTAGTCCGGAGCCTGGTTCACGTCCTGCCGCCAAGCGCGTGGGTCGCGGTATCGGTAGCGGCCTCGGCAAGACCGGTGGTCGTGGTCACAAGGGTCTTAAGGCCCGTTCCGGCGGCAGTGTCGCGCCTGGTTTCGAGGGCGGCCAGCAGCCGTTGGCCCGTCGTCTGCCGAAATTCGGTTTCACCTCGCGCCAGCAGCGCTATGTGGCTGAAATTCGTCTGAACGAACTGGCGAAAGTCGACGGTGACGTAGCTGATCTCGAGGCCCTGAAGAAGGCTGACATCGTTCGCGAAGAAATTCGTGAAGCGAAGGTTATTCTGTCCGGCGAACTGAGCCGCGCAGTGACTGTCAAGGGTCTGAAGGTGACCAAAGGCGCACGCGAGGCGATCACTGCCGCGGGCGGTAAAGTCGAAGACTAAGGCGAGTCGAGGACTAAATGGCCAAGAACGCATCATTGCCTGCGGGCGCGGGTAAAGGACTGGCAGAGCTGCGATCGCGGCTCTGGTTCGTCTTCCTGGCATTGCTGGTGTACCGGATCGGTGCCCACATCCCGGTGCCGGGTATTAACCCCGACCGTCTGGCGGCACTGTTTGAACAGAACCAGGGCACAATCCTGAGCATGTTCAACATGTTTTCCGGTGGTGCGCTTGAGCGGATGAGTATCTTCGCACTTGGTATCATGCCGTATATTTCAGCCTCTATTATTATGCAGTTGATGACAGCGGTCAGTCCGACGCTGGAGCAACTGAAGAAGGAGGGTGAAGCTGGCCGTCGCAAGATAAGCCAGTACACGCGGTATGGTACGGTTATCCTGGCCCTGGTTCAGGGCTTTGGTATTTCTGTCGGGCTGGCATCCCAGGGTGTGACCTTCAACGACAGCTTCAGCTTCCACTTTGTGGCTGTGGTATCCTTTGTCAGTGGTGCCGTGTTCATGATGTGGTTGGGTGAGCAGATCACCGAGCGCGGCGTCGGCAACGGGATTTCCCTGCTGATTTTTGCCGGTATTGTTGCTGGCCTTCCAGGTGCCATAGGGCAGACCCTGGAGCAAGCGCGTAACGGCGAGATGAGTCTGTTGGTGGTTCTGGGTATTGGTATCCTGGCGGTTGCTGTAATTGGCTTCGTGGTGTTTATGGAGCGTGGTCAGCGTCGACTGACCATCAATTACGCGAAGCGCCAGCAAGGCCGGCGGGTATTTGCTCAGCAGTCCAGCCATTTGCCTTTAAAAGTGAATATGGCAGGCGTTATTCCGCCGATCTTCGCTTCCTCCATTCTGCTGTTCCCGGCGTCGCTGGGGCAGTGGTTCGGTCAGGGCGAGGGCATGGAATGGCTGAGTGATATTTCCCAGGCATTGGCACCTAGCCAGCCGCTATACATCATTCTGTTCGCAGCAGCAGTCGTTTTCTTCTGCTTCTTCTATACAGCGTTGATGTATAACCCGAAAGAAGTTGCGGATAACCTCAAGCGCTCAGGCGCGTTTATTCCGGGCATTCGTCCGGGCGATCAGACTGCCAAGTATATTGATGGTGTGCTGACCCGCCTGACTCTGTTCGGTGCAATGTACATTGCAGCAGTGTCCCTGTTCCCTCAGTTTCTGATGGTTGCCGGGAATGTACCGTTCTATCTGGGCGGCACGTCTCTGCTGATTGTTGTAGTCGTGGTGATGGATTTCATGGCTCAGGTTCAGTCGCACCTGATGT
The DNA here is from genome assembly GCF_054968585.1 of Marinobacter sp. G5_S1_61_S3. Classification (NCBI taxonomy): domain Bacteria; kingdom Pseudomonadati; phylum Pseudomonadota; class Gammaproteobacteria; order Pseudomonadales; family Marinobacteraceae; genus Marinobacter; species Marinobacter sp. G5_S1_61_S3. The sequence continues at coordinate 68,991 of NZ_JBQKUK010000018.1, read as the reverse complement.
CTCATCAATATGATTCGTTGATGAAGAAGTCCAATCTCAAGGGCTATGGTCGGAACGGATAATTTCGTTCCCCTTGAAAACTGGAGTCGACAATGAAAGTACGCGCTTCGGTAAAGAAAATTTGCCGTAACTGCAAAGTAATTCGTCGCAATGGCTCAGTACGAGTCATTTGCTCGGAGCCTCGCCACAAGCAGCGTCAGGGTTAATCCTTACGGATTCAGCACTGACATTGTAAAGGGTACGATTAATGGCGCTTGACCTCAGGTGGGGTCAGGCGCTATTATTTCGCGCCCTTTTATAGTGGCGGAAAATTCACACAGCAAAGCTTTGAACGCGGAGTAATTTGGATGGCACGTATAGCCGGTGTCAATATACCCGATCACAAACATGCTGTTATCTCTCTGACTTACATTTTTGGAGTCGGTAAGACAGCAGCCCAGAAGCTTTGCGATGCAACCGGTGTTAAGCCGGACGTCAAGGTCAAGGACCTGTCCGACGAGCAGCTTGAATCACTTCGTACAGAAGTAGGCAAGCTGGCCGTTGAAGGCGATCTGCGTCGTGAAGTTCAGATGAACATTAAGCGTTTGAAGGATCTCGGTTGCCACCGTGGTCTGCGCCACCGTCATGGACTCCCTGTCCGTGGCCAGCGCACAAAGACCAACGCCCGCACCCGTAAAGGTCCTCGCAAACCTATTCGTAAGTAACAGGTAGGCAAACATGGCAAAGCCAGGTACACGTACCCGTAAAAAGGTGAAAAAGACGGTTGTTGATGGCGTCGCGCACATTCACGCGTCCTTCAACAACACTATCGTGACCATTTCTGACCGTCAGGGCAACGTATTGTCCTGGGCCACTTCTGGTGGGTCCGGTTTCCGTGGGTCACGCAAGAGTACACCTTTTGCTGCGCAGGTAGCAGCTGAAAGAGCCGGTAATGCGGCTGCTGAATACGGCCTTAAAAACCTGGACGTAGAGGTTAAAGGTCCGGGGCCCGGACGTGAATCTGCGGTTCGTGCGCTGAACGCGTGCGGCTACAAGATCACTAACATCACTGATGTGACGCCGATTCCCCATAACGGTTGTCGTCCGCCCAAAAAGCGCCGCGTCTAACACAGGAGACAGTGAATTATGGCTCGTTACATAGGCCCGAAGTGCAAGCTGTCTCGTCGTGAAGGGACAGATCTTTTTCTGAAGAGCGGTGTTCGCGCGCTCGATTCAAAGTGCAACATCGAGACTCCGCCGGGTATGCACGGCGCGCGTCGCGGTCGTCTGTCCGAATATGGCGTACAGCTTCGTGAAAAACAGAAAGTCCGTCGTATCTACGGCGTGCTGGAGAAGCAATTCCGCAACTATTACAAAGAGGCCGCCCGCATCAAGGGTGCAACCGGTGAGAACCTGTTGCAGCTGCTGGAAGGCCGTCTTGATAACGTTGTCTATCGCATGGGTTTTGGTTCTACCCGTGCTGAGTCCCGTCAGCTCGTTTCTCACAAAGCGATCCTGGTCAACGATAAGCTGGTGAACATCCCGTCTTATCAGGTCCGTCCGGGTGATGTTGTGAGCGTGCGTGAGAAGGCAAAAAACCAGCTTCGCGTTAAAGGCGCGCTGGATCTGTCTTCCAGCCGCGCACCGGTGAGCTGGGTAGAGGTCGACGCCAGCAAGATGTCCGGCGTTTACAGGTCAGTGCCCGAGCGCACTGAATTGCCGGCCGACATCAACGAGAACCTCATCGTCGAGCTTTACTCCAAGTAAAGCCCAGTTAGCAACGAGAGCAATTAGGGGCGTCTATGCAGCGTTCAGTACATGAGTTATTGACACCTCGTACCATTGACGTGAAAGAATCAAGCGCCATGCGCGCCAAAGTGACCCTGGAGCCTCTGGAAAGGGGCTTCGGTCATACTCTTGGTAGCGCACTGCGTCGGATACTCTTGTCCTCAATGCCGGGCTGTGCCATTACCGAGGCACAGATCGACGGCGTGTTGCACGAGTACAGCGCGATCGAAGGTGTTCAGGAAGACGTCATTGAGATTCTTCTGAATCTTAAAGGCGTGGCCGTGAAAATGGGCGGCCGGGACGATGCCGAGGTAACCCTCAGCAAGAAAGGCCCGGGCGTTGTCACTGCCGGTGATATCAAGCTGGATCACGATGTCGAGATCACCAACCCGGAACATGTGATCTGTCACCTGAGTGCCAATGGTGAAGTGAACATGCGTCTGAAGGTTGCCCGTGGTCGCGGCTATGAGCCTGCTGATCAGCGGGGTCTGGACGAGGACGAAACTCGCGCCATTGGACGCCTGCAACTGGACGCAACTTTCAGTCCGGTCCGCCGTGTTGCCTACGCCGTGGAAAGTGCACGGGTAGAACAGCGCACCGACCTGGACAAGCTGGTTATTGATCTGGAAACCAATGGTACGATCGACCCGGAAGAAGCGATTCGCCGGGCCGCGACCATCCTCCAGCAACAACTGGCCGTGTTTGTTGATTTCGATCACGAGAAAGAACCCGAGCGTGTTGAGGAAGAGGAAGAAATTGATCCGATTCTCCTGCGTCCGGTTGATGATCTGGAATTGACAGTGCGTTCAGCTAACTGCTTGAAAGCTGAGAATATTTACTACATCGGCGATCTGATTCAGCGCACTGAAGTTGAGCTGCTGAAGACGCCTAACCTTGGTAAAAAGTCGCTTACTGAGATCAAGGACGTGCTCGCGTCCCGCGGTCTGTCACTGGGTATGCGTCTTGATAACTGGCCGCCGGCTAGCCTTCGTGGCGACGATCGGGTCCTGGGCGGTTAATCGCCGATTAGTTTAAGGTAAGGAATCAGAGCAATGCGTCATCGTAAGAGTGGTCGTAAGTTCAGCAGGACCAGTGCGCATCGCAAGGCCATGTTCCGTAACATGACTGCGTCACTGGTTGAACACGAGCTGATCAAAACTACGCTCCCGAAAGCGAAAGAACTTCGCCGGGTAGCGGAGCCTTTGATCACGCTGTCAAAGAATGATTCGGTCGCGAATCGTCGTCTGGCGTTTTCTCGCCTGCGTGACGATGCGGCGGTTGCCAAGCTGTTCAATGAGCTTGGTCCCCGTTACAACGAGCGTCCGGGTGGTTACCTTCGTATCCTGAAGTGTGGCTTCCGTGCCGGCGACAATGCCCCCATGGCATTTGTAGAGCTGGTTGGTCGTCCGCTGGACATCGAAGCAGAAGAAGTGGACGAAAGCGAAGATTAAGTTTTTCGCCAAGCCCATAAAAAAACCGGAGGTTAATCCCTCCGGTTTTTTTATGTCTCATCACTTGTAGTGTTTATTTCCGATTCTGGGCCAAGACGCCCTTCAGGTACCGCCCGGTATGTGACCCCGTCTCTGCGGCAACATGCTCTGGCGTCCCTTCCGCAATGATCTGACCGCCACCGGAGCCGCCTTCGGGCCCAAGGTCAATGATCCAGTCCGCCGTCTTGATCACATCCAGGTTGTGCTCGATCACCACGATGGTGTTGCCATGATCCCGAAGTCGCTGCAGTACGGTCAGTAGTTGCTGGATGTCGTAGAAGTGCAGGCCGGTAGTGGGCTCATCAAGAATGTAGAGTGTCTTGCCGGTATCGCGCTTGGACAGTTCCTTGGCCAGTTTGACGCGCTGGGCCTCGCCTCCGGAAAGGGTGACTGCACTTTGCCCGAGGCGGATATACGATAGCCCGACGTCCATCAGCGTTTGCAGTTTGCGGGCGAGGAACGGAACCGGGTCGAAAAATTCGCGGGCTTCTTCTACGGTCATCTCCAGCACTTCGTGAATGCTCTTGCCCTTGTATCGGACCTCCAGAGTTTCGCGGTTGTAGCGCTTACCCTTGCAGACATCGCAGGGGACATACACGTCCGGCAGGAAGTGCATTTCCACCTTGATCACGCCGTCGCCCTGACAGGCCTCACAACGACCGCCCTTAACGTTGAAGCTGAAACGGCCTGGTTTGTATCCGCGGGAACGGGCTTCCTGGGTGCCGGCAAACAGTTCACGTATCGGAGTGAACAGTCCGGTGTAGGTCGCCGGGTTAGAGCGGGGTGTCCGGCCTATGGGGCTCTGGTCGATGTCGATGACTTTGTCGAGCTGGTCCAGCCCTTTCAGGGATTCATAGGGCGCGTGGCTCAGGCTCGTGGCTTTGTTGAGCTTTGCAGCACACACCGGATACAGGGTGCTGTTGATCAGCGTGGACTTGCCGGAGCCCGAAACGCCGGTGACACACGTCATAACACCCAGCGGTAAGGTTAATGTGACGCCTTGCAGGTTGTTTCCGGTCGCGCCTGCCAGTACCAGTGGTTTACCCTTCCGGGTATGGCGTTGTTCAGGGATCGCGATCTCTTTTTCGCCGCACAAGTACTGCCCGGTGAGGGAGTCCTTGGAGGCGATGATGTCTTCGGGCGTGCCTTGGGCAATGATGTGGCCACCGTGCACGCCTGCACCCGGCCCGATATCGATCACGTGATCTGCAGCCCGGATGGCGTCTTCGTCGTGCTCGACAACGATAACGGTATTGCCCAGATCCCGCAGATGGAACAGTGTGGCCAGTAGGCGATCGTTATCCCGTTGGTGCAGGCCAATGGATGGTTCATCGAGAATGTACATGACGCCCACAAGGCCGGCACCGATCTGGCTCGCCAGCCGTATGCGCTGGGCTTCGCCGCCGGAGAGTGTATCGGCGCTGCGTTCAAGGGTCAGGTATTCCAGGCCAACGTTAACGAGGAATTGCAGTCGCTGACGAACTTCCTTGAGGATTTTTTCGGCAATTTCGCCCTTGCGGCCAGGAAGGGCAAGTTGTCCGAAATAGTCATGGGCGTCGCCGACAGGCATGTGGGTGACGTCCGAGATGTTGTTCTTCTCAACAAACACATGCCGGGCGCTGCGTCGCAGTCGTGAGCCGCCGCACTCTTTGCAGGGCTGCGTGCTGAGGTTGCGGGCCAGTTCCTCTCGCATGCTCTGTGATTCGGTTTCCCGGTAGCGGCGCTCGAGGTTTGGCAGGATGCCCTCAAAAGGATGGGCCTTCTCCATGATGTGGCCGCGCGAGTTTACATAGCGGAATGGGACGTCTTCGGTTCCCGTGCCGTAGAGCAGCGCCTGACGAAAATCCTCCGGCAGGTCCTCCCAGGGAGTGTCCATGTTGATGTCGTAATGTTCGGCCACACTGGTCAGCATCTGGAAATAGTACACGGCCCTGCGGTCCCAGCCCTTGATGGCGCCCTCGGCAAGGGTGGCCTCTGGGTGCTGGACGATCTTTTCGGCATCGAAGAATTGCTTGACGCCCAGGCCATCGCAAGTCGGGCAGGCGCCGGCAGGGTTGTTGAAGGAAAACAGTCTCGGTTCCAGCTCGCTGATGGCGTATCCGCACTGGGTACACGCGTAGCGGGCAGAAAACGTATGTTCGTTTCCCTCATTATCCATGGGGGCAACGAGCGCGATGCCATCAGCCAGGCCCAGAGCGGTTTCAAAACTCTCGGCAAGCCGTTGCTCAAGCCCCGGTTTGACCTTGAAGCGGTCGACCACCACGTCAATCTGGTGCTTCCGTTTCTTGTCCAGTGTTGGAACGTCATCGATATCGTAAACACGGCCGTCCACCCGCAGGCGGATAAAGCCCTGGCTGCGCATCGTGTCGATGACCTGCAGGTGCTCCCCCTTGCGGTCACGGATGACCGGAGCGAGGATCATCAGCTTGCTGTCATCGGGCATGGCCAACACCTGATCCACCATCTGGCTTACAGTCTGGGCCTCTAGTGGCAGATCGTGATCCGGGCAGCGGGGCTCGCCAGCGCGGGCAAACAGCAGGCGAAGGTAGTCGTAGATTTCGGTGATGGTACCGACGGTAGAACGGGGGTTGTGGGAGGTGCTCTTCTGCTCGATCGAAATGGCCGGCGACAGGCCTTCAATATGATCCACGTCTGGCTTTTCCATCATCGACAGAAACTGCCTTGCGTAGGTGGACAGTGATTCCACGTACCGACGCTGTCCCTCGGCGTAAAGCGTGTCAAACGCCAAAGAAGATTTGCCAGAGCCGGACAGCCCGGTGATAACGATCAGCTTGTCCCTCGGCATATCCAGGTCAATGTTCTTCAGATTGTGGGTTCGTGCCCCTTTGATCTGGATATGGTCCATAACACCTCGCAGTCGGAAAAAACGCAAATTATACCGTGTTTGGCCCCCGGCCGGCCAAGTGCCCGGGACTTTTAAGCAGGTAAATGCACAATGCCCTGCCTGCATGGCTTCTGTTACAATGCGCGGCGATTTCCTGAAGGGCATGTGCCCCTTCTGAACCCTCGTTTCCGGACACCGTAACAGGTCAGGCATCTCATGAATTCACTGGAAAGACGCTCTGTTGCAGCACTGGCATCTGTGTATGCCATGCGGATGCTTGGGCTCTTTATGGTGATGCCAGTGTTCGTGCTTCTTGGCAGTGATCTTGACGGCGCAACACCGGCGCTGATTGGTCTGGCCATCGGTGCCTATGGTCTGAGCCAGGCGCTGCTGCAGATTCCGTTTGGCATGCTGTCTGATCGCGTTGGCCGTAAACGGATGATCTACATCGGGCTGGTACTTTTCGCCGCAGGCAGTTTGCTGGCAGCCTCTACAGACTCCATATACGTTGTAATCGCTGGTCGGATTCTTCAGGGCGCGGGCGCCATCGCCAGTGTTTTGATGGCGTTATTGAGTGATCTGACGCGGGAGGAGGAGCGGACCAAGGCTATGGCAACGGTCGGCATCTCCATCGGCCTGTCATTTTCCGTATCGCTGGTTCTGGGGCCCTTGCTGGGGGCTGTCTCTGGTTTGTCCGGCATTTTTTATGCCACGGCCGTACTCGCGTTGGTGGCAATAATGATCGTCAATCGTGTGGTGCCAACACCCCATGAGCACAAGTCCAGTGCGGATACCCATCCGGCCAGGGCAATGTTGCAAACCGTCCTGTCTGATGGCCGACTGCTGAGGCTGGATTTCGGAATTTTTGCATTACACCTGGTGTTGACCGCGATGTTCCTGGTGTTTCCAACCCTGCTTCAGAATCGGCTGGGGCTTCCCGCTTCGTCACATTGGTGGTTCTACCTGACGGTTATGGTGGCCTCTTTCTTTGCCATGGTGCCGTTTATTATCGTTGGGGAGAAAAAGCGCCGGATGAAACCTGTTTTTTGTGGTGCCATCGCGCTGCTTGCCCTATCAACCGCTTGTGTTGGCGCGCTTGGTGGTGGGCTTGCGATGGCCTGGGGGGTGCTGTTCTTCTTCTTTATGGCGTTTAACCTGCTGGAGGCCAGTTTGCCGTCTCTGGTCAGCAAAGAATCGCCGGCAGCGGCAAAAGGCACTGCTATGGGGGTCTATTCCACGTCGCAATTTTTTGGGGCATTTCTGGGTGGGGCGGTTGGTGGTATTCTGCTCGAGCAGTTGGGTCTTCAGGGCGTGCTTTGGTTTATGGTAGGTGCGCTGCTGATATGGCTCGCGGTGGCGTTGACGATGTCGACCCCGGGCCATACCACCAGTTTCGTGGTACAGTTGCAGCCTGTGGTTTACAGTCAGTTTGATGAGATTGATGACACGCTGAGAAGCATCCCCGGGGTGCAGGATGTTGTCATTCTGGAGGAGGCGGAAACTGCCTACCTGAAGGTGGATCGTCAAACATTTGATGAACTGTCGCTTGCGGGCTTTTCATTTGTCCGGCAGGGCAGCCAATCTTGAAATTCGGAGGTCTGCACGGAAGGCAGGCCATCCCTGAAAACAGAGTCAGGAGCAGATCATGGCACGAGGCGTAAACAAGGTTATTCTGATTGGGAATCTGGGGCAGGACCCGGAAACCCGCTATACCCCGAATGGCAATGCGGTGGTGAACCTCAACCTTGCAACCGATGAAAGTTACAAGGACAGGCAAACAGGCCAGTTGGTGCCGAAAACCGAGTGGCACCGGATTGTGATGTTCGGCAAGATTGCCGAGGTGGCTGGTCAGTACCTGCGTAAGGGCTCAAAGGTCTACATCGAGGGTAAGTTACAGACGCGCAAGTGGCAGGGGCAGGATGGTCAGGATCGCTACACCACCGAGGTAGTGGTGGACATCAACGGCCAGATGCAGATGCTCGACAGTCGTGGTGGCGAAGGCGGCGGCATGAGCCAAGGTGCTCCCGCTGGCCGTCCGCAGCAAGCGGGCAATGCCGCGCCAGCAGCCGCGGGCCCGTCTGGGCAGCAATCCGGAGGCGGGGGCTACAGTCAGCCGTCACAAGGCAGCATGCCGGAACCGGTTGATGACTTCGACGACGACATACCCTTCTAGGGTTAGTTACAAAAAGCCCCCGCCAAGCGGGGGCTTTTCTGTTAACGAGTTGCAAAAAGCAGTGAAATAGAACAATAAAACATGGAATTACGTTTACTTTTTCAACTACTATTAAAGTCACTATAAGAATCGTCCATTTTTTAGGCATCGAGGCTTTCGAGTGGCCCTGAGCTTTATTAAAAGCTTTCTGAATCGTTCCGATAAACGGCAGCAGATCTATCTGGAAATTCGTCCTGACGGCATCGCGTGGGCGGAATCCGGAGGTAGCGCGGCTTTTGCCGATTGCTTGCCGGCAAAGCGGGAGTCTGTTCTCCGTGCATTAGTCGGCGAGCGCGCCTGGGCCGGTGTCGATACCACTCTGGTTTTACCGATGGATCAATACCAGGTGTTCCAGTTGGAGCGCCCTGAGGGCGTTGAAGACTCGGAGCTTGGTGATGCCCTGAAGTGGAAACTCAAGGACATTCTCGATTTCAATCCGTCCGATGCAGTCTGCGATGTATTTCCGTTTCCGGAAGATGCTTCCCGTGGCCGCGGGGACCTGGTTAACGTGGTTGCCGCCAGAAAGTCTCTCATTAGTGAGCTGGTTGCACTGGTCGAGGCATGCGATCTGGCGTTGATTTCCATTGATATCGCCGAGTTGGCTCTGCGTAACCTGGTGCCCCGTATTGATCCCGATCATCGGGGGGCGGCCGTGGTGCACATGCGCGAGCGGTTCGGGCAGATGATCGTCTGTAAAGGCGAAACACTGTACCTGTCGCGACGGCTGGACGTGACTTCGGATGACCTCCGGGATGCAGCGCGGCAGGAAAATGCCGTGCAGTCTTTGGCCCTTGAGATGCAACGCTCCCTCGATTATTACGAAAGCCAGTTGGGGCAAGTGCCCCCTGCCGTCATTCGCCTGGTGGCGCGTGACAACCTCATGCCATTGCCCTCCATGCTTGCCTCCTATGTGGCCGCCACCGTTGAAACGCTGGATTGGTCGCCTTACGGTCTTGATCAACCCTTGGACAGCCGCTGCCTGGTTGCCTGGGGCGCAAGTCTGGTACCGACCGGCAAGGGGGCAAAATGATCCAGCAGGTCAACCTCTATACCGATGAACTGCGTCCCCGAAAGGAAAAACTGCAGGCCCGGATGGCGTTGTCCATTCTGGCCCTGGCGCTGGTTGTGATTGTGGTTTCCGCAGGGGGTGTCCGATATCAGGCGTCGCACTTGCAGGCGCAGGTCGATTCTCGGCAGGCACAGAATGATCAGCTACAGCGTGCGGTGGAACAATTGACCACTGAGGCGGAAGCCCGCCAACCCGACCCTGAGGTTGAAGCCGCCCTTGAGCGTGTAACCGCGACGTTGGCACGAAGGCAGCGATTGCTGAGTCGTGTGGAGGACCTGGTGGCCAGCGAAGCAGCGGGATTTTCAACGCAGCTGTCGGCATTAGCCCGACAGGTGCCGCAAGGACTCTGGCTGACGCACATCCGTCTGGACGGTCATCAGGGGAATGTTGCTTTGGCAGGCAGGTCGCAGTCTGGACGGCTTGTGCCGATATACCTCGAAAAGCTTAGCGGGGAGCCCGCCTTCGTGGGCAAGACCTTCGGCAGCTTTCGGCTTGACCGAGAGGAAGACGGGCGCTGGATTGAGTTTCAGGTTGCCACGGACAGGAACTGGGAGGGTGCTGAATGAATCAGGCTTTTCGTCAGCAGTTTGATAGAGGCACAGCCTGGTTCGATGACCGTCCTGTTCGCGAGCGGGCAATGATTACTGTAACCGCCGTGGTCCTGGTTCTTTTTGTTGGCTGGGAATTGTGTGTAGCGCCTGTGATGGGCCGCAACGACCAGCTCCAGTCCCGCCTGGATTCTTTGGCCAACACTCAGGCGTCGTTGCTTGAGCAACAACAGGTGTTGACTGCGCGCTTGTCCTCCGACCCGTCCCAACAAATTCGGGACAGGCTCGCGGCGCGCCAGCAGCGTCTTGACCAACTCGATGAGGAACTGGCCGAAACCACCGGACGGCTGATCGCGCCGAGGGCCATGGTGGGATTATTGCGGGACATCCTGGCGGCCCAGGAAGAACTTGAGCTACTGGGTGTTGAATTGATGCCGCCTGTGCCCGTATTTGAGGACGGTCCTGGCACGCCAGAAGACACTAACAGCAATGACGACAATGAAACCCGTGAGCCGCTGCTGTTCGCACACGATGCGGAAATTGCCATTCGTGGAGGCTATATGGACGTGCTGTCTTACCTCGAGACCCTTGAAGCCATGGACGCCCGCCTCGGTTGGGTGCTGCTTGACTATGATGTCAGCGAGTATCCGCACAACGAGATCCGGGTTCGGGTCAGGACACTGAGCCTGGACCGTGCATGGTTGGGAGTCTGAAATGAGGGTGTTGCTGATCGTATTGATGTTGGCTGCAGGGTATGCCTTTGCCCTTGAGGATCCAACCCGGCCGAGCGGCTTTTCAGGCAGTGCGCCACAGTCAGAACCGGCGAGGGAGTTTTCACTGGCGTCGATATTTATTGGCAATAATCGCAGGTTGGCGGTTATCGATGGAGAGGCCCGCAGGGAAGGGCAGGCGTTTGAGGGGGTTCGCATTCGGCGTATTTACCCCGACCGGGTTGAGCTGGTTGATCAGGGAAGAGTGCGGGTTCTACGCCTGGACCCCCTTCCGCAAGTGCGGAGTTCGCAATGACAGACAAACGAGCTGCTATGACACTGAATCGAACGTTTTTGACCGTGCTGCTGGCAACGTCACTGGCCGCCTGCAGCAATAACCCGCTGATGCGCACCAGCCAGGCCACCTCGACGGACGCTGCCCAGTCGATTGATGACGCGCTGGCGGAGGCCGAAGCCAAATCCGCGTTGCAGCGTGCCGAGCGGGAACAGGCCGCACGGGCAGGTGTTCCGGAAGAAGTCAGTGCGGCCCTGATGCCGTCGCTGTCTGCTGACACGGATGATGAGGAACGGTTCGATGTCGATGCCCGTGGCCTTGCTGCCGGCCCGTTCTTCGAAGCACTGGTGGAGGGTAGCCGGTATAACGTGGTGGTTCACCCCGGTGTTGACGCGGTTGTTGACCTGAGGCTCCGGGACGTAACTGTTCCCGAAGTTATGGATATCGCCAGTGACCTCTATGGCCTGGATATTCAGCGCAACGGGCGACTGTTTCAGGTAAAGGCCGAAAGCGTCCAGACTCGGATGTTCCCGATCGACTACCTGCACTTCAAGCGCAGTGGCGGCTCTGAAACCCGTGTCAGTTCAGGGCAGGTCAGCAGTTCACGTGACAATTCAACCGGTGCGGGCGCGTCGCAGGACAATTCCGACAACACTTCAACGGCGAATCTCGTTGGCACTCGCATCTCCACCGAGACCGAGTCCGATTTCTGGACCGATATTCAGCGCGCGCTGCAAATGATCGTAGGATCGGAGAATGGTAATCAGGTGATCATCAACCCCGGCGCCGGACTGGTGATGGTGCGCTCCGATGGAAAGTCCCTGGCGCAGGTGGAAGAGTACCTTCGCCGAACTCAGTTGATCATGCAGCGGCAGGTGGTATTGGAAGCCAAGATTCTGGAGATTGGTCTGAATGAAGGCTATCAGCAAGGGGTTAACTGGTCTGATATTCAGAGTGCCTCCTCGGTAACAGCGAGCGATGGCTTGCCGGCCGAGTTCACAGCCCAATCGCTGGCGGGGCAGGCGATACGGACCTCCGATATTGGGGGCTTGTTTTCGGCGACCTTCCGGGAAGGAACCTTCACGGCGCTTATTGAACTTTTGGGCGAGCAGGGCAATGTGCAGATTCTCTCCAGCCCCCGAATTTCGACCATCAATAATCAAAAAGCGGTGATCAAGGTTGGCACCGACGAGTTTTTCGTAACGGACATCGACTTCGACGACAACAACTCGGCAGTGACAGCCACTGACCGGACCTCCACCTCAGTGGAACTGACCCCGTTTTTCTCCGGGATTTCGCTCGACGTTACCCCACAGATTTCAGAAGACGGCGCCATTACCCTGCATGTGCACCCCTCCGTGAGCGAGGTGAATGATCAGGAGAAGGTGATCACGGTGGGCGACCGGGACGTTACACTGCCTTTGGCGCTCAGCACGGTTCGCGAGACCGACAGTGTGATCCGTGCCGAAAGTGGCCAGATTGTAGTGATCGGCGGGTTGATCCAGAACACCAGCGAGGACAACAACTCGGCAGTGCCCTTCTTCAGTGAAATTCCCTTGTTGGGAGAATTGTTTAAACAGCGACGGTTCCAGTCTCGCAAGAGCGAGCTGGTCATCCTGTTGCGCCCCGTGGTTGCCGGCAGCCAGCAGATGAATGCGGATGTATCGGCCAGTCGCGACCGGATGCGGGTTCTGCGGGAACTGCTGGAGTCTTCCGAATCTGTGAAACCCCAACCGGAGAAAGCCAGGCGCTAGCATGTACGAAGCTCATTTCGGACTGCAGGAAGCACCGTTTGCATTGACGCCCAACACCCGGTATTTCCTCCGGGCACGTAGCCACAGCGATGCGCTGGAACTGCTGTTGGTGGCCTTGCGTGAACGGGAAGGCTTTATAAAAATCACCGGCGAGGTTGGTACCGGCAAAACCCTGCTGTGCCGGTTGTTGCTCAATGAGCTGGAGCAGGACGCCCATACGGCCTACATTCCCAACCCGCACCTGACACCGGAGACCCTCTATGAGGCTGTGGCGGAGGAGCTGGGTGTGGACGTTGCGAGTTGCGCCAACACCCACCAGATACTGAAAGCTCTGAACGAGCGCCTGATTGCGCTGGCCATGGAGCAACGCCAGGTGGTGCTGGTGATTGATGAAGCCCAGGCCATGCCCGAGGAAACCATCGAGGCGCTGCGTCTGTTGACCAATCTGGAAACCGAAAGTACCCGGCTATTGCAAGTGGTGCTATTCGGACAACCGGAACTGGACCAGATACTCCAACGAGACAGCATGAGGCAGCTACGGCAGCGGATTACCTTTCAGTATCGCCTGGCACCATTGGATAAGGTGTCGGTAGCACAGTACCTCAGGCACCGCCTGTCCCAGGCCGGGTACAACGGCGGTGACCTGTTTGCACCCTCCGCACTGCGTTTGATTTCCCGCTCATCCGGCGGTATCCCGCGGTTGGTCAATATTATCGCCCATAAGTCCCTGTTGTCAGCGTGGGGCCGGGGCGACCAACAGGTCAGCCGCTGGCACGTGATGCAAGCAGTCAGGGACACTGACAGCGCCCGCGTGCCCAACCTTCTGGTGAGGTGGCTATGAGTTTGCTCAATGATGCTCTGCGGGCCGCCGAACAGCGCCAGGATCGGCCTGTGGCGCCCGGAGTCTATGCGGGAGGTCAGGCGCAGGCTGGCAATCGCAAGCGTGCGTTGGTGAGCGTGTTGGTGGTTCTGGCGATCGTAGTCGCTGGCCTTGGCGGCTACTGGCTGCTCTCCATCGACTCCTCTTCTGCCCCCGCAGAACTCGCGTCAGTTCCCTCTACCGATACTGCGCCCTCGGCAGATGAACCAAGTCAAGCCAAGGTAAGCGATGTTGCCGCTGACGTTTCGCGAGCGGAGCCCGAAGAACCAGCAGAAGCGGTGAAGGCCGTGTCGTCGCCCGCAATGGCTGAGCCGGAACCGGTTCAAATACAAGCATCCACACCGCGGACACCCGCGTCTCAAAACCCGGCACCAGAGCCGTTGTCACCGGAAACCACGGAACCTGATACCACGGAGCAGGAGCCAGCCCAGTCGCCCCCTGCCTCGGTGGCGAAAAGGGAAAAGGTTGAACCGTCATCGACGGAGCCAGAGAAAGAGGCAGAAACAGAAGCTAAGGAAACGGAACCAGAAAAGACTGCCATTGCTGACGTGAAACAGGTGCCGGAAACGCCGGCTGCGACCGATCGCAGCACTGCGAGGGAGCTGGAAAAATTGGTGGCGCAGGGCCGTATTACCGACGCAGAGCGCCGTCTTGCGGCCCTGACCCGGGAGCAGGACGCCCCCCGCAGCCGCTATGTGGTTGCCAGGGCATTGCTGGTTGATGGCAAACAGGATCAGGCCCTTGGCTGGCTGCCCGCGGAGGTTACCGCACAAAACACGGCTTTGCGTTTGCTGAGAGCAAGGGCCCTGCACGCCAACAATGATCTGGGTGCGGCCCTCAACACACTGACGTCGAGCATTCCGCCTGTGGAAGGACATGCCGAATACCGCGTTACGCTGGCAACGTTGCTGCAACAACAGGGTGACAGTGCAGAAGCCGCCCGGCACTGGGCGGCACTGATTGCCTGGGATGACAGCCAGGCTCCATGGTGGGTGGGGCTGGCAATTTCCCTCGAGACACAGGGCGAGCAGGCCGGAGCGGCCAGGGCCTACCAGCAGGCAGCCGAACTTCCGGGGCTGCCCCGGTCGTTGGCCGACTACGTACAGCAACGCCTGCAGGCATTGCGGGCAGGATGATCCATGGCTGAAGCAAAGAAAAAAATCCGCATAGGCGACCTGCTGGTCCAGAACGACGTCATCACTGAGCAACAGTTGATGACCGCCTTGCGTGAGCAGAAAAATACCGGACGCAAGCTGGGCCGTACCCTGATCGATCTGGGCTATGTGGAAGAGGACAACCTCCTCAACATCCTGTCACGCCAACTGGATGTGCCATTCGTTCAGTTGCGCCACTTCCAGTTCAATAACGAGCTGGTCAAGAAGCTGCCGGAAGCCATGGCCCGCCGTTTCCGCAGCATCGTATTGGCGGAACAGAGCGGCGAATTGCTGGTAGGTATGGCCGACCCGCTCGACATCTTCGCCTACGACGAACTGGTGCGGGTGCTGAAACAGCCGATCAAGCAGGCCGTTGTGCGGGAAAGCGAACTGCTGAATACCCTCGATCTGGTGTATCGCCGTACTGACGAAATTGCCTCGCTGGCGGAAGAACTGGAAGACGAACTGGGCGACGACGCCTTTGACCTGGCGGACCTCAGCGCCGAGTCTGAAAGCGCGGAAGCACCTGTGGTAAAGCTTCTGCAGACGCTGTTTGAAGATGCCGTGCAGGCCCGCAGCTCCGATATTCACATTGAACCTGATGAGACTGTGGTACGTATTCGCCAACGGGTGGATGGCGTGCTGCAGGAACAGGTGATGAAGGAAAAGCGGGTTAACTCCGCTCTGGTGCTACGCCTTAAACTGATGGCTGGCCTGAACATTTCCGAGAAGCGGATTCCCCAGGATGGCCGCTTCAATATCCGCGTAAAGGGCCGCAGCATCGATGTGCGGGTTTCCACCATGCCGGTTCAGTACGGCGAGTCGGTGGTCATGCGTTTGCTGGACCAGAGCCAGGGCATGCTGAACCTGGACGTCACCGGCATGCCGGAAACGCTGCTCGAAAACTTCCGCCGTATGATCAAGAAGCCCCATGGCATGATCCTGGTCACCGGCCCGACCGGTAGCGGTAAGACCACAACCCTTTATGGCGCGCTAACCGAACTCAACCGTCCGGAAGTCAAAATCATCACCGCAGAAGACCCGGTGGAGTACCGGCTGCCGCGCATTACCCAGGTGCAGGTAAACCCGAAAATCGGCCTGGAATTCGCCAGTGTACTACGCGCCGCGCTGCGCCAGGACCCGGACGTGATCCTGGTGGGCGAGATGCGGGACCATGAAACCGCCGAGATTGGCCTGCGTGCGGCGATGACCGGCCATCTGGTGCTCTCGACGCTGCACACCAACGACTCCATCAGCAGCGCCATGCGACTGATTGATATGGGCGTGGAGCCTTTCCTGGTGGCCAGTTCCCTGCTTGGCGTTGTTGCCCAGCGGCTGGTGCGCAAGGTTTGTGAGAACTGTCGCGAGGCCTACGAGCCCACCAGTCAGGAAAAAGTCTGGCTGAACCAGTTCGATCTTGATCCGCTCGACCTGGAGGCCGGGTTTGTACATGGTCGCGGTTGCTACCAGTGCAGCAACAGTGGTTACCGGGGGCGTCTGGGTGTGTACGAAATGCTGGAAATGAACGAGGCGATGCTGGACGCACTGCGCCGCCAGGACATCGCCGGTTTCACCCGGGAAGCGCGCAGGAGCCACCTTTACCGGCCGCTTGGTCTTTGTGCCATGGATTTTGCACTGCAGGGCGTGACCACTCTGGAAGAAGTGGCCCGGGTGGCGGCGACCTCTGAGGGCGACGTGTCCCTGGATGAGGTGCCGGTGCTCTCTCAATCCTCTGGTGATGGCGGCGCCGACAACCCTGCTCCCAATGAGGGAGGTGTCTGATGCAGTTTACGTACCGGGGTAAGGACAGCAGAGGAACCGTGCAACAGGGTGCGCTGGCTGCGCCGAGCCCCGAGGCGGCAGCGTCTGAACTCATGCGGCGGGGCATCACACCCCTGGCGATCCATGAGCAGGCACAAGGCGAATCCATCGGCGACCGGCTGAACAACTTGCCGCTGTTCCGCAAGAAAATCACCCTGGACGAACTGATCGTGTTCTGCCGTCAGATGCATGCGTTGACCAAGGCGGGCATCCCGTTGATACGAACCATGCGTGGCCTGGCGGACACGACGCGCTCGCCCGCGCTCAGCGAAGTGCTGGACGACGTAACGGATCGCCTTGAGGCCGGTTCCACGATGGCTACCGCCATGCAGGCGCATCCCAAGGTGTTTCCGGATCTGTTTATCGCCATGATCCATGTGGGGGAGAACACCGGGCAATTGGACGACGCCTTCAAGCGGTTGTCTGAGATCCTCGAGCTGGAGCGGGACACCAAGCGGCGTCTCAAACAAGCCATGCGTTACCCCACCTTCGTGATGATTGCCCTGTTTGGGGCGCTGATGGTTGTGAACTTCCTGGTGATTCCGAAGTTTTCGGCGGTCTTCAGCAAACTGGGTGCCGACCTGCCATTCCTGACCCAGGTACTTGTTGGTACCTCAAACTTCCTGTTGGGCTACTGGTACATCGTACTGTTCGGTATGGCTGCAACGGCGCTTTTGGTGAGGCAGTGGAAAAACACCGACCAGGGACGCCTGACCTGGGACCGCTACAAACTGAAAATGCCTATTATCGGACCGCTGCTGGAGTTGATTACCCTAAGCCGGTTTGCCCGTAACTTCGCCAGTATGCTGTCTGCGGGTATGCCCGTGACCCATGCGTTGACCGTGGTTGCAGACGCCACGGATAACGCCTGGATATCCAAGCACATCAAGGAGATGCGGATCGGTATCGAACGCGGTGAAAGCCTGCTGCGGACAGCCCGGCAGAGCGATATGTTCACGCCGCTGATCTTGCAGATGATTGCGGTGGGTGAGGAAACCGGTTCGGTGGACGACATGCTCGTGAACGTGGCGGACTTTTACGATGAAGACGTGGACTACGGCCTCAAGCGGCTGGCGGAATCCATCGAACCGATACTGATCGTGGCCATGGGTATCCTGGTTCTCATTCTTGCACTGGGCGTGTTCCTGCCCATATGGGACCTGGGAGCGGCCGCCATGGGGCGTGGGTGAATGACCGGCCAGAAGTATTCGGCGATGTCGGTGCTGACCAATTCACATCGCCTGAGGTTTCTGGTGGCCCTGTGCATCCTTTTTACCCTCTGGTGGGTATTACTGGGAGTTGTAGAGCGGGAAGCCGGCAGGGCGGAACAACAAGGTACACGGCTGATGATCAACCAGATCAGAAGTGTGCTGGTCGTAAAAGGGGCAGAGATTCGCCTGCAGGAAGGGGCCGACTTCAGGGCCTGGTCGGGCGGAAACCCTTTCGAATGGTTTGGATCAGAACCGGCCCGGTATGATGGGATTTGTCATGACGGGCTGCCGGAGCCCGGCAGGTGGTGTTTCAAGCCGTTACAAACCGGCGATAAAGGCTACAAAAAAGACACGGCAGGCGCGCAGGGACAGGTTATATTTCAACCACGCCAGCCGATAACCCTTGGAGACAGGCAGGGAAGCGGCGACACACCCATGGCCTGGGTTGTGGCGGTCGAGTTCACGGACAGGAACGGCAACGGACGCCTCGATGGACAGGATCTCCAGTCCGGGCTGAGGTTGCAGCCGGTGGAGACGCAGAATGATCGTGCCGAACATTGATAACAAGCCTCAGGGAGGCCACGCTATGAGGGCAATGACACTAAAAGCGCACCAGACAAAGGGGTTTACCCTGATTGAGCTGGTGGTGGTGATCTCCATACTCGCCATTCTTGCAGCCTTTGCGTTGCCAAGGTTCGCCGAACTGTCGGACGAGGCCCACCGGGCAAGCATCCAGGGCACTTCGGGCGCCTACGCCGCTGCTGTTGCACTGGTTCGTGCCCAGTGGACCGCCCGTGGCGCCGCTGGCGCACAAACTAATCTGCCCGGCTTTGGCGAGGAAAACGTCGACGTGAGTGCTGACGGTTGGCCAACGGGCGTAGGTGGCAACACCGACCCGACCGCCATGAGTGCCACAGAGTGCCAAAACCTCTGGCTGGCCCTGATGCAGTCAAACGCGCCGACCGTGGCAACCTCCGGCGACACAACGGATTACACAGTAACCGCAAGCGGGTCCGTTTGTACCTACGAGTACAACCTCAATGGTGGCACAGACAACATTCAATACGACGCCGACAGCGGCGAAGTAATTCGGGTTATCAATTAATCCATTTTAAAGCAGCAAAAGCAGGAGAAGACCATGAATATGATGAACCAGATGGCCGCAAGAAAAGAGAAAGGTTTCACCCTTATTGAACTGGTAATGGTGATTGTAATTCTGGGTATTTTGGCGGCGTTTGCGTTGCCTAGGTTTGCGGATTTGGGGAGTGACGCAAGGAGGGCGACATTGGAAGGTGCGCAGGGCAGTGTGAAATCTGCTGCGGCCATTGCTCATTCAAAATGGCTTGCTCAGGGCAGTACAGGCAGCGTCGAGTTGGAAGGGTCGACAACTGTGACCATGTCTCCAGAAGGATATCCGACATCGGATGCGGCTGGTATTGGCGCTGCAGCACAATTGTCAACCGAAGACTATACGTTGACAGACGGCACTGACGTGGCGGCCGATCCTGCGACAGTTTCTCCTGTCGGGGCAACCACCGCAGCTTCATGCATCTTCTCGTATGATCCGACGACCGGCCAGACGTCTGGCTTTGATGCGGACGGTTGTTAACTACAGACGTTGTTTAGACACGCATCATAGGTCGGATTACGCTTTTACTAACCCGACCTGCGTGCTGCGCTGGGGATACGGGCAATCCGGGAGTGGGGCATGAGAAAAAGAATCGCCCCGATGTCATCGGGGTTCACCCTTGTTGAGTTGGTCATGGTCATCATCCTGATCGGGGTTCTCTCCGCTCTGGGTGTTGGCCTGTTTGCCAGCCGCTCCGCCTTTTCTCCCTTGTTGGCTACCCAACAACTTGCCTCTGCAACGCTGCTTGCCCAACAAGCAGCGTTGGCAGGCAACTCTTCTAACAGTCTGACCATTTCACAGAGTGCAGAGCACTTCCGGTTTACCGTCGGGGCGAGGACGTTTGAGCTGCCACGGGCGGAAACGTCTTTGTCTGTTGCTAGTGGCTTGCCACTGACGGTGACATTCGGAGCAGACGGTTCACCAGGGGCCGGGACCAATATCGAGTTTGCCTTTACTGGCGACAGCACCTTTGAATCCTGCCTGAGTTCCCTCGGTGCGGTCTATCGCGGGAGATGTCAGCTGTGATGTCTGACCAGCGCGGTGCCACCCTGGTGGAGCTGGTGATGACCATTGTCATTATCAGTGTGGCCATTGCCGGAGTGGTGGGAGCGTTCGCCCTTATCAGTGGTCGCAGCGCTGATCCCTTGAACCAGACCCGGGCCGTAGAGCTTGCACAGCTGTACATGGATGAAATCATTACCCGGAAGTACGACGACTCAGTGCCTCAGGGAGGTATGCCGAAATATTCAGGCGGCTGCAATATAGGAGCAGAACCTGGTGAAGAACGCGGTACCTACGATGACGTCGATGACTACAACGACTTGACGGATAGCCCGCCGAAAAACGCCCGCGATAACGATGGTGAAGTTCTTGATGGCTATGCGGGCTTTTCAGTTTCAGTTTCGGTGGTTTGTGCTGGTGCTGATGTGGGACTCCCCGGTTCTGAGGCCAAAAGGGTCGATCTAACGGTTCTTGCTCCGGGAGGGCAATCGTTTTCATTTTCGGCCTACAGGGCAAATTTCTGATGAGGCGTGTGGCAGGGTTTACCCTTGTGGAGCTGGTCATCGTGATCGTTCTGCTCGCTATTGTTGCTACGATTTCGGTGCAGTTTGTAGCACTCTCCACCCGTGGTGCCATTGATGTGGGATCTCGTCAGCAGCGGGCGCTTACTGGCGTGGTTGTCAGCGAGCATATCAGCCGGGGGCTGAGGGAAGCCCTGCCGACTTCGGTTCGGACCAATTCGAGCGGCTCCTGTATTGAATGGATGCCGATCATTGCTGCGTCGAACTACGAGAATTTGCCCGGCGGGCCGACTCCTGATTCGTTTGAAGCGGTGCCGCTTCCGGATGGAGGTTCCGCAAGGGGCCGGGTTGTGGTCTATGGATACGGCAGTAATCTCTACGATGTGACCAATCCCGGCCCGGTGTCGCCGTTGGCGACTATGCCTGCCGGTGCTTCACCGGTGACGGTCACTCTGGACTCGCCCCATCGTTTTTCCGCTAAATCGCCTGAGAAGCGATTTTATGTTGTTGGTGACCCGGTAGCACTCTGCCAGTCTGGCCGCTGGCTATACCGATACAGAAACTACGGTATCAACGAGCCGGTGGCGTCCGGCTTGCCAATCGCGTATCCGGGGCGCGAGGTCCTGGCAGCAAACCTTGAGGCGGCATCACTGTTGTTTGAGGTTACGCCCCCTACCTTGCAGCGTGGTGCGGTAGTGTCCTTCCGTCTGGTGCTGGAAGATACTGGAACCGGAGAGTCCACCGCCATCAGTCAGGAGGTACAGATCCGCAATGTTCCCTGACAGATCTCGACATCATCAGGCTGGTGCAGGCCTGCCCGTTGCCCTCTTTGTTATCACCGTGCTGTCGCTGCTGGTTTTGGGCATGTCTCAGATGCAGCAGATCAGCGGTGAGTCAGTCAGCCTGCAGATTCAGTCACAGCGGGCATTCTTTGCGGCTGAGAGCGGTGCGCAGGTCGCGGTTCGTGACGTGCTCGAGGCCTCCGACTGCGCTGGGCTGAACAGCCCACTGGTTTTTAATGATGCAGTCGGACTGCAAAGCTGTCGTTCCCGCATGACCTGCGAGTCGGTAACGGCCAGTATTGGCGGTTCCGGTGGCAACACGGTGTATACCATAACCAGTACCGGGCAATGCGGTGCTGGGCCGGATGAATCAACCAGGGTGGTAGAGGTGCGTGTACGATGATGTCTGTTCTGCGCGAGTTACCACGGATCGTGGTTATTGTTCTGTGTTCGATGATTGCTCCATTGGCGTATGCGGCACAATGTAGCGATGTGTTCAGTCAACCGGATGGTGTCAATGACAACCTGCAGGCATCGGGAAACACCCTTGACCTTACCGGTGTGAACTGGGCCAACGGAACCTGGCCTCCCTCAGGAGTTCCCCAATTGGGAGGTGAGGAATATGTCTCCTCTCAGCCAGGACCTAGCTATGAGCTTGTGCTTCAGCCCGGGGCGCAAAAGGTCATATTCGTCAACGGCAACCTGACAATTGATCGCGGCACTCGGTTGAACGAATCCGGCTCTCCGGACCAACTGCTTATTGTTGTGCGCGGAAGCCTCAGCATTGCAGGTGGCGGGAATAGTGCAAACAACCGGGTTGTGATTAATGGTCTGATATACGCAGCTGACTCGGCGTCGATTGGGAACAACGTCTACATCGACGGTGCTGTAGCCGCCGGAGGGGCGATTTCCACTGGAAACAGAGACGTAGAGTTTTCTGACTCTGACGTCAATACGGACCTGTTGGAAGGGCTGTGTGATTCAGGAGCAGCGGGGCCCGTGGATTTGTCGGCCAACGGTGAGTCAGTGGGCCCAGTGTCGATAGGCGTCGACGATAGCGTTTCGTTTTCTGCTGATGTGGCAGGTTGCCCTCCAGTGCCGACTCTCTCGACTCAGGACTGGCGTGAAACATGGTTGGTCGATGGACAGCAGGTGGCTCAGTCTGTATCTGGATCATCCAGCTGCTCAAGGTCGCCGCTTATCCGGACAGATACGTTCGATACGGAAGGACAGTACGCGGTCCTGTTAACGGTTGAGTACCGGAACTGTTTTTTAGGCTTCTTTTGTGGTGGGTGGCAGGAGCATGGTGGCGACACGATCACTATGGATGTGAGCGACGACGATGCGCTCACCTGCTTCACTGATGATTATCTTGATGGCAGCCTGTCTGCAGACGATTGGGTGACATCCGTGTCGAGAGGAAATTTCACGCCAAGTATTGTGAACGGTCGTCTTCGTATGACAGAAGCCCGTTCTAACCAGGCCACGGCTGCAACTATTCAGCGCGAGATTCCGGGTGCGGAAAATCTGGTGATCATTGAATTCGATTACTACGCCTATGGGGGAAATGGCGCGGATGGTCTGGCAGTCGTACTTTCTGATGCGAGGGTGACGCCTCAGCCTGGAAGTTATGGCGGGTCCCTGGGGTACGCCCAGAGGAGTAATGGAGATCCGGGATTTGCCGGCGGGTGGCTTGGTATAGGTCTTGATGAGTTTGGTAATTTTTCTAACTCCAACGAAGGCCGTGTTGGAGGGGCGGGATTCAGACGGGATGCAGTCGCCGTCAGGGGGGCAGAGCAGGGTGGGTACCGGTATTTGCGGGGAACCGGCAGTGTATCTCCGGGTATTGACCAGCCGGGAAACAATCCGTCTGCCCATCGTTACCGGGTCACCGTAGATTCACGTGTTTCCGGCGAGGCCCTGGTATCGGTGGAGCGTGATGTGTCCGGTACTGGTGACAATTACCAGATCCTTGTGGAAAGTTTTAATGCGCTGAACGAACCTGGGCAGCCCGCTGTGCCAGAAAATTTCCTGTTGTCGTTGACGGGCTCCACCGGCGGTTCTAACAATATCCATGAACTGGACGGCTTCCAGTTGTGCGCCCTCAAGCTGAACCCGGTGGGCGCCCAGGTTGATCATTTTGAAATCCTTCATGATGGCGTGGCGCTGACCTGCCAGCCAGAAACGGTCACCATCCGTGCCTGTGCCACTGCAGGGTGTAACGACAACGAACTCTTTACCGACCCGGTTGAGGCAACGCTTGAGCCTACTGAAGGCTGGCAGGGCGGCAATCCGGTGACGATTGTTGGTGGGACGGGCGAGTTCGTATTGCAGAACACAGTCGCCGGTGAGGTCTTCCTTGATGTGGTGGGCTCGCAGCCATCAACTCGTCCTCAATCCGTAACGCTGTGTCGGCGCGGCAGCAGTCCTCTGTCTTCTGAAAACTGCAAGCTGGAGTTTTTTGAGTCAGGGCTGGCTTTTGATATTCCCGATCTGACATCCCACAAGCCTTCGGGCCCGGTGCAGGTTCAAGCCGTACGGCAGGACGATACAAGCCAAGCGTGTGTTCCAGCGTTTGAAAACGCTGAGCGGGAAGTCCATTTCTGGTCAACGTATGTGGATCCCGGCCCGGGAGGCCGTCCTGTTGATCGCCCCTTGTCGGTGAACAACACGGATATCAGTGGGGACGAGAGTGCGCCTACACCTCTGAACCTCTCATTTGGTGATGACGGTATCGCCGAGATTGAAGTCAGCTACCCGGATGCGGGGCGTCTGGACCTCGGTGCCCGGTATGACGGATCACCCGCGAATAACGACGAAGGCTTGTCGATGCCAGGCTCAGATGCCTTTGTCAGCGTCCCGGCGGGGTTTTGTGTCAGTAGCGCAGGAGCGTGTGCGGCGGGCGATTCTTCTTGTGACGTATTCGTCAGGGCCGATGAGCCTTTTGATCTGTCGATCACCGCTGTTGGCTGGCAGAGCGACACTGACACCGATCTATGTGATGCAAACCCTGTTACTCCTAACTTCCGGATGTTGACGGTCCCCATTGCCTCGGAACTGGTTGCGCCCTCGGGTGGTGTCAATGGCACTGTGTCGCCCTCTAGCTATTCCCATTCCCGGTCATTGGATGCGACTGAAACGGTCAGCGTAAAGATGTCAGAGGTTGGCGTGTTCCGTTTTACAGCGACGCCGGTAACCGGTGGGTATCTTGGTAAAACGGTGCCTAAGGGCACCAGTGCACCTACGGGGCGTTTTTACCCCGATCGTTTTAACGTCACCATTGACGAAGGTGCACTGGGCGCTCATTGCGGTGCACCAACGCCTTTCAATTACACCGGGCAGGACATTTCATGGTTATTGGCGCCAACACTGACAATTGAAGCCCTGTCGATGGATGGAGCTCGTACCAGGAACTACACCGAGCCCGGATTCCAGAAGCTGGTCAAGGAGGACGTGATTCGAACTTTTCCCGTCGAAGACAGCTCGGCAGTGAACCGTGAGAATGAGAGCATTGACGTCAGTACCAACGTATCCCCAGGGGAGGAGCTGTCGGTGGCCGAGCCCGGTCTTCTGCAGTTCAACTATGCTGCTGGTGATACCGTTCGTTACCTGAAGGTCCCTGAAGCGAGGGTTGCCCCCCTTACGCCGCCACCTTCCCCACCCGACCTTCCCGGCCCAGCGAATCATCTTCTGACCTATGGTGTGACTGATATCACCGACGCTGATGGCGTCAGTGCCGACGGTGCGCCGTATAAATTTTCACCGGCAGCGGCTTTCGACATCCGTTTTGGCCGGTTGTCCATGGACAACGTGTATGGTCCTGAAAATGTTCAAGAGCTACGGATGCCTTTCAGGCTGGATTACTGGAATGGCTCGCGGTACGTAACCAATACGGCCGATAACTGCACCAGCTGGACGACAGCCACCATTTCGAGCGCTGCCAATCACCACACACTCGTTTCGGATTCGGGCACGTATACCGCGGGTGAGGCCGGACCACTACGGCTTCAGGCGACCGGCTCCCAAGGTACAGATCGACTGACATGGACAGTTGACGAGTGGCTCCGCGAGGATTCAGACGAGGATGGTACTGCCGAAGCGCCCTCAGCCCTGGCCACCTTCGGCGTCTACCGTGGCCACGACCGCGTTATATACTGGCAGGAAAAATAGCGGGAAGGGGGGTCAGTCCTCCTCCCCCTCCGGGTGATCCATCCCGAGTTCATTAATCTTGCGGGTCAAGGTATTCCGTCCCCAGCCCAGCAGGATGGAGGCATCACGCCGGCGCCCGCCGGTGTGCTTCAATGCGGTCTCGATCATGATGCGCTCAAACTCCGGCACGGCGGTATCCAGAATGCCTTTGTGGCCGCGTTTGAGCTCCTGTTCCGACCAGTTGCGCAGGCCTTCCTGCCAGGTCTGGCCGGTGGCCGGCGCTTCGGCCTGCTGCATCAGCTCGGGCGGCAGGTCATCGATGTGAACCTCGCGGCCACTGGCCATCACCGTCAGCCAGCGACAGGTGTTCTCAAGCTGGCGGACGTTACCGGGCCAGGGCAGGGTGGTGAGGTATTCCTCGGCTTCCGGGCGCAGTATTTTGGTTTCCACTGCCAGTTCCCGGGCAGCCCGCTTGAGGAAATGTTCCATTAACCGCGGGATGTCCTCGCGGCGCTCCGCGAGTTTTGGCAGGTGCACCCGGATAACATTCAGGCGATGGAACAAATCTTCCCGAAAGGTGCCCGCCTGGACGAGCTTTTCCAGGTCCTGGTGTGTAGCCGCGATGATGCGGACGTCCACTTTGATAGGCGTGGTGCCGCCCACCCGATAGAACTCCCCATCCGCAAGCACCCGCAATAACCGTGTCTGGGTGTCGGCGGGCATATCACCGATCTCGTCGAGGAACAGGGTGCCTCCGTTGGATTGCTCGAAGCGACCCTGCCTGGCGGCAGCCGCTCCGGTGAAGGCGCCTTTCTCATGGCCAAACAGCTCGGACTCAATCAGGTCCTTTGGAATCGCGGCCATGTTGAGTGCGATAAAAGGGTGGCTGGCCCGGGGGCTGTGGTTGTGAAGGGCCTGGGCAACCAGTTCCTTACCGGTACCACTTTCGCCATTGATCAGTACGGTGATGTTGGAGTGGGACAATCGGCCGATGGCCCTGAACACCTCCTGCATCGCAGGCGCTTCACCAATGATTTCGGCATTTCTCTGTGCGCTTTCAGCTTGCGGCTCCGAGGTGGCCCGGCGTTCGTGGCTGTGAGCAACGGCCCGCTTTACCAGTGCGACGGCATCATCCACGTCAAACGGTTTCGGAAGGTACTCGAAGGCGCCCGTCTGGTAGCTGGTCACCGCGCTTTCCAGGTCGGAATGGGCGGTCATGATGATCACCGGCAGATCCGGGTGTGAGTCAACAATCTGTGAGAGCAAGGTGATGCCGTCGACGCCGGGCATACGGATGTCGCTGATGATGGCATCGGGCTGTTCGTGCTCCAGCCTCATCATGATGCTTTCGCCACTTTCAAACACCCGGGGCTGCATACCGGCCTGGTTCAGGGCGCGCTCCAGCACCCAACGTATACTGCGATCGTCGTCAATTATCCAGACGTTTGCCGGTTGGCTCATTGGTTTTCCTCCAGAGGCAGGAAGATGATGAAGTCGGTTTTTCCGGGCTCGCTCTCGCATTCAACAAGCCCGTGATGTTGCCCGATGATGCTTTGGGTGATGGACAGGCCGAGGCCTGTGCCGCTGGCTCGCCCACTGATCATCGGGTAGAAAACGTTTTGCAACAGATCCGGTGGTATGCCCGGGCCGTTATCAATCACATCCACGCGGCACACCAGGCGATGGCGTTTGTGGCCGATGGTGAACTGTCGCAATGCGCGTGTGCGGAAGGTGATCGTCGGCTGTTCGTCGCCGGTCATCTCCGCCTGGTTCTCGAACGCGGCTTCCATGGCGTTGCGGGCGATGTTAAGGAAAGCCTGAATCAGCTGTTCCTTGTCGCCCTGGAACTCGGGCAGGCTGGGATCGTAATCTCTTCGGAAGTTCAGGCGGCCGCGGCTCTCAGCTTCCAAAAGGGTTTTGACGCGCTCCAGAACCTCATGAATATTGGTGGACGCCATTTTTGGGGCTTTGTTCGGGCCGAGCATGCGGTCCACCAGGGTTCGCAGGCGGTCCGCTTCTGCAATGATCACCTGGGTGTATTCTTTCTGGTCTTCGTTGTGCAGTTCGCGGTCCAGCAACTGGGCGGCCCCGCGAATACCTCCAAGAGGGTTTTTGATTTCATGGGCCATGCCCCGGACCAGTATCCGGGTGGTTTCCTGCTGGGAGATGATGTCTTCTTCCCGGCTGATCCGTAGCAAGCGGTCCCTGGGCTGGATTTCGATCAACAGTTCCGTTGGCTCAAGGCTTATGGGGGACACGGAATAATCAACCGTTAGCCGCAATCCGCTTGTCAGTATGAACTCCGCTTCGCGTCTGGTGTACGACTGGCCATTCTCGGCTGCCGCATACAGTGTTTGCAGGGCATCTTCAGAGTCGATCAGGATGTCGTTGATCGGGGCTCCCTTACTTCTGGTTACGCTGGTTTCAAACAGACTTTCGGCCGCCGGATTCAGGTACTGGACCCGCAACCCGTCACTCAGCACCAGTACGGCTGTGGTCAGGCTGTCCAGTATGCTTTTGTATCCGGCCGGTATTGCCATTCGTTTGTCCCTTTTGATGGGCCTTGCGGGTTGCTAAGGCAGTTTTGCAAAAAACGAACCACATTGGCTGTTCGTGGCTATGACAGTGCGCATTTAGCGGGCATGCGGGTTACAGGCCTGTGAACACGGCGTGGTGTAGTGCAGAAATATCATTGCGTAAAGCCTGCCCGCGGATATCCGCCCTGGGAATGGTCAGAGTATGGCTTTTTTATGGTGCGATCGCACTAAAGTGGTGCAATCAAGAATGGCGTGGTGGTTCGCTAACCGCTACAGGTCTGCGTTTGTATGGCGCCCCGGCTCGAAGCGGTCGGGGCCCCGGAAGGGTGCATCAGTTGTTGACGCTGGGCCGGTGGATGGTGAAGGTAATGGTTTCGCCGCTCTTGACGGTAACACCGTTGCTGTCGACGATATTGACGCCTGCATCGTGGGTGCCGCGAAACACATTGCGCACCATCACTGTCCCGGACGCGCTCTGGCCAACCGGTTGGCCGTCGAGTGTCACTTCGTACTTGTGGCTGCCCCGAAGGCCAGGTGAACTGGTCACGCGGAATTCCACGTCGCCGCTGCCACTGTGGAAGGCCTGGTCATCGCCCGGCGCGAGGAAACGGACGCTGTCGTAGACGGAGCCTTCCTGTTGCACTTTTTCCCGCAACCGCTCTGGCTCACGAACCGCTTCGAGTTTTGGCAGGGTGACCGTGGTGACCGGTTTCACTTTGATCTCCTCAGCAGGCGTGCCTTCCGAGGGTTCGTCGGTATAGGTAACGTTGCCCTGAGCATCCACCTGGCGATAGACCTCGGCGGAAACCGGAAACGCCGCGAGAGCGACAATGCCTGAGAGTAGTGCGAACCGTGCATTCATAGAGACAACCTGTTTGATTGTTTTATCCGATTATCAGCGCCAGTCATGAGTATTTCAACGCCATTACCCGGTAGCTTGGTTACATTCCGTTAAGGCTGGCCGAAATGTGCGGTCGTACACGAAAAAGCCCCGCACGAGGCGGGGCTTTTCTGGGTTGCTGATCCTTACGAACGGATTAGCAGGAGTAGTAGAGCTGGAACTCGACCGGATGTGTGGTCATGTTCAGTTTCTCAACTTCACCGCGCTTCAGATCGATGTAGCCGGCAATCATGTCCTCGGTGAACACGCCGCCGCGGGTCAGGAATTCATGATCTTCAGCCAGGCAATCCAGAGCTTCGGACAGGGTTTCAGCAACCTTCGGAATGTTCAGCGCTTCTTCCTTCGGCAGGTCGTACAGATCCTTGTCCATGGCATCGCCCGGGTGGATCTTGTTCTGGATACCATCCAGGCCGGCCATCATCAATGCAGCGAACGCCAGGTACGGGTTGGCCGCCGGGTCAGGGAAACGCACTTCGATACGACGTGCTTTCGGGCTGTTCACGTATGGAATACGGATGGAGGCCGAACGGTTACGGGCGGAGTAGGCCAGCATAACCGGTGCTTCGTAGCCCGGAACCAGACGCTTGTAGCTATTGGTTGCAGGGTTGGTAAAGGCGTTGATGGCCTTGGCGTGCTTGACGACACCACCGATATAGTAAAGCGCTGCTTCGCTCAGGCCGGCATAGCTGTCACCTGCGAACAGGTTCTTGCCGTCTTTGCTCAGGGACATGTGTACGTGCATGCCGGAGCCGTTATCACCAACCACAGGCTTGGGCATGAAGGTGGCGGTTTTACCGTAGGCGTGGGCCACGTTGTGTACGCAGTACTTGAGAATCTGCACTTCGTCAGCCTTGCGGGTCAGGGTGTTGGCGCCAACGCCGATTTCACACTGGCCAGCGGTGCCGACTTCGTGGTGATGAACCTCAATTTCCAGGCCCATGGATTCCATAGCGGCACACATGGCGCCACGCAGGTCGTGCAGGCTATCCACTGGCGGAACCGGGAAGTAACCACCTTTAACACCCGGGCGGTGACCGATGTTGTTGCGATCGAAGTCTTCGCCGGATACCCAGGCGGCTTCTTCAGAGTGGATGTGGTAGGAAGCGCCCTGCATATCCACATTCCATTTAACAGAATCGAAAACAAAGAACTCAGGTTCCGGACCAAACAGGGCACCGTCAGCGATGCCCGTGGACTTGAGGTACTCTTCCGCACGGCGGGCAACGGAGCGTGGGTCACGCTCATAGCCCTGCATGGTGGAAGGCTCTACGATGTCACAGGTAATGTTCAGTGTGGTTTCTTCGGTGAACGGGTCCAGCACGGAGGTGCTGTCGTCCGGCATCAGAATCATGTCGGATTCATTGATGCCTTTCCAGCCGGAGATTGAAGAGCCGTCGAACATCTTGCCGTCGCTGAAAAAGTCCTCGTCCACCTCGGTGGCCGGCAGCGTTACGTGTTGTTCTTTGCCACGGCTGTCAGTGAATCTCAGGTCGATCCATTTGACTTCGTGTTCCTTGATCAGATCAATCGTCTTGGACATTGTGCATGCTCCGTCTGTTATCCCGCCGTGCGGGCGATTTCTGTGTACATTGTTGCCGGATCGTTCAGCAGTGCTGACTCCCGATCTTTCTTTCAGGTAGGGCAGCTTAACAAAAGCTGTTGCGAGTTACCTGCAAATTCGGCTGCTTAAGGTTTAGCAATAGCCTTGCCAGTTTTTGATGCATGCGCCACAAGTGCGCAATACCAAGGCGTTCGGGCTGTTTTGGAGCGATATGTGCTGATTGGGTGGCCCTATCGCTCTTTCGTGGTGCGTTAAAACGGTGCGATAGCTGAAATAATGCACCAAAATGATGCAGATGGGTTGTTGCTTCGATAAGCGTTTTTCTTCATATAAACGCAAGTGAGTTTGCTATATACTGCGCGCCACTTCATTTTTGCCTCAGGTATTCAGCACAGACGCTGAGTTTCTTCAGGGGGTATTCGGGCTTCCCGGCCCGACAAATGAAATTCATTTTACGGATTTGAGACGGCATGTAAGGGGCTTTGCGCCTACTGAAGACCTCTCAGGTCATTCAGTGCATGCTGCAGGATTATAGTTGTGATTGATAAACTTCGTAATATCGCCATCATCGCCCACGTTGACCATGGCAAGACCACACTGGTTGACCAGCTTCTTCGCCAGTCCGGCACTCTGGATCGCAAAGAGCTCGAAAACGAGCGTGTCATGGACTCCAATGACCAGGAAAAAGAACGTGGTATTACCATTCTGGCCAAGAACACGGCGCTGAAGTGGCACGACTACGACATCAATATCGTGGACACCCCGGGTCACGCCGATTTCGGGGGTGAAGTCGAGCGTGTCATGAGTATGGTCGATTGCGTGTTGCTCGTGGTTGACTCTATTGATGGCCCGATGCCACAAACCCGGTTTGTCACCCAGAAAGCGTTTGATGCGGGCCTGCACCCGATTGTCGTCGTGAACAAGATTGACCGCCCTGGAGCTCGCCCGGACTGGGTAGTGGATCAGGTGTTCGACTTGTTCGACAACCTTGGCGCCAGCGATGAGCAACTGGATTTTCCGATTGTCTACGCCAGTGCCCTGAACGGCATTGCCGGAATGGATCACGAAAAGCTGGACGACAACATGGACGCGGTTTTCCAGGCCATCGTTGATCACGTACCTGCACCCAACGTCGACCGGGATGGTCCGTTCCAGATGCAGATTTCCCAGCTGGACTACAACAGCTTCCTGGGCGTCATTGGCATCGGCCGCATTATGCGCGGCAAGATTAAAACCAACTCTCCGGTTACGGCCATTGGTGCCAACGGCAAAAAGCGCCAGGGCCGTATTCTCAAGATCATGGGCCATTCCGGGCTGCAGCGTGTTGAAGTCGACGAAGCGCAGGCGGGCGACATTATTTGCGTCAGCGGCATGGATGAGCTGTACATCTCTGACACCTTGTGTGACCAGGCCAATGTTGAAGCCTTGCCGCCGTTGACGGTGGATGAGCCGACGGTTTCCATGACGTTCCAGGTCAACGACTCACCGTTTTGTGGCAAGGAAGGTAAGTTTGTCACCAGCCGCAACATCAAAGAGCGTTTGGAAAAAGAGCTGCTGCACAACGTTGCTCTGCGAGTTGAAGAAGGTGAGTCGGCAGATAAGTTCAAGGTATCCGGCCGTGGCGAGCTGCACCTCTCAGTGTTGATCGAAAACATGCGTCGCGAGAACTTTGAGCTCGCCGTGGGTCGTCCGGAAGTGGTTATCCGTGAGATCGATGGTGTTAAACAGGAGCCGTACGAAAACGTCATCATCGACATCGAAGAGCAGCACCAGGGTGCGCTTATGGATCAGATGGGGCTCCGCAAGGGTGAAATGACCAACATGGTGCCGGACGGAAAGGGCCGTATGCGTCTTGAGTATACGATTCCGGCGCGCGGGCTGATCGGTTTCCGTAACGCCTTCCTGACCATGACCTCCGGTTCGGGTATTCTGACTTCAACCTTCAGCCATTACGGCCCTATTAAGAGCGGTGATGTGACCAGTCGTCAGAACGGTGTGCTGGTGTCAATGGCAACTGGTGCCGCGCTGACTTATTCGCTGGAAACACTACAGAGCCGGGGCAAGTTGTTTCTGGATCCCGGCCAGGAAGTGTACGAAGGTCAGTTGTGTGGTATTCACAGTCGTGACAACGATCTGGTAATTAACCCCACCAAGGGGAAGAAGCTGGACAATATGCGTGCGTCCGGCAAGGACGAGGTCATCGGCCTGGTGCCGCCGATCAAGCATACCCTTGAGCAGGCTCTGGAGTTTATCGATGAAGATGAATTGGTGGAAGTGACGCCCAAGTCGATCCGCCTGCGCAAGAAGCTTCTGACCGAGAATGAGCGTAAGCGCGCTCATAAGAAGTAATCTTCAGTACGTGATATTAAGGGGCGGTGCCAATGTGGCCCGCCCCTTTTTCGTTGTCTTCAGCTAAACTCCGGTTAAATCCTTTGTCCGGAGCGCCTCATGCTCACCCTGTTCCCTGATATCAAGCCCAACGCCCAGCATCGCATTGCGGTTGATCCGCCCCATGAACTGTATGTTGAAGAAAGCGGCAATCCGAATGGTATTCCCGTTCTGGTTGTCCATGGCGGGCCCGGCGGCGGATGTGAGGACTATCACCGCCGTTTTTTCGACGCCGAGCGCTACCGGGTTATTCTTATGGATCAGCGGGGCGCCGGCCGTTCGAGCCCGCTGGCCGAGTTTTCAGGAAACACCACGCAAAAACTGGTGGACGATATGGAAACGGTGCGGGCCTTTCTTGGGGTAGACCGATGGATACTGTTTGGCGGTAGTTGGGGATCTACATTGAGCCTGGTGTATGCCCAGTCGCACCCGGACAGGGTGCTTGGCCTGGTGCTGAGGGGGATTTTTCTTTGCCGGCCCAGGGATATCCACTGGTTCTACCAGGAAGGTGCGAGCCGCGTGTTCCCTGATTACTGGCGCGATTTCCTGGCACCCATTCCTGAGGATGAACGTGGCGATCTCGTGACGGCCTACTACCGTCGCCTGACGAGCAGCAACGAACTGGAGCAGATACAGGCCGCCAAGGCGTGGTCCATCTGGGAGGGGCGGTGTGCAACCCTGCATCCGAACCCTCGTGTGGTTGAGCACTTCGGGCACCCCCATGTGGCTATTGCCCTGGCCCGAATCGAATGCCATTACTTCATGAATAATGCGTTTCTGGACGATAATCAGATCGTACGTGACGCGGCGTTACTCAAAGATATTCCAGGCATCATTGTCCATGGCCGTTACGACATGGTGTGCCCGCTGGACAATGCTCTGGCTTTGAGCCAGGCCTGGCCGGAAGCCGACTTGAGGATCATACGGGACGCAGGACACTCAGCGTCCGAGCCCGCCATCATTGATGCCCTGATGCGTGGGGTCGATGAGGTCGCCGCGAAGCTTGAAGGTAGGGATACGTAAAGTCACATGAAGAAGGTTGCGGCGAGCCTGGTGCGTGGATAAACTTCGTTCCGAATTTTGAGTCCTTGTGCAGGGAGCTTGATGAAAGGGCTGATACAGCGGGTTACCCACGCCAGCGTCACCGTCGACAATGAGGTCATCTCCGAGATTGGTTCGGGGCTGTTGTTGTTGCTCGGAGTTGAGAAGTCAGACGACTCCAGCACGGTGCGGGAACTGTGTCGAAAACTACTCGCCTACCGGGTATTTCCCGACGACCAGGGACGGATGAATCGCAGCCTGCTCGATATGGGCGGCTCCCTCCTCGTTGTTCCCCAGTTTACGCTTGCTGCTGATACCCGGTCCGGGTCTCGCCCGGGATTTTCGGTGGCTGCGCGTCCGGAATCCGCCGAAGCCCTGTTTCATGAATTCGTGGCGTCGTGTGAGTCGCGGTTGGGCGCAGATCGGGTTGGGCAGGGGCAGTTCGGTGCGGACATGAAGGTGGCCTTGGTAAACGATGGGCCGGTCACGTTTCTTCTGGAGGTGTCGGGTGTGCCAGGGCGGGGTTGAGGTGTCGCCCTATTGCGAGGCATTGCAACGGTGGTTGTTCTTTTCTGGTGCAGCAGTAGCCAGCAGGCTGGGTTCCTAGTTCGCCCGTGAAGCGATTTTTGGCCATTAATTTTCTGATTTTAAATAAATTAATGGTTTCTGGCCCCGGATTTGAAGAGAAAGTTTCGCGAAAGCAGATGACAGTTCATGGCATAAATAGTTTCCCTTTTAAGCTTAATTGAGCTAAAAAGTCTCGATTAAAAATTTGCAAATTCGACATCATTGTATTAAAACAGGTTCATCACTCAGTGCTTTAAAAAAGCAATGTAAGTGACTGAGCTGTAAAGAGCCTGATGAGCTCTTTACCGACAAGAAGAAAAATGAATTGTTATGGCCTTGTCACAAAACTGACATGGTTAATAAACAGAATAGGGCTCAACCAGCCCGACTGGTGAAGTCTAAAGAGCGGGAAACTAACCCGACGCTAAAACCTGAGTTAACTCAAAAGGAAGACGCAACATGAAAAAAACGCTCCTCGCATCTGCAATCGCCGCAGCGACCTTCTCTGGTTCCGCGCTGGCTATGGAGAGTGCTTCTGAACTGGCAGCCCGTATGGACTCCATGCCGGAAGTTTACGGTAACATCCAATATGTTGTTTACCATGCGGACGTTAAAGGCGGTGAAAACGGCCTTGAGCACGCCGACAATGGTTCAACCATCGGTGTGAAGCACGACCACGAAATTGCTCCGGGTATCACTGGCTTCTTCAAGCTGGAACTTGAAGGCCTGGCCGCTGACGATAAGGATCGCGAGAGCGGTCTGGAAGACGTTGATGAGGCTTACATCGGTGTGAAAGGCGACAGCTTCGGCCAGGTTTGGGTTGGTTCTGACGACTCCACATACGAAAGCTCTATCGACAAGATTGCCAACTTCTACGAGTTTGCTGCCTATAACTTCGGTGGCGGCTACGAAACTGGCGAAGGCGATCTGGTTCAGTACATGACTCCGTCTTTCGGTGGTCTGACCCTGGGCGCTGCTGTACAGATCAATGGTGATCTTGATGACGCTAGCCTGCCTGATAAGGGGAGCGACAAGTCTTATCCCTATCAGCTGGCCGCTACCTACGCTGTTGACAACGTAGAGCTGGCTGTCGCCATGGACTCCAACGATAGCGCTGGTGGCCCGAACAACGAAAACACCTACGGCCTGCGTGCCACTGTTGGCCTGGACGCCCTGAGCCTGACTGGTCAGTACCAGACTCGTAAAGACGTTGGCGATCGCTACGGCGTTCACGCTGTATACGCTGTTGGTCCGAACCAGTTCGCCGCGACTTACGAGCTTGACGTAGCTGATGATTCAGACGACACCGAGCGTAGCACCATTACTCTGCAGGCGCTGCACAACCTGTCTGACCACATGTACGTTTACGTTGAAGGTTACCTGGGTGACGGTGACGACGGCGTTTACGGTGTTGCCGACGAAAGCGAGCGTTCTGCGCTGGCCGTTGGTGGTGTTTACTACTTCTGATCAGCTAACCAGCTAATCTATTAAGTAGTCGAAAACCGGCAGCCTTCGGGCTGCCGGTTTTTTTATGTATGCTGAAATCAGAATTCACACGGCAGGAGGGCGGATGGCTCAGGAACTGGAAATCAAACTCAGCGTGGCGCAGCCTGATCTGGACCGAGCCGTTGACTGGCTTTTGGGTCAGCCAAACACTTATGAGTCCGGGACCCTACAGTTGGGAAACACCTACTACGACACGCCCGACGGGGATCTCAACCGCCAGAAGATTGCCCTGCGAATCCGGAAGTTGGGTGACAGGCACATCCAGACCCTGAAAACCCGCGGTGAGTTCGTTGATGGTGCTCATCGTCGCCAGGAGTGGGAGTGGCCGCTGATCGGTACCACGCTCAATATGGGGCTCATCGCGGACACCCCTGTGGGGCAGAGCGTGAACCTTGCCGAACTGCAACCGGTGTTTGAGACCAACTTTCAGCGTCGTGTGGTCATGATTGAGCAAGGGGAAAGCCTGGTTGAAGTGGCCATTGATTCCGGGGAAATCGTGGCGGGTGGGCAGTCCCGCCCGCTCAGTGAAGTTGAATTTGAGCTTAAGGCCGGAGATGCCTCGTTGTTACTAGCGTGGGCGCGACGTCTGGCGGATGAAGTGCCGGTGTTTCTGAACCTTGTCAGCAAGGCGGAGCAAGGGTACTACCTCGCGGGGCTCTATCAACCGGTTCCGAAAGCAGAGCGGGATGCCGAGTTGTCGGTGAATGAGTTTCTCTCGCTCCTCAGCGTGTCATGGCTCATCGGGCAGCCCGCTCCCGTGAAGGAAGACGATTTTCGAGCGATAGCTCGGATGGCTCGCGAGCGCGGCGCCGAGGAGTTTTGCCAGTGTGTGTTCCGTATGCTGGCAGAGGGGAGGTCCATCGGCGATATGACAACCAGCAAGGAACTCGGCCAGCTGCAACTGGCCATCGCAGCGGCATAGCTTATGGCTGATCGGCCGCTTTGGAGACGTTGCTATCCTCTTGAGTGGCCTGTTTTTGCAGGTTGTGCCATTTGTTAATGAAATCGCGATAATGGGACAAGGCTTCTTTCACCACTTCCACGTCCGGGGTCTCACTGGACTTCACCAGAACGATCAGGCCCTTACCTTCAATTTCCTTGTCGGTGGGCGGGTGGCAAACGACTTCGTTGTTGTCGTCAATATAGGCGAGTGCGGTGCCGATGCCATGCCGAATCAGCGCGCTGACGATATCCGCCCAGTTCAGGTCGTCCAGTTCAATTTCGTAGCGGTGGGGGTGGTCGTGTTGATAATTAAACAAGTCCTCAAGGACCTTCTCTGAGCCTGGTGCAATGACCGAGCGCACCATGATCTCCGGATAGGTTCTAACCGGTCGGATAACGGTGCGGACACCCACAGAAGTAAAGCGATCCCGATTTTCATCCCGTACGCACTCCACCGTGACTTTCTGGCCAAGGTTGGACTCACTCAGCCTGTGGGCGATATCGAAAGTCAGGCTGTCGGAGGTTGGGTCGGATTCGTCGGCGGCCAGCACGATAATATGTCGGGCCGCACCCGCGTGCACCGCCTTGAGAGCTTCCGGATCGCTGCCGGAGCCATGGAAGTGAACCAGTCCGTTGTCTGCCAGTTCGGGCGGAAGCCCGTTCGGAAACTGGCTGGTCAGTATGATGATGGGAACGGTTTCATAGCCGGGTACGGCCCGCATCTGGGAGGCAAAGCGGGAAAAATACTGTTCCCCACCCGTCTGCGGTGTGTTGATGATAACGATGTGGTCTTTCATGGCGTATATCCAACGTCCGGTTAAAATGCGTTCCCGGCGGTAGAACCGGTATTCGATGTAATCACTGACGATAAGTGTCAGCAGCGTGATGGCGGCAATGAACATCAGGAAAACGGTGCTGAGCCGTCCGATGATGGTTTGCGGCGCAAAATCACCGTAGCCCACGGTAACCAGCGTTGTCATGGTCATCCACGCAGACTCGAAGAGTGTGAGGTCCTCGGCCGCCCAAATGATCACCACCTGGGTGATCAACAGCCCGCCAAGAATGGTAAAAAGCCGCTTGATGCGTGACCGGATAATGCCAGACATGGGCAAGTGAGAAAGCTGGTGTTCCGGGTTCAGCGGACGGCGATTCCTCTGCATCGGTTTCCTTACAACGGTTCAGTCGGGGGAGCGTTCGTTATACAGTACGGGAAATATAACAGAGACACAGGGGTTTGCATTATGTCCGAGCCGTGGCGCTCCTTACCGAAGAGTCTGGCAGATGAGGTTGGTGGTGCCTGGTCTTCGGTATTTCCCGAGGGAGTGCCCAGCTTTTTGGGCGCTCAGGGTGGTGTGTCCGATGAGGATGTAGCCCAGGCCGTCGCGCGCAGCCTGTTTGTCAGGCGCACCCTTGAGCGCCATCCGGAGCAGGTCGCGGCGCTATGTCAGTCCCGCCCCCTGGCTGAGCCCACAACCTCGGATTACCTTCATCAGCGCTGGCAGGAGTTTCTTTCAGAAGTGGTTGATGAAGGCAGTCTACAGTCGGCTTTGCGGCGATTCCGGACGGAAATACAGTTCCGGATTATCTGGCGGGATTTGATGCGGTGGGCTGATCTTGCTGAAACCATGGCGGCCACAAGTGATTTCGCCGATACCTGTATCCAGGGTGCCCTGGAATGGTTGTACGAAGACACTTGCGAACAATCTGGAACGCCGTGGGGAGTTAATCCTGCGACGGGTAAGGAAGGCCCGCAACCCCTGATTGTTCTGGGTATGGGGAAGTTGGGAGGGCACGAGCTTAACGTCTCTTCTGATATTGATCTCATCTTCGCGTTCCCGGGGAAGGGCGAAACTCGTGGCGGGCGCCGATCCATTGATAACCAGCAGTTTTTTATCCGCCTGGGTCAGAGATTGATCCAGGCGCTGGACCAGATCACCGCCGACGGCTTCGTTTTCCGCGTGGATATGCGCCTTCGCCCCTATGGTCAGAGTGGGGCATTGGTGCTGAGTTTCGCTGCGCTGGAGACCTATTACCAGGATCAGGGGCGGGACTGGGAGCGCTATGCCATGGTAAAAGCGCGGGTTGTGGCCGGTGACCAGCAGGCGGGGCAAGTCCTGATGGATAGCCTGAAGCCCTTTGTCTATCGCAAGTATATCGACTTCAGTGCGTTTGAGTCCCTACGTGCCATGAAGTCCATGATCGGCCGGGAAGTGCGCCGTAAAGGCCTGGAAAATAACATCAAGCTCGGCAATGGAGGCATCCGCGAGATTGAGTTCGTGGTACAGGCCTTCCAGTTGATCCGGGGCGGCCGTGATAGGGAATTACAACAGCGGGAGCTGTTGGTAATCCTGAAGGAGCTGGAAGAATTGGAGTTGTTGCCATCACCGGTGGTAAAGGAGCTGAAGGAGGCCTATGTCTTCCTTCGCAATCTTGAGCATGCCCTTCAGGGCATGGAAGACAAACAGACCCAACTGCTGCCGGACGATGGTCTGTCGCAAGCTCGTGTAGCGCTGATCATGGGGTTTGATGATTGGCCAGCCTGCGTTGCGGAACTGGAAAAGCACCGCGAACGGGTGGCCACGCATTTTGCGGATATCATCGCCATCGAAGATGAAGAACACGAGGTGGCGGCGCTTGATGAAGGCTGGCAGGAACTTTGGCTGGGTGAAATGGACGAGGAGGCGGCGACCGCCTGGCTCGATGAACATGGTTTTGAGGACGCCGAAGGCAGCTATGCTGCCCTCAGCGACCTGCGCGAAACCCGCACATTGCAGACGCTGCAGACCCAAGGGCGACAGCGGTTAAACAAGTTCATACCGGTATTGTTGGAAGCGCTTACTCACGTGGAGGGGCCGTCCCAGACGCTGGTGCGGGTTCTTCAACTGGTTGAAGCGATTCTGCGCAGAACCGCCTACATGGTGTTGCTGTTGGAGAATCCGGGAGCCAGGACCCAGCTGGTCCGCCTGTGCAGTGAAAGCCCTTGGATCGCAAGCCAACTGGCGGAAACGCCCTTGCTGCTCGACGAGCTTTTGAACGCAGAGAGTCTGTACAGCCCGCCGGCAAAAACCGAACTTCAGGATGACCTGCGCCAGCAGATGCTGCGGATTCCCTATGAGGATCTTGAGGAGCAGATGGAGACTCTGCGGCACTTCAAGAAGGCCCACATACTGCGAGTGGCCGCCTCGGAGATACGGGAAACCCTGCCATTGATGAAGGTCAGTGACTATTTGACGTGGATTGCCGAAGTGGTGCTGGACCATGTGGTAGACGTGGCGTTCGCTAATCTGGTCAGCCGCCATGGCTACCCACGACGCAAGGATGGCTCAGCCTGTGACACCGATTTTGCCGTCGTTGGCTATGGCAAGTTGGGGGGTATCGAGCTTGGCTACACCTCGGACCTCGACCTGGTCTTTATCCACGATGCCGATCCGGAGCAGTCAACGGATGGTGACAAGCCCATCGACAACGCCGTTTTCTACACCCGGCTCGGGCAGCGAATTGTGCACATTCTCAACACCCAGACGCCGTCCGGCCAGCTTTACGAAGTGGATATGCGCCTGCGACCCTCGGGCAGCTCGGGGTTGTTGGTCAGTACGCTGCCCGCCTTCGAGAAGTACCAGCGTAGCGATGCCTGGACCTGGGAACACCAAGCGCTGGCCCGCGCCCGTGGTGTGGCAGGCTGTCCGGAAACGTTGGAAGCCTTTGAAAAGCTACGTGCAGACATCCTGTGTCAGCAAAGGGATCGGGGAAAGCTGAGGGAAGAAGTGGTCGGCATGCGAGAGAAGATGCGCACCGCCCTGGGCACCCCGCAAATCGAAGGCAAGGTGCCAGAGGTTTTCCATATCAAACACGACTATGGCGGCATTATCGATATCGAGTTCATGGTGCAGTACCTGATGCTGGCCTGTTGTTCCGAGCATCCGGAATTGACGCAGTGGTCCGATAATATTCGCCAGATGGAGGAGCTGGGCCGGGCGGGGGTATTGCCGGTGGAAGACACTGAGAAACTCAGGGAAACATTTATTACCCTGCGCTCCACGATACACAGGCGGGCACTGCAGAACCTGAATAGCCAGGTGGCGGGTGACGCGTTTCCCGAAGAGCGTGATTACATCCAAAGTATGTGGAATCGGGTTATGTTGGGGTGATTGAGAGGTGATGGAAGAGTGATTGCGCCCCTTCGTAAGCCCGAGTTTTCCTGCTAGAATGCCGGTTTCCCGAATAGAGTGCTTTAGGAGCAGAAACAATGTCGATGGCTGATCGCGATGGCCTGATCTGGCTGGATGGTGAAATGGTTCCCTGGCGGGAAGCCAAAACTCACGTGCTGACCCACACCCTGCACTATGGTCTGGGTTGTTTCGAGGGTGTCCGCGCCTACAGCACTGAAAAGGGTGCTGCGATTTTTCGGCTGGAAGATCACACCAATCGTCTTTTCCGCTCCGCGCATATCCTCAACATGACCATGCCGTTCAGCAAGGACGAGTTGAATGCGGCACAGACCGCCGCCGTGCGGGAAAATAATCTGGACGAAGCCTACCTGCGCCCGATGGTGTTTCTCGGCTCTGAAGGTATGGGGCT
This sequence comes from Marinobacter sp. G5_S1_61_S3, assembly GCF_054968585.1. Lineage (NCBI taxonomy): Bacteria > Pseudomonadati > Pseudomonadota > Gammaproteobacteria > Pseudomonadales > Marinobacteraceae > Marinobacter > Marinobacter sp. G5_S1_61_S3. The sequence continues at coordinate 27,631 of NZ_JBQKUK010000018.1, read as the reverse complement.
GCGTGCCGACAACCTCAAGGTTCATGTGATGGTCGCCGCCTGGAGCTGGCCGTCCTACATGTCACCGGAAGCGAAGGAGTTGGGCATCAAGGTTCGCACCTCTTCCTACACGCGGCATCACGTCAACATCACCATGTGTAAGGCCAAGGCCAACGGTAACTACATCAACTCCATGCTGGCTCTGAATGAAGCCATTGCCAGTGGCTGCGAAGAAGCCCTGTTGCTGGATAATGAAGGCTACGTGGCTGAAGGTTCCGGCGAGAATATCTTCATTATGCGTGATGGCGTGCTCCATACACCGGAACTGACGTCCTGCCTGGAAGGCATCACCCGCCAGACCATCCTGGATTTCGCGAAAGAGCTGAACATTCCGGTGAAAGAGCGCCGTATCACCCGAGATGAGGTCTATATTGCGGATGAAGCCTTCTTTACTGGCACCGCTGCAGAAGTGCTGCCGATCCGTGAGCTGGATGGCCGTTTGATCGGCGCTGGCAAGCGCGGCCCGCTGACCGAGAAGTTGCAGGGTATGTATTTCGATGCTGTGAAGGGCAAGAGTCCTGCGCATTCACACTGGCTGACAGCGGTTAACGGCTAACGCCGTGGTCCACTAACAACACCTGCAGGAAGAGCAAATGGCAGACGTTATCAAAGTGCCGGTCTCCTTCGGCGAAGTGCTGGACAAGATCACCATTCTGGAGATCAAGTCTGAACGCATAGCAGACGCGGAAAAGGTCAAAAATGTTCGGCTCGAGCTGGACGAACTGAGCGCCACCTGGAACGAGGCCGTTCAGGATCAGGCAGCCATCGCAGATCTGCGCAGGCAGCTTAAGGAAGTGAACGAGGCGCTCTGGGAAATCGAAGACGACATTCGTGATCAGGAAGCTGCTCAGGATTTCGGCGCAAAGTTTATTGCACTGGCTCGTGCCGTCTATGTCACCAACGACAAGCGCGCCGCTATCAAGAAGGACGTGAACCTGGCCCTGGGGTCACGGTTTGTGGAAGAAAAGTCCTACCAGGATTACACCGCCCGCAAGTAAAGCGGTGCTTTCACTCGCCTGGATTGTCATACCCTCTCCCCTCGCGGGAGAGGGTTAAAGAGAAGGCCCGAGAGAGCCGTAGACAGTGGCGCGGCATCAGTGCTGAGCAACCCACTGATCCAGCATCCCCGTCACGTCCTCCACCGTCACCAGTTCCATCGCCCCCTCGAATTCTGCCTTGGCGCCCCAGCGAGCCTGCTCAACAGTCTTGCCAGTGAACCGCTTCAACGCTTCCGGATATCGATTCACGCACCATTGCAGCGAGTTGTAAGGGCCGGAACGATTGGGATTGCTGGCCGCGAAAATACCCAGCACATCCGTGCCCATTGAGCTGGCAATGTGGGCCGGCCCGGTATCCGGTGCGACGACTAGATCGGCGCGTTCCAACAGAGCGGTGAGCTGTTTCAGTGTATCCTTGCCACAGATGTTGTGCGCTTGTTCCGCCATAGCGTTTTCGATGTCTGTGCAAAATTCCGCTTCAAAAGGGGCGGGACTGCCCACCAGAATCACCTTCATGCCGTGAGTGCGGATGGCGTGATCAGCCAGACGCGCATAGCGCTCGGCAGGCCAGTTGCGAAGGGTGTGGCTGGCACAGGGGCTGATCACGAGGTTCCTGCGGTCCGTTGCGAGGTGTTGCCCGGCAAACTCATGATCTTCGGAGGTTAATGGGATGACCCATTTTGGTGCGGCGGGCTTCAGGCCAAGTGGCTCCAGGAAACTCGCCAGGCAATCCCGCACGTGCTGTTGCGCTGCCGGAGCAATTTTCCGGTTTATAAACAGGCTGTGAAGGTCTTTGCTACGGGCACGGTCGTACCCCACTTTCACCTTTGCCGGAATCATCGCCGCCGCAAGATTGGCCCTGAAGGCCACCTGCATATGCAGCAAGGCATCAAATTTTCTGTTTTTCAGGGTGTCATGCAAGTCCGCATAACCTTTTCGACCGGCTTTCTTGTCGAAAACGACAAACTCGACACCGTGCAGGTCGCCAATCAGCTTTGCTTCAATCTTGCCGATTACCCAGGTGATTTTAATGCCGGGCACCTGTTCCTGAAGGCTCAATACCACGGGAATGACATGGGTGACGTCGCCAATGGCGGACAGGCGCAATATACAGATGGAGTTAATCAAGTTACGGTCCGTTTCCAATCTTTCACTGCCGGATGTGGAGCCGGGCGGGGCTCGTTGGTAAACTGAGCGCCATTCTAGCCTACTGGGCTTTTAACGTCTTTACCCGCAAACCTATGGTTTGCCGGGCCGAGGGTAACGATCTTTTGACATTGGCAACGGGCACTCATTCAGATTCCGGAACGTCATTGCTGCTGGTCTCACCGAGGTATGAGGGGGTGACTGCGTCCTGGTTTTCCCCTGACTTCTGGAAGGGAAGGGCGAAACCGGTCTCCTCTGGTGGACGTGGCGGTGCCTGGTTTGTTGATATGGAACCGCCGGGTATGGTGCTTCGTCATTACAGACGTGGCGGCATGATGGCCCGTTTCGCGGAAAAGGCGTATTTGTTTACCGGCTTTGAACAGACCCGGTCTGTGGCCGAGTTCCGGTTGCTGGGCCAACTTCGCTCGCTGGGTCTGCCGGTACCGGAAGCCGTTGCTGCCATTGCCTGGAAATACCGGCTTTTCTGGTATCGGGCCGCTATACTGGTAGAGCGGATACCGAATTCCGTCACGTTTTCCGACAGCGATCGCTTAAGCGATGAGTCTCTGTGGGCTCAGTTGGGGCAGGTCATCCGACGCTTTCACGACAACGGCCTCAATCACGTTGATTTGAACTGCGATAACATACTCGTGACGGGGGATCAGCTTTATCTGATCGACTTTGACCGTTGCAAACTGGTCCCAGAGAGCGAAAATGAAACAGATTCAGCATGGAAGCAGCGAAACCTGGAACGACTCCAGCGTTCTGTCAGGAAGCGGTGCCCAGGTTTATCCCCATCCCAGCGGGAAAACCTCTGGCAGCATCTGCTCCAAGCCTATCATCGCCAGCCCTCCCACTAAATTTCCAATCAGGCCCGATTCACGTTAATGACCACCGTCAAACTCGAAGAAGAGCTTCACTCCAATACTCGTAGAACCCGGATTACCTATCGGGGGCTGGTGGATGGCCGGGTGGCGGCGATCAAGTGTTACCGTAAGCCGCTTTTCGGGTTGGTTCATTGGATTCGTGCGTTGCGCCGTGGCAAGAAAATTCGGCGCGTGGGTGGGCCGGTACCGCCTATTGTATTTGCTGGCTGGCTGGCTTCTGAAAGGTGCTTTGGATACGGAACGGCTTTTCTGGAGGGGTATCGTCCGCTCCGAGCTGTCCTGTTGGGCGAGTCGTCCCGCGTCAGACAAGTCGAGATAATTCGTTTGTTGGGTATCACCATCGCCGATTTGCACAGGCGGGGAATCGAACAGCCGGATGGAAATTTGACAAATTTCCTGATGGGGGAGAGCGATACGATTTGCATGGTTGATGAGGATGACGTCCGAATATACTCACGCATGCTCCCACTCGGAGTAGCTGTATCCAATTTGGCCAACGTCGCGGCTCGTTTGCCAGATGAAGACTTGGTGGAGAGCCTGCTGATGGCATACCTCGATGTCGCCTTTGTAGGGAAAGGGTCCGAGTGGGATGACGGAGCTTTCTGGGCGGGTGTTAAGGGCTGGAGGGCCACACTGGAAGCCAAGCGGGCTAGTCGAAATATTCGACCCCGGCAGTTTGATTAAATCTATACGCAATTGACTATATCGGGTTTCCTGATGACTGGAGCATGAATGAAGCCGCCAGAAGGAGTTATGCAGCTACACAAAGCTGTTGATAATCCATTAATAATCTCTCCCCCGCCTTATCGGTGGCTCGTACTGCTGTTCGCAGTAGCTTTTTTGGCTACCCCATTGCTTTCGGTTGATTGGTTTGAATCAATCAAGATCCCGTTCTATCTATGCGGCGCCTTTGTCCTATTTCGTTATTCTGCTGTTGCCAGGTCATCCTACCCGGTTTGGCTGATGCTATTAGTTATAGTGCAAATGACATTCACGTGGGTTTCTTTGCTGATTGACCATCCGGAGATTGCCCGAAGTGGCCCTTCAATCGAGGACTATCTGGATAAGTTTGCTTTTCTGATCGTTGCAATTGCTCTTGGAGGGCGTACCAGTAATCTCACGGCATTGGTTTTCTTGATGGCCGCATTGATATTTATGATTCCTTGGGTTCTGGGGGATGGATTGGACGATTTCTTCCATGGTTTGAGTGGGGGGCGAGAAGGTCTTGGGCTTAACCCAATCAGGACAGCGTTGTATCTTTCTCTCGTCGTACTTGGGTTGCTTGCTTTTAGAAAACGTTTTTTTGGAATTCACTCCATTGTGTCTTTAGGGGCGTTGATTTGGGCAGCTCTATTCCTTCTGTGTATTGGCACACTTCTTATGACGCAAACGCGCGGGGTTTTGGCATGCCTGCTATTGGTCGTTTTCGTCTTTGGCTTACATGGCGCATTGAAGAAGCGAAGGGTTCTTCTGCGAAACAAGCGCTATACCGGAATAGCGCTGCTGTCATTTCTTCTAATTCTTTTTGTCGGCATTCAGACTGATCTGGCGGGTAAGAATTATGACAAGTTTGAGAGGGAGCTATCAACGGTCCAAACCATCTTCGAGGGTGACTTGGACTCTCTTCCGAATAGCAGTTGGGGGTTGCGAGCACAGTTCTGGCTAGTCGGCGCAAAGTGGATTTCTGAGCGCCCGTTTTCTGGCTGGGGCTACCGAGCTGGGCGGTATGTGTTAGGGCAGGAATCGAAGACCAATGAAAAGTTCAAAGACTATCGTCAGTTACATAATTCCTATCTTGAGTTGACTGTTCGCTATGGGGTCGGCGGGCTGGCTATCATTCTTTCTCTGTTTCTCTGGGTGCTATATCAATCTCACCAGGCATGCAAACGAGGGAATATGTCAAAAGAGCTTCGGAACTTCACCTTTACTTCCGTTGCCCTGTTTATGCTCGCAGCCAACTTCTATGGTCTGTTTTTCGACGACGTTTACGGTCTGCATATAATGACTCTCTTGTTGGGCGTTCCTGTTTCCTTTATCTATAAAGATCTCCAGGTAAAGAGGTCTGAGAGCATGCAAGCCTCATCTGTGGAACCCTGAAGGAAGGCGGATGTCATCTGACAATCCGCCTGTAGCCTTGGGCTAAGCACATCAAAGCTCCCAGTTTACGAGCTATACGGGAAAAGCGTCGTTTTACGAGGGCGACAGTTCGTCGGACACCAAAAGCTGACTTGTATCCCAACTGGGAGCGCTCTTGCTCAAGGTGGCTGCCGGAGAGTTCTTTGGGGTGCTCGAGTTGATCGACATAATATATGTGCGTTTCAGATCCACGAAAGAATGTTCCCCACGCATCGGCCAATCGTAAAGATCGTTTCTGAATGTCGAGAATTTGTTTTGCACTTACTGGAGTTACCACGTAACAACAGGTGCGAAATATATGGCTGTTGGAGTACGGCGGAAGACGAAATAGACCGTCGGTGCTCGTCGGCTTTCCGAAGACATATTTTCGTGCAGGCATTCCTTGCTGCCCACCGCAAATAAGCAATGATTCGGGCGGAAGCGTCGCGACCAACTCCATGATGGCGTCTATGTTGCCATCATTACCAATTACATCGTCCTCCAGAATCAGTGCCGCGTCAGCCCCCGAGCTAAGGAACGACTCCAGCGCGTGTACATGGCTTAAGCTGCACCCAACCTCTCCAGGAAGCATCAGACGATGACCTTGTGCCATCGGAGTGGCAATATATTCGAAGAATTCTTTTGCGCTGAGTTTTCTGCCGTCGACTGCGTTAATCCTTGTCATTGTAGGGAAATGACGGGGAAAGCGATCTTCGAGTGTTTTCCGCTTCGCTGAATCCTGATCCAAAGAAACCAGGTAAATTGGGTATGTTCCAGGCTTCATTCACTTGTCTCGAGTCAATGTCATAGATGTATTAGAAGTCGTACTTCAATAACCTGAAGTCAGGTTCGTAGAAATCACAGATGACGTCTTTAACTGTGCTATTCAGGAAGTACTCTTCGAAGTCTTTTTCTCGAGTACTCGTATTCTTGGTCCCGAGGTCCTTAGCGTCATGGATCATACTCGCGATGTATTGGTAATCCTTCTGGATATTTTCGTGGCGACCAACAAAATCAACTGCAATCTTGTTGTCAATGTAAAGAAAGTCGGCTTGCTTTTTGAAGTGGATGTGCCTCTGCATCTTTTCGTTTTTAGCAAACCCATTCAACACGAAGTCATCGAAATCTTTATACTTATCAATGGCCTCTCTCTTAAAAAGGAGGTCGTGGGAATTGTTCCCTCCGGTTCGTAGATATTCGTAGGCCGAAACGAAACGATCATAAGGGTTGCGTGTGAAGGTGAACTTGAACATCGAGTTGAAGTTCGCATTGCCATATATCTGTAGATATTTTTGGCAAGACACGTGCCCCAGTCCAGCTAATCGACCAAAAAGCCCCTGATTAATGGCGGTGCCTGCCGCCTTTGGTATATGTATGAATATCATGTTGTATTCATTGAACTTTTCAAGGCGATACGAGCGCTGAATTGCCTTGTGATACCGAAGTCTAAGAAGATGTTTGATCTGGGTTCTGGCTTTGGTTTTTGGTCGTGGCATGGCAGGTTCCGTTACTTTGGCGGTTCGCGACCCATGATCCCAGTCGTTGCGCAACAAAACAACATGGTTGGGTACAGAATTCGTGCCTGGCGGAATCTGAATCCATCGAGGAGTTCCGCTACAATCTGCTCCTTAACGTTCGACGCTTCAAGGTATATGACTAAACTATCGATCATTATCCCGACCCACAATCGCCCTGACATGCTCGCAAAGGCCATCGAGTCGGCGGTCGACCAGTCGCTTTCCGATCTGGAGGTAATTGTGGTTGATGATGGCAGCAGCGTGCCAGTTGACTACGAAGGCGAGGATGAGCGGGTTCGTGTGCATCGCCATTCAATCGCCCAGGGTGTATCTGCAGCCCGCAATGCTGGGCTGTCTCTGGCGAATGGGGAGTACATCGCTTTTCTGGACGATGATGACACCTTGCTTCCGGATTATGCTGGCAAAATGCTCGAGTTATTCGAACAATACGGTGACGAAATCGACTTTGCCTGGCCGGCTCTGCGCGTGTTGGATGTTTCCTCGGGTGACACCTCGGAGGCCCAGCAGCATTCTTGCCTTATCCGTCGTCACCACAAGGCCGATGAAGTCGCGTATGCCGCGACAGCATACACCCGTACGACGGGCATGATGTTCAGAGCAGAATCAATACGCCGAATTGGAGGTTTTGACGAATCCCTGACGGTTTCCGAAGATCGGGAGCTGGTTTTTCGAATGTTAAGTGAGGGGAGTGGTTGTGGTTCCGTTCAGGCTCCATTGGTGAACTTTTTCATTCACTCTGGCCCGCGCCTGAGTACCAGCGATAATCTACTCAAGCAGGCGAAGTGCGACACCCTGATTGCGGACCGGCATGCAGGTTTCATTGCCCAGCATCCCAAGTTGGCCTCCCGTTACCTGAATTTACTCGCGCGCAGGCAAAAAGATGCGGGTCTGATTGCTGACTACCGCTCGACGCTATTGCGGCTTCTGCGAATCAGACCTTTGGATGTCAGAGCTCTTAAGAGGCTTATGCTATCGCTTTTCTTGTCGTCGAAAGCTGGCGGATCTTGATTCTGTTAGTTGGCTGTTTCATTCGGTGGCGCATTTCGATAATCAGGAAGTGCAGGTAGACCCTCGATATGAACAACCCCAAGCTGCGCAGGAATGCGGTCAATGCCTGCCGCGATCGCCATCGCTAAACGATGATTGCCTTTCCTGCCGAAGTAGGGCTTGCCGTCTGGACCAATGTTGACGAGTATCCCTCCCTCTTCCCGGAAGTTCCCAGGGATCAGCTCATCTCTGGGGCTCAGGCGCCCTGCTTGTTGCACGCTTTCGTATAGGGCATCAAGCTGCCGGTACCGGAGTTTAACGTCTTCAAGTGTCCTGAGGCGGTCTACCTTTCCGTGCTTCCGTATCTGATCCATCATTGCGTCGTAAATGCCCGTTTCTTCCCACGACAACCCGCCCCGCCAGTGGGCTACACACGCCTTTATGGCGACGGTTTGATCGACGCGCCCCAGCCCCCCGGTGGGCCAGGAACGGATGATTTGTCCGCTTTGTTTTGAGCTTCCCGCCTTGACGGCAAATTCAAGCTCGGAAATCGGCACCCACAGTTGTTCGGCAAACCTCGGCGCGTCTTCCCCATACAATGCCTTGTTCTGTCGATCCGTTTGCCACGCTCGGAGGCGGCTGTTCCAGTTCCTTCGTAGCTGCTCGAATCTGGATTTTTCGGTAATACCCATGCCGCCGTCTGCTCGCCTATGATGTAAACTACGGAGTTTACATCAGGTTTTGTCCCTCGTGGAATCTGGGGATTTGTCGTCAATTGAATGAGTGATTGTTGATTCATGGGAACAACGGAGCGAGCACACCAGACACGCCTCATCATCCTCGGCGCTGGCAAGCCGTTCAGCGGCGAACAGCATAGTGTGCTCCGGGGCACAACCGGTCGCAGGCGGGTACTGGACTGGGTATTGCACTCCATGCGCGCGGTAGAGCCCGACGTTCATTTCGTGGGCGGATACCAGCTGGATGAAATTGCCGAGCGTTATCCCGAGCTTCACTATTCTGTGAACCCTCATTGGCAATCCACCGGTGCGGCGGCGTCGTTGCTGGAAGCGCCACTGAATGATCGCGTCGTTCACTACGTGTCCTATTCCGACGTGCTGTTTCGGGATTCCGCGGTGCAATCTTTATCCTCCAGTGAGGCGGATATAGCCGTTTTGGTGGACAGCAATTGGCGTCACCGGTTTGAGGGGCGCTCTGAAGAGGATTTACAGCGATGTGAAAAAGTGAACGTGCACGGCGGCCGGATCACCCGTTTGGGGCGGGATATCCTTCCCGAACTGGCCGATGCCGAATTCGTTGGTCTGGTTCGGCTGCAGCCCAAGGTTGCGGGTTTTCTGGCGGGGCAGTCGGATTTTCCGGAAGCCATACGCAAGGGCAGCCTCACCCAGCTTCTTGAGCTGTTGCGGGTTCGTGGGTTCAGTGTGGCTGCGGTGGATGTGGCCGGTGGATGGGCAGAACTGAACGAGCCGAACGATCTCAGTCGGTTTATCCTGGGCACCAAGGCGCAGACGCTCCATCGTTTGCAGGGCGTGGTTACGAGAAGTCGTATTGAAGACCAGGTCAGCTTTACGGTTGCCGAATGGCAGGACTTGGACACAGAAGTACTCGCCCGGATCGGGGCGCGCCTATCGGAAACGGAAAAACTGGTTGTCCGCAGCAGTGCCTTGTCAGAGGACGGGTTCGGGGTATCCAACGCTGGCGCTTACACCAGTGTTCTCAATGTCAGTCGCCAGAGTGAAGGCGAGCTTAGAGCCGCCATTGAGAAGGTCATTGCCTCCTATCCCGATGGCCACCCCGACAACCAGGTTCTGGTGCAGCCGATGCTGGAACAGGTGATTGCCAGTGGTGTGGCGTTCACCAAAACCCTGTCCTCGGGGGCTCCGTATTATGTCGTGAATTACGACGATACTACGAATAGCACCGAGTCCATCACCAGCGGTGCCAGCCGGGATCACAAAACCCTCTTTGTTCATCGGGATGCTCCGGAGAAGCTGGTACGGGTGCCGGAGAACCTGGCGGGACTGATGCCAGCGCTGAGGGAAGTCGAGGACCTGTTGGATTTCGATTCTCTCGATATGGAATTCGCTATCACTGAGGGTGGCCTGATCCATATCCTTCAGGTGCGCCCGATTGCGGTTCAGCACGAGCTCACTCAGAGTGATGCGGCAGAGAGCTTGCTGACGAACGCCGTGGATCGATTTCGGCAGTGGCAGGCTCCAGCGCCATTTGTTGTCGGCAAGCGTGCCTATTTCGGTGTGATGCCGGACTGGAACCCGGCTGAAATCATCGGCACCCGGCCGGGACGACTGGCATCCAGCCTGTATCGCTATCTGATCATGGACGACGTGTGGGCAGCCCAGAGAGCGGAATACGGTTATCGGGACGTTCGCCCCCAGCCGTTGCTCAGGATGTTTGCCGGGCACCCTTACGTGGATATTCGCGCCAGCTTCAACTCTTTCATTCCGCAATCCCTGGATGACGGCTTGGCAGGGCGGCTGGTGGACTTCTACATGGAGTGGTTACGTCGCCACCCGCATCTACACGACAAAGTTGAGTTTGATGTGGTGCCTACCTGCTACGCGCTGGATTTTGAGCGCTGGCGGGAACGTTTGATCCACGAGGGTGGTTTTAATGCCGATGAGGCAGATCGGCTTGGCGTGGGATTGAAAACCATCACTGCCTGCGCCATCGCTCGAACCGACGCGGATCTGCAAGTAATTGACCGCTTCGAAGAGCGGCTGGCGTGTTTCCGGAACACTGATGCCTCCAGTCTGGACGATGCACTGTCGCTGCTTGAAGAGTGTCGGCGATACGGAACCCTGGCGTTTGCCCATCTTGCCCGCAGTGCCTTTGTTGCGATCACATTGCTTCGGTCGGCCGTCGAAAAAGGTGTGTTGTCCCAGGGCGCCATGGATGCGTTCCTCAACTCTATCCGCACGGTTTCCCACCGGTTTACCGACGATGCTGCGAAGGTGGCTCGTCAAGAATTGTCCATGGCCGCCTTCACCCAACAATATGGGCACTTGCGGCCAGGTACCTACGACATAACCTCGCCCTGTTATGGCGATAACCCTGAGCATTTCCTGGTTCCGGTGATTGAGCGTTCAGCGTCGGAGTTGCACGCCGACTCGGGTTCCCATATCGCTCTGGACGCGTGGGAAAATGAGAGGCAGACGTTCGCGCAGGCGGTTTCAGATGCCGGTTTGCCCGGTGACATTGAGCAGCTTGAGCGTTTTATGCGTAATGCCATCGAGGGCCGTGAGTACGCCAAGTTTGTGTTTACCCGGCATCTTTCTCTGGCCCTGAATTGCCTGGCGGGTTACGGAGAGCGTCATGGGGTAACGCGGGAGCAGATGGCGTGTATTTCCGTTGAAGCCCTGTCCGCGTTGAGGTCAGGAACCGTGGCGGTGGCCGATGAGGCCTCCTGGCTGGCAGACCAGGCTACCGAAGGTTATGAGGCCAGCCGGGCAGCGGCTATGGTTGAATTACCCCCCTTGCTGCTGTCAGAAAGTGACTTTTACGCCTTCCTGTACACTGATAGCCACGCGAATTTCGTGGGTGCCGGGAAGATCTCCGCCGAGTGCGTCGATCTGCAAAAACGAGCCACTGACGAGCGGAGTAACCTGTCCGGCAAAATTGCCATGATTCCCCAGGCCGACCCCGGTTATGACTGGCTGTTTGGCCATGGCATTGCCGGGTTGGTTACCATGTATGGCGGTGCCAATTCCCACATGGCCATACGGGCCGCAGAGTTTGGACTACCTGCCGCCATTGGCGTAGGCGAGGGGAAGTATGAGGCATTGGCGAGGGCAACCGTGCTGGAACTGGACCCCGTCAACAAGCGAATTGAGGTCATCCGTTAAGATGCGCATTGGAATCAGTCAGCGCGTGGAAGTGGTTGCGTCTTATGGTGAGCACCGGGATTGCCTGGATCAGCAATGGTTCCGGTTTCTTGAGGCACAGGGGTTCACGCCCGTGCCCATTCCCAACTCGCTGTCCAATCTCAACGAATGGCTGGCATCGACGGGAATTGAGGGGCTGATCCTGTCGGGTGGCAATGATCTCACTCACCTGCCTGATGCCATCAACACGTCGGCAGAGCGAGATGAGGCGGAACGAACCCTGCTTTCGCTTGCACGCGAGCGGAGGTGGCCAGTTATCGGAGTCTGTCGGGGACTGCAGATGATGAACGTCTGGCTGGGCGGGCAGCTTACCCCGGTCTCCGGTCATACCGCCGTGCGACACGCGGTGACACCAACTGAACAGACAAATAGCTGGTTTCGCCCCTACCAGGACGTCAACAGTTTCCATAACTGGGGAGTTTCCCCGGAGGGTCTGGTGGCGGAACTCATCCCCCAGTTGCTGAGCCCGGAAGGCGATATCGAGGCGTATGTGCATCGTAGCCTGCCTTGGGCTGGCATCATGTGGCACCCGGAGCGAGAGGCGCCGTTCACTGAGCGCGACAAACAACTTTTCAACTGTATTTTCAGAGGTACCCCATGCAAACACTGATACTGGCCGCCGGGCAGGGCACCCGACTTCGCCCCTACACCAACGACCGCCCCAAATGCATGGTGGCGCTGGCGGGCAAGCCTCTGCTTCATCGTCAGATGGCGGCGATGGCAGCTTGCGGAGTGAGCAATGGCATTACCGTCATCGGCGGCTATCGGTCGGATGACCTGGACACTCTAGGCGGTGATCTCGTCCTCAATCCCGAGTACGCAACCACCAACATGGTCCGCACGCTCTTTTGCGCGCGCGAGAAGATGAAGCCCGGCGAGGATCTGCTGATCAGTTACGGGGATATCGTCTATGAGCCTACGGTTCTGAAAAGCGTTCTGGACTGCGATGCGCCGGTTTGTCTAGCTGCAGACCGTAAGTGGAAGCGCCTGTGGCAATTAAGAATGGAGGAGCCGTTGGATGACGCGGAAACCTTCGTTATGAACGAATCCGGTTTTGTGACTGAGCTTGGCAAGAAGCCCAGTGATTACAGCCAGGTCCAGGCTCAATACATGGGACTGATCAAGATCCGGGGCGATCAGGTTCAGGCGTTTCTCGATGCTTTCGATAGACTGGACCGAAGCGCCACCTACGATGGCAAGGACTTCGATAACATGTACATGACGAGCTTTATCCAGCACCTGATTGACACCGGTTGGCCGGTGAAGGCCTGCCTGGTGGACAACGGTTGGCTGGAAGTGGATACCGCGGATGAACTGGAAGCCTATTCCTCGATGGCGGAAAAAGGTGAGTTGGCATCCTACTGCGCGTTATCGAACTGAGTTCTCAGGTCATATAGTCGGTCGACAAGGGGTTGGTGATCCTTGAGCATACCGCGGATCTGGTCTGTGTCTCCGATGCCGACATTGCGGATGGAGTAGGAAGGATTGAACGGCGCTGACGGCAGTTGCGCTTCCGGGAAATCCAGGAAGTCACAGACTCTCCGGGCTTCCGTTTTGTGGTCTTTCACGAAGCGTTCAAAGCTCACTGCAAGCATATAACTTTCGCCCAACTGCGCCTGAAGCGCCATCAGGCTTTCCATTTTTGCGGCGATGCCTTTGAGCACATAGGCAATGTCGTCGTTCTCGCTATCATCGAACGCGGGGTCGGATTTACGCTTGCCGATCTTGCCCTGGCGGACGACTTCGGCAAACTGATCCACTGGATCTCGGTGAACCACGATCAGTTTGAAGGGGGTAAAGACAGCGGGCCAGGTCCCTTCGTGTTTGCCGACCCAGATCGGCTGGTTCCAGACGATGGCCTTTTCCCCAGCAGCGTACGCCTGGCCGACGGCGTGCATCCAATCGTTCCATATCCGGCTATCCGAGGGCGCACCGCCTTTGGCTAAATGTTTCCGATAGCGGCCAAGGTATTCAAGCTTCAACTGGTTGTGTCTCACCTGCTCCTTTGGAGCAAGCTTGGCCTGGTCTGCGCCTCGCGCTTTTTTAAGCTGTGCTGCAGGCAGTTTGCCCATGGCGGTTTCGAACCACATCATCCTGGCAAGCCATTTTGCCTTGAAGGGTGAGACCGCCTCCAGAAGGCTGCCGATTCGTCCACTCCGTTTGAAGTCGGTAAATTCACCCCGGGGCACGACGCAGTCCGGGTGTCCCTTGAGGTAATCCACTACAGCACCGGAACCGGACCAATAAATGCCCGCTACCAGAATATTGAGAGGTTGGGCGTGCTCAGTCATGTTGGCTTTGCTTTTCCGGGGATTCGAGAAAGTCGCTCACCACCACCCGGCTGCGGAAAGGCGCAAGCCACTCCGGTTTCACGGTGACCGGTAGGCGGTTAACCACGGTTGCGAGCCCGCTTGCCAGACCATCCACGGTGCGTGGCGTCAGGAAATCCTCCAGTTCACCACGGAACACATCCCGCACACCACCGCGACTCTCTACAGCCATGATCGGCGTGTTGCAGGCCAGGGCCTCGGTCAATACGATACCCAGGCCCTCATATTCTGAGGCCAGCACAAACAGTTCCGCCTGCTTCATCCAGGGGTAGGGATTTCTGCGTTTGCCCGCGAAGAAGACGCGGTCAGCGATGCCTAGGGCCTTCGCTTTCTCCTCCAAATCGTTTTTCAACGGACCCTCGCCTACAATGACCAGCTTGTGAGCGATTCCTGATTGCTTGTAGGCTTCCAGCAGCAAGGCGTGGCCTTTCTGAGGCACGAGCCGAGCGACATTGAGGATATAGGGCTCCGCTGGAATGTCCGGGTCGGCCTCTTGCGCCAACGCGTTAATCTGCTCCACCGGGCAGGGGTTGGTGATCACCCGCAGGCTTTTCGGTTCAATCTCCCCCTTTTTGAACGCCTCCTGAGCGGAGTCCAGCACACCAGAGGAAACGCAAGCCAGGTGTCGGTTATTGAAGACCAGTTGCCATTCCAGCTTTTTCTGCCACAGAGGGCGATCATAATGAATAACGTTTTCGAGCACGTACACATTGCGGTCATCCCGGAACGACCAGAAATACTTGAAGGTACCCAGGCCTCGGAAAACAATGCGGTCGAAACGCCCGAAGCGCTTTTCCAGGCCGCGAATGTGTACCTTCAGCAGCCACCCGCTTAGCCAGCCAACCCACATAAAGTGGGATTTCGGCAGCAGTACACCCAGTAGAAGGCGGGATAACAGGAAAACTGGAATACCGATAACCGATTTCATCAACGCCTGGAACTGATCGAAGTGATGCAGGTGAACGGCAGAATTGGCAGGGCTGAGATCATTGGGGCGATTGCGGCAGGACAGCAGGTGGCTCTCGTGGCCCTCGTCCGCGAAAGCATCCGCCAGGTTAACAGCCACCCGTTCCATGCCGCCCATTTTCAGGCTGTGGATCACAACCAGGGTTCTCATGCTTCCTTGCTCGGTCATGCCGTGCGGCTCTTCTCAATGCCGTTTTCGGCCCAGAAGGTGCGGTTGTCCTTAACGGCCTTGCGGATAGCCCGGTTCTTCGCCCAGATTTCCGGCTTGGAGTAACCACGGGCATGGTCCAGATGCAGGCACACGGTGCTGTAGCGAATCTGCCGGGACTTGTGACCAAAGTTCCAGAGGCGCTCGCCAAGTTCGCGGTCCAGGCCACCGTATTGCATGTCTTCATTGAAGCCATTAACCGCAACCAGGTCTTTGGTCCAGGTGGAGCTGTTCATGCCGTTCCAGCTGGCGGCAGCGGGCGTGACGGCATTCAGGAATGTCTTCTTCAGGGACGAGCTGGACAGTTTCCAGAGCTTGTGGTTCTTCGGTTGGCCCTTGCTGATCAGCCACCGGGGGTCAAAGATGACACCGTTGCGGATATCGTCGTCGGAAATCGCTTCTGAAACCGGCATGGTGAGTTTGATGTATCCGCCCGACAGGAACACGCCCGGCTCGGCCAGCCGTTGATGGGTGGCGATGAAGTCCGGTTCCGGGATGCAGTCGCCGTCCGTGAAGATCAGATAGTCGCAGTCGGTTTCCCGGATGGCCTTGTTGAGGATCTGGCACTTGCGAAAGCCATCGTCCTCGTGCCACACGTGGTCGATCTGCAGGATACCGCGCTCGCGGAACCGGTCGATGAGGTCGCGGGTCTCGTTGGTTGACCCGTCATCAGCAATGATCACCCGAAAGTCCGGCTGGCTCTGGTTTTCATAGCCCGTCAGAACCTTGCTCAGCCATAGTGGGGAATTGTAGGTAGTGATGACTACGCCAATGCGTTCTGGTGACATGGATCCGGCCCGGCCTTTATTCAGGTAAAACAAGACAGTCTTGGAGACTGCTTCGGTACGCGGATTATACAGTTTTAGTACTCCGCGGGCACCGGCTGTGTAAGGGGGGAATTACTTACACACTCTACCGGGCCGGTAAGGGTGGGGGAGGCCGGGTGGTCGATGGCGAAAGCGTTTGTATTCCCACTGGTATTGTTCCGGCACTTCCCGTACCACATCTTCAATGGATTTGTTCAGGGCAGTTGTGGCGGTCACCGGGTCCGGGTCGGCAATGCCAGGCTCGCACTCGCGAATCACCAGCCGGAAGCCTTCGCCGTCTTTCAGGCGCTCGGAGTACGTGACCAGGGGTTTGGCGCCGGACTTCTGCAACAACTTCGAGACCAGGGTCATGGTGCGCACTTCCATGCCGAAGAAGGGGGCATACGCGTTGCCTTTGCCTCTTGGACTCTGGTCCGGGAGGATGCCGGCGACCTCACCTTCTCGAAGCAGGGTGATCAGTCTTGCCAGCCCGCGACGGTCACCTCGAACCAGCTCCGAGCCCATGCGCCCGCGAACCTGGATCATGTAATCCTCGAATTCCCGAATATGGGGCGGGCTGTAGAGGGCCGCCATGCGGTACCGGGAGGAAAAGTAAAGCCCGGTGAGCTCCCAGTTGCCGAGATGCGGTGCCAGCAGCAACAGCCCCCGGCCGTCCTTTTTTGCCTCTGCGAGCAGTTCTTCGCCTTCGATCTCGCGGATCAGGCCCAGGCAGCGTTCCACTGGCCACTCCCACATCAGGGGGATTTCCATCATGGTCTGGCCGGTGTGCCGCAGGCTGGAGCGCACCATTCGATCATGTTGGTCGTCCGTCAGCTCCGGCAGGCAGATTTTCAGGTTGATGTCGGTAACCGTGCGGTACTGGGATCTGGACATCCAGCTGATCATGCCAAGGAAGCGCCCGATAAGCTGGGCGCCACGCAGGGGGAGTTTACCGGCAAGCCGGAGAGCGGTAATCAGAAACGTTGCTTTGGAAAACGCCATAATCCAGAGGACTATCAACAGGAAACAGGATGAGCGGAAGCTACCACCATCCGGCGTGGGCGGCAAGGTTGATGAATGTCACCGCTGGCCATTACAGCCTCTGTGAGGCTTCCCAGCTGGTGCTTCGGTCGCCGGTTTCCCAGCCAATTCTCAGGTAAAAGCGCCGGATACGACGGCCAATGTATCGCTTTCGCCAAGCGGAGAGGGTGGCCAATTTGTCGGGGATGGTGGGAGCGCCGAGCCCGTCAACCAGAAACAGCTCCGGTTGTCCGCCCCTGTCGGCGATCACCAAGTTGTGGGGCAGCAGGTTCCGGGTGAGGATTCCGGTTTCGAGTAACCAGTTGCAGAAGCGGTCTGCAGCGTCCTGAATCGGTTGATCAAACCCTCGGTGTTTCAGGTAGTGTTCGAGCGTTTCGCCCGGTAGGCCGTGGTCATCGAAGATGAGCTCACTCATGTTTGCCAGGCCGAGCGAGGTTTCTACCGCGCCATGAAATTGCGGCAGGTGCGCCCAGACCAGTTCGTCGTGGCCGTCGTTGATCAGCGCCCGAATGGCTTGCTGTTGATGCGCCCGGAGTTCCTGGCGGTTGTCATCAATCCTCGCTCTGCCGAGCATTTTCTTTGGCCAGGACTGGCGCTGGAAACGCACTTCGATGTTTTCAGGCCGCGTTACTTTGAGACACAATGCCGGATCATCCGGATGCCGGTAGCAGTGTCGGTTGTAGCCAGAGGCGAATGGCTCAATGCCTGACAGGTCAATCATGGATCGTATCCGAATCTCGTTTTATTGCCTTGTGCAACGGAAGCCTCGGGAAGCCACGTTATGAACGGTTGTATTGCCTACGGTGATTGTAATACCGAGGGCCTGAAAGACTATCATGAACCGGTCTGGCCGCAGATCGTTGCGAAGCAATTGGGTCTTTCGCTCACCAATTGTGGTCATACCATGAGCACAACCCGTGAGCTGCTTCAGTATGCTGAGGCCTTCCCGCCCAGGAGCTATCAATTGGCGTTTATTCAGTACGGGCTTGTTGATTCCTGGCTCACCTTTCGTGGTGCGCCCTACGTGCTTTATTACCCGGACAGCCCCCGCAGGAAGCTTGCCCGAAAGCTCGTCAAAAAGCTGAAGAAATGGGCCCGGCGTCTCCACCTGCAGGATCGTTGGGGCGCGGTGGAGCAGGTGCCGCTGGATGAATATCTTGGCAACATTGAGCGTGTGTTGCGCTCGGCCCCCGACACCCTGTTCGCGTTGGTGTCCACGCCGCCGAACCTCGACGAACCCCGGAACCCGCGCATTGAGCGCTACAATGAGGGCCTGCGAGAGTTAGCCGAACGTGAGCCAAATGCGTTTTTTGCTGATGCCTACCACCCATTATGGCAGCAGAAAGCCGAGTCCTTGATGGCAGACGGAACCCACCTTACCGAAACTGGGCATCGACTCCTGGCGGATACGGTGATCAGCGCGCTGTCGACATACTGGCCAACAGGTCCCGATAGAAGGCCTCAGTCTTCGATACCATCGCCTCAAGGCTGAGTTGCTCCCGGGCCCACAGGAAACTGCTGTTTTGGGAATCCCTCATAACCATCGGGTTGCGGAGATTGGTGCGAACCAGTGTGGCGATATCCTCAACGCGGTCAGACGCGGCAATACTCTGTTCAGGCAGGAATTCCCCCACTCCGCTGACTGGCGTTGACAATACCGGGCAACCTGCCATCAGCGCTTCCACCATGATATAAGGAAAACCTTCGCGGCTGGAGCTGATGATGCAGGCGGTGGCGGCTTGGAGCCAGGGCTTCATATGGAGCTCGTGGCCTGGAAGCAGTATGTGGTCTGAGACGTCCAGCTCCTGAATCAGGGTGCCTAGTTGGGCACGCTGGCTACCATCACCCAGGATAACCAGACTGCCATCGCAGTCGGCCCTGGCCCAGGCGCGAATCAGCCGGTCGAACTGTTTTACCGGCTCCAGACGGCCTGCGGCTAACAGGAGAGGGCGATCTGCAGGAATTTCGAAGGTCGGGGCCTCCGTCTTTTCTTCGCCGGAGGTGTCCACAGGCGGTAAGCCATTGTGGATCAGCCGAGCATTGGCGTGGGCAATGGTGTCGGTAATATCACGGCTGACACCAATCACGCCATCCAGCCGCTCAAATCCCTTATGGGAGCGCTTGGTGCCATGAAGCGTACCCACTGTTGCACTGTTCAGATGACGGACTGAACTGACCAGGTTAGCGGCCTTGTTGCCCTGGGCATGAACGATATCCGGGTGGATGGAGCGAAGCTGTCGCCGCAGGCGGTAGTGCAGCCAGGGGTTGCGTCGGCCGAGCTGCACGGGCAGTGGATGGAAACAAACCGGCGAGGCGAAGCGTTCGCTGTAGTGGCTGTGTGCCAGAACGTGAACGGTGTGGCCTCTTGTCGAGAGGGCGTTCGCGAGGTCGGCTGTGTGCGTTTCCATACCGCCCCAGCCTGTGCCGGGTGTGGCGATGATCAGCGCGATTGTCAGCGGGCCTTGCGCATTCATTGGTGCGCAGGCCTCCGCGCAAGAAGGTTCTCATAGACCTTCAGCGTAGTTTCGGTCTGTGCTTCCAGTTGGAACCGCCACGGTATCTCTATCTCAGGTCGGGGATTGTCGAGGAGGGCGAGCGCGGTCTGGGCAAACGCTTCTATATTGTCTGGCGGTACCAATCCGTCGGAGAAACAAGCGCGCAGTGTTTCGGCTGCGCCACCTCGGTCAAAGGCGGCCACCGGTGTGCCGGAGGCCAGGGCTTCGGTAACGGTGCGGCCGAAAGGTTCTGGTTTCGTGGACATGTGGCAGACCACGTCCGCCAGAAGGTAGAGGGTGGTCATATCGTTGCGCTGGCCGAGGAAACTCACCTTGTCGGTCAGGTTCAGGCGGGCACGTTCCTTTTCCAGCTCCTCCAGAAACTGCTCCTTGCCAGGTTCAGCGCCGCCGACAATGATGCCGTGGCAGTCCGGTCGTTTTTGCACCAGCTGCGCCATCATGGCCAGGAAGTCCAGTTGGCCTTTCCAGCGGGAAATGCGCCCGGGCATCATGATGATCTTTTTCTGGGCCAATTGTGGGTACTGCCGGAACCAGCGGTCCAGCCATTGTGGGCTGAGCTCCCGTTGTCGAAAAGCACTCACGTCCACGCCCCGTTGGATGACGGTCAGTTTTTCTTCTGGCACCGGGTATTTGTTCAGCACATAATCCCGAACACAACCGGACACGGCGATGATGTGATCAGCCCGGGTCATGATGGCGCTGTAGGGGGTCACGGAATACATGCCGTGAAAGGTTGAGACGACGGCCGGGCGCTGGTTGGCTGGAATGGTCTTCAGAGCCAGGAAGATGATCCAGGCGGGCATACGGGAGCGGACATGTATGATGTCCGGTTTCAGCTCCAGAAGCAGCTTGCGCATGGGCAGGATTTGTCCGAATGACGCCGGGTTCTTCCGGTGTATTGGCATGAAAATGTGTTCCGAGCCTTGCCCACGAAGCTGCTCCGCCATGGGGCCGCCTTTCGAAACCACATAGGACTCGTGCCCACGTTTCACCAGGTCGGCGGCGAACTCCACGGTGCCTCGTTCCACCCCGCCACTGTATAGCGCGGGTAACGCCTGCAGAATCCTCAACGTTTGCCTCCCCTTAAAAAGTGTTCAATCAGCCACCTTGCGGCCCTATCAGCCTCCCAAAGCTCCTGCGATCCGCGCAATTTTCCAGCCATAACCGAGGCATGGTCACTCCAGTGCGCAACGTACCCTTTCTCTACCAGGCTGGCCATGCCCCGGGCGACCCGGCTGTTATTCTTGGGCGCGAGCTCAAACAGACCCGTAGGCACGCCGGAGGTGGCAGCTTCGCAGGCCATGGAGGCGCTGTCTGGTGTGACCCACACCGCGCGGGAGGCGGCGAGTTGGTGGGGAAGCCAGCTGGCGTGCGTTCGCTTGGAATCCACGACCGTGACCTTCGGGCCTGCCAGGTCGTTCAGTTGCATCAACAGGTTTTCGGGCGTACGGCGAGAGCCGCTGATCGTCCAGCGCCATTCCGGGTAGCGACCCATTAGCTGGGATAACTGTCCGAGAATAACGTCGTCATCCCAGTCGAAATGGGGTGAGGGGCCGCCTACGAGAACAAGGCCTTCGGGTTTGTCGGTAATTCTGGCCAGGGGCGTGATTGCGTTTATGACACCTTCGGTGGCAAGGACATGTCTGGCTGGGGGGACCTTATCGTGTTCTGGAATGATGGCCGCATCGACCCAGCTGAGAGGGAAGCCCGGTTTCATTAAAACCACGGTTTTTACCTTTCGGAGCCGCCGCAGGGATAACAACAGGCGATGAGTACCGCTGCCGGCTGCGATAATCAGGTTTGGTCTTCCCAGGGCTTTATCCATGGCCGGCGCAACGCCAAGCAGCGCCCGCCACAAGGGCGGGGGCGCTTCGGTCGCATCAATTTCACTCACGCTGGCGCCAGCCAGCACCCGAAGCCGGTTGCCCAACCCTTTCAGCTGGTTGTGATGGCCAGGCTTATTATCGGTCAGTAGCCAGACAACCGGGGCGGGTGAACCCGTGTGGGAGCGCATTCAGTTTGCGTCCTTGCTGTACAGGTTGGGATCTTCCCTGGAAGGACGGGTCTTGAAGCGGCGATGCATCCAGAGGTACTGGTCCGGGTGTTTTCGGATTTCGTTTTCGATGGTTTTGTTTACCAATGTGGCGTCCGCCATGTCATCTCCGGAAGGAAAGTTCTCCAGTGGAGGATGGAAGTAGATATCGTACCCTGGAGCGTGTTCCCGTCGGAAATGGCTGAACGGCACCACGGCACAGCCGCTACGGTCGGCTATGCGCGAGGTGGCGGTGATGGACCCCGCAGGCACTCCGAAAAATGGGGCAAAAACGATGCCTTTGCGGCCGTAGTCCTGATCTGTGGCGTACCAGACGATACGGTTGTTTTTGAGCTGTTTGAGCAGGCCGCGCAGGTTCCGGCTGTCCAGTGCCACCCCATAACGACGTTCCCTGGCGCGGGTCATCACCGCGTTCATCAATGGGTTGTTATGGTCGCGCTGCATCACGTCGGCCTCAATGTATTCGGTGACCAGGGCGCCCCCCAAGTCAAGGGTGCTGTAGTGACCGCCCAGCAACAGGATGCCCTTGCCTCTGGCAAGCGCAGCGTCGACATGTTCAAGGCCGTGGATTTCTGTAATGGGCATGAAGCTGGTGGGACTGCGGAACCAGGCCAGCCCAATCTCCATGACACCGATGCCGTTGGCGCGGAATGACGCCTTCACCAGTGTCTGCTTTTCCGTTTCGGATAACTCTGGAAAGCACAGGCGAATATTCACATCGGTGATTTGCTTGCGATGGCCGGCAAAGCGATAGGCGATGTCACCAATCCGTTTTCCCAGCCACCATTGTAACTTCAGTGGCAATTGGGCGCCCAGCCACATGGCAGCGACCCCGATCCAGGTTGGCCACCAGCGCGGATGTAGGTAGCTGGTATAGCGGGTGTCGCGAGTTCTCTGTTTAGCGGTCTTCACTCGTGTCAGTCCCTGATGATTTTTAACGGCAAGAACCGGAGTTTAGCAGGGCCATTATCTCCGGCTAAAGCCGCAATATCCGCAAGTTGCGGAAAATCATGAATTCCAGGTCGCAGACGCCGGCCACCGCTTTATGTAGAATGATCGCCGCATCGACCCGGCCGGAGTTACCATGCTTCATTTTTTCTACTCCCTTTTTTTCCGCATCGCGCTGCCGTTTGTGTTGCTGCGGTTGTGGTGGATCGGGCGTGCCAATCCTGAAGCGTTCGTGCGCTGGCAGGAGCGCCTGGGGTACGTGGAGGCCTTCGATGAGCCGGTCATATGGGTTCATGCCGTATCGGTGGGTGAAACCATTGCCGCCGCCCCCCTGGTGAAAGCCTTGCTGAGGCGTAATCCTGATATCCCCATATTGATGACCGCGATGACGCCGACCGGCTCGGCCCGAGCCAGGGCTTTGTTCGGTGACCGGGTCCACTATGCTTTCTCACCATATGACACACCCGGTGCGGTGCGCCGGTTTGTTGGCCGCGTAAGGCCCCGGGCGCTTGTGATTATGGAAACTGAGCTTTGGCCCAATATGATTGCTCTTAGTCGCCAACGCCAAGTGCCCATTTTCCTCATTAATGCGCGCCTTTCCAGCCGTTCCGCGCGGGGATATGAGCGGGTGGCGTCACTGGTTCGCCCGCTGCTCCGCAGTATTAGCTGGATAGCCGCGCAAGCAGAGGAAGACGCTGGCCGGTTCCTGCGTATTGGGGCCACGCCGGAATCGGTGTCGGTGACCGGCAGTATCAAGTTTGATGTTGAGGTCTCGGACGAAGTACGCGCCGAATCTTCGGGGCTGAGGGCGGCGCTGGGCGCTGACCGTCCGGTTTGGATTGCAGCCAGTACCCACGACGGTGAGGATCGCCAGATATTGGAGGCTCACCAACAAATCCTCCAGCATTTCCCGAACGCATTGCTGATGATTGTGCCGCGGCATCCAGAGCGTTTTGATGATGTGGCCAGGCTCATTGACGCCATGGGGCTCTCTCTTGTCCGTCGGTCCCAGTCAGGAAGTGACGGGGGCGGAAAGGTAGGGCGCGAGGTGTATCTTGGTGACACCATGGGTGAATTGCTAATGCTTTACGGCGCCTCCGATGTGGCCTTTGTGGGCGGCTCGCTGATTGAACGTGGCGGCCACAACCCGCTGGAGCCAGCCGCTTGGGGAATACCCGTTGTTTCCGGGCCGCACATATTCAATTTCGAAAACATTTACGACCGCCTTGATTCAGGACAGGGTCTGTTTATTACGGATTCAGCGGAGTCTCTTGCCCGGTGCGTTGTTCATCTCTTTTCGGACAGAGCTTCTGCGCAAAACGCGGGTCACAACGCGCTGGCGGTTGTGAATGCCAACCGTGGTGCGCTCGAGAAAGTGGTTGATGGGATAGTTGAGCGGGTCTAAGGCGTGATACCGGTGTTTTGTATTGGCCGGGGCATGGTGCCCCGGCCTGATTTTCATCAGTTTACTGGGAGGGGTTGTCGATGGTTTCCTGCTCGTTAGCCATGGCTTCAATCCCCGGTGCTGATGCGCTCAGCCAGTTGTTCAGGTCTACCAGATCCTGAGGGCTGAGGGTGCCAGCCGCCTGTTTCAGGTTCAGGGTGTTAATCACGTAGTCATAACGGGCATTGGCAAAGTCACGCAATGCCACGTAATAGTTCCGTTCCGCATCCAGCACTTCCACGATGTTCCGTGTACCCACTTCGTAACCGGCGCGGGTGGCATCCAATGCACTACGGCGGGAAATGATGGTTTGTTCCAGCGCAGAGGCAGACTCGATGTTGGTATTCACGGTACGGAACAGGCTGCGCGTGTTTACCCGGACATCCCGACGTACTGTCTCTAGCGACTGCTCCGCCACCGTCACCTGGGAGCGCTGCTGTCGCACGCCGGCCTGGGTTCCGCCGCCCATATACAGGGGAACGTTGAGGGTAAGGGCGATGCGACCCTCGGTCGTTGTGCCATCGCGCTGGCCCTGTGTCAAAGTTGGCTGCTCCAGCCCATCAATCTCCGTGTTGCCGTAGGACGCATTCAGGTCAAGCGTTGGCAGGTGACCGGCTTTCGCGCTCTTCAGGTTGGCCTCGCTGGTGTTCAGGTCATAGAGGGCTGACTGGATCTGCCAGTTCTGACTCAGTGCGGTGTTTTCCCAGGCTGAAGGGTCCATGGGCTCCGGGCGGCCGAGGGGGAAGTTCCGGCGCAGGTTGTTCAGGTCTTCAGTGTACTCGCCGGTCAATCGTGCCAGTTGTTCGCGGGCGATATCCAGGTCGCTCTCTGCAGCGATACGCTGGCTCTTGCTGTCGTCATAGCTGGCACGAGCCTCATACACTTCGGTAATGGCAATCAGTCCCACATCAAAGCGTTCCTGTGCCTGCTCGTATTGACGCTGAATGGCCGCCTCGGTAGCGCGGGCAGTGGTTAAGGTGTCTGCCGCCCTGAGGACATTGAAATAGGCGGTGGCGACGTCAAGAATCAGCTGCTGCTGAGCCAGGTTGTATTCGGCCTGCGCGGCTTCCGTCTGGAATTTGCTGGCGTCGTAATTAAACCAGGTGTCGGCTCGGAACAATGGCTGGGTCAGCTCGACGCCGTAGGCGTAGGTTTTATATGCCGCGTCCTGGCTGGGGCCGTCCACGTCGGTGTGGCTGGCTTCACCAAAGGCACCGATCTGCGGCAGCAGGTTGCTACGGCTGACATCGCTTGCTGCCTGCTGAGCTTCAAACGTGGCGCGGGCGGTTGCAATGCCGGAATCATAGGAGAGTGCTTTCTCGTACGTCTCAACCAGATCCATGGATAGTGCAGGCTGGGCTGCGAGCAGTCCAATCAGCCCGGAAAGCAGTCGTTTCTTCATGATGTCTCCTGTTAGTGAATCACCCGGCGTGTTGGAATACCTGGCCACATATGTTCAGATAACCATTGAGCGTTTCAGGCTCGCCATTATGGACAATAATCGGCCTGAGCTCTACACTTGCAGTCGGCACTGATTGTAAGTGTCAATTACATTGATTTCGCGTCTTGACGGGGTGCTGGCGTCAGAACATCTGACCGCCGGCTGAGATTGCCATGCAGAACCCGCAACCTGATCCGGATAATACCGGCGTAGGGATTTGAGACAATATGCTGCAACGACACAGAACCGTTCTGTGATCACTGCCCGTCATGCGCGACCCGTATACCTAATCAACCCGGGGACGCACTATGACAACAATACCTTCCTATCTCAGCGATTCAGCAAAAGTCGATTCTGCAGCCATCAAGCCGCTGCCCCAGTCCCGAAAAATCCACGTACAGGGTAGCCGACCTGATATTCGGGTGCCCATGAGGGAAATTACTGTGGGCGACACGCCGACCGACATGGGTGGCGAGAAAAATGCGCCCGTCGCCGTTTATGACACCTCCGGTCCGTACAGCGACCCTGAAGCCACTATTGATCTGCGTAAGGGACTCAAGCCCATCCGTTCCGCCTGGATTGAGGAGCGCGGAGATGTAGAGCAGCTATCCGATTACACCTCTGAATTCACGCGTCGCCGGATGAAAGACCCTCTGCTGGACCCACTCCGTTTTATGGACGAGCGCAAGCCGCTGAGGGCCAAGCCCGGCAAGAACGTCAGCCAGATGCACTATGCCCGCCAGGGGATCATCACGCCGGAAATGGAATTCATCGCCATTCGCGAGAATATGAAGCTGCAGGAAGCCCGGGAGCAGGGGCTCCTGAAAGACCAGCATCCGGGCCAATCATTCGGAGCGTCTCTGCCCCAGGAAATTACCCCTGAGTTTGTACGGGACGAAGTTGCTCGCGGCCGGGCTATTATTCCCAACAACATCAACCACCCGGAAACAGAACCGATGATCATCGGCCGCAACTTCCTGGTGAAGATCAACGGCAACATCGGCAACTCAGCGGTCAGCTCTTCCATCGAGGAAGAAGTCGAAAAGCTTACCTGGGGCACCCGTTGGGGTTCTGACACCATCATGGATCTGTCCACCGGCAAGAACATCCATGAAACCCGTGAATGGATCATCCGCAACTCGCCGGTTCCCATCGGCACCGTGCCCATCTACCAGGCATTGGAAAAAGTCGGCGGCGCTGCCGAAGACCTGACGTGGGAAATTTTCCGCGACACGCTGATCGAACAGGCAGAGCAGGGCGTGGATTACTTCACCATCCATGCCGGCGTACGCCTGCATCACGTGCCAATGACGGCCAAGCGTACCACTGGCATTGTGTCCCGTGGCGGCTCCATCATGGCCAAGTGGTGTTTGGCTCATCATCAGGAAAGCTTCCTGTACGAGCACTTCGAAGACATCTGCGAAATTATGAAAGCCTATGACGTGGCTTTCAGTCTCGGTGACGGCCTGCGTCCCGGCTCCATTGCCGATGCCAACGACGAAGCCCAGTTCGGCGAGCTCGAAACCCTGGGTGAGCTCACCAAGATTGCCTGGAAGCACGATGTTCAGGTAATGATCGAAGGGCCGGGCCATGTGCCCATGCAGCTGATCAAGGAAAACATGGACAAGCAGTTGGAATGCTGTGATGAGGCACCGTTCTACACACTCGGGCCACTGACCACGGACATTGCCCCTGGCTACGACCACATCACCTCCGGTATCGGCGCGGCAATGATCGGTTGGTACGGCTGTGCCATGCTTTGCTACGTTACCCCGAAGGAGCATCTGGGCCTGCCCAACAAGGACGATGTAAAGACCGGCATCATCACCTACAAAATCGCAGCTCATGCCGCTGATCTGGCAAAGGGCCACCCCGGTGCCCAGATCCGCGACAACGCGCTGTCCAAAGCCCGCTTCGAGTTCCGCTGGGAAGATCAGTTCAACCTCGGCCTCGACCCGGACACCGCTCGTGCCTTCCACGATGAAACCCTGCCGAAGGACTCCGCCAAGGTGGCCCACTTCTGCTCCATGTGCGGCCCGAAGTTCTGTTCCATGCAGATTTCCCAGGAAGTTCGGGAGTATGCCAAGGAAAATGGCCTCGACGAGGTGTCGGCGGTGGATGCTGGCATGAAGGAGAAATCCCGGGAGTTTGTGGAGGCTGGGTCCAAGCTTTATGACAAGGTTTGACCTTTTGTAAGACTGCTTGGTTCGGAGCGTGAGCCAGGGTGGTGGCCCCGTTCAGAAAACGA
>NZ_JBQKUK010000017.1:0-108279 GCF_054968585.1 Marinobacter sp. G5_S1_61_S3 | reverse complement strand
CCCTTGTGGGTCTGGGTTTTGAGGGTGGTGCGGGTCTTGTGCTCCGGCAGCGCGTACGGCGGCGTGTTGGTGGCGTGGTAGGTTCTTCCGGTAATGATCGGCTGGTCCGGGTCGCCGTCCAGGAAGCTGACGATGACTTCGTTGCCGATTCTCGGCAGCGCCATGAAGCCATACTGGCCACCGGCCCAGCCCTGGCTGACTCTGAGCCAGGCGCTGCTGTGTTCGTCGTTTTTACTGTAACGGTCCCACGGGAATCGGACTTTGACGCGTCCGTGTTCGTCGCAGTGGATCTCTTCGCCTTTGGGGCCGGTGACAATGGCAACCTGGGGGCCGTCCATCAACGGGCGATGCTCGACCTGGGGCCGCCAGGTGCGGTCCGCGGGGATGGCGTTGAAGGCGTTGTGGTAGGTGGTGGCGCCGTTGTTGCCATCCTCTTCCAGGGCCTGGGGTTGTTCTCCGGTGTGGGTGATGCTGGTGAACAGCCATTCCCGGTTCAGGCGTGGGTTGTCGTGGTCGGTGAGTTCGACTTTGGCACCTACGGTGAAGTCGGGGCGGTTGCTCTGGCCATCGGCGATGGCGGCGTCGTTCCTGAGGGCATCGAGACGGCTTTCGGTAAAGGGCTGGCCACTGGCGTCCTGCTTGAAGCGGCCGGGGTAGTCGTAGTGCTGGTAGTCTTCCCGCTGGCCGTCCAGTTTGTCGGCCTGATGTTCGTGCATCAGGGCGTAGGCGGGATTCTTGAAGGTGTAGTCCTTCATGGCCACGGAGGCGGCTTTCACCCGTTCCCGGTAGCGGAACTGGAAGACGGTACTCTGGCGGGTGCTGCCGCCAGCCTTGGCGTTGTATGCCACCGGCTCGAGCCGGGGGGCGTCGCCGTGGTGGTCGGCGATGATGAGGGCCGGTTGGTCGTTGCCTTCCACATCGCCGTGGTAATAGCGGTAGTGCCAGCCTTCTTCAGCGGCCAGCCGTTCGACAAAGGCCAGGTCGCTTTCCCGGTGCTGGACGCAGTATTCCCGTTCCTCGGGGGTGCGCTTGAGATCAAAGACGGTGTCGATAAGGCCCCGCTCTTCCAGCAGGGTGCGCACGATGGCGTCGGTGGCCTGGGTCTGGAAGATGCGGCTGTTGTGCATCAGGTCGAGGCGCCACAGGGGGGGCTGGACGATGACGTCGTAACGGGTGCGGCGATGGCCGGAGTCGCCCCGGACGAATTCGTTGATCACGCCGGTAAAGCGCCGCAGCGGTACTCCGTCCTGCCACATCACCAGTTCCACGGGCTGTTCCAGCACGTCTTCGGGGGCGATGTCGGGCGAGGTACTGGCCAGTTCCAGCTTGCAATAGCAGAGCCTGGAAAGGTACTCGGTCAGCTCGAAACGGGCGACCACGAACAGGTCTTTGGGGAGTTGGCCAAGGGTGGCCGTGAACTGCAGTCCGGTTGCCTGGGGCATGTCTTCGGTCCCTGAAGATGTCTGAAATTGGCGTCGTTCAACAAACAGCTCGTCCTGAGCTTGGGTGATTATAACGATCAGGCAGGAGAATGTAACCCCGGCTTCGCAAAGCCGGGATGTTGACCTCAAAACGAATCTGCTGCACCCTAATCTGGTTTCATTATGCAACCGGAGATGATTTGTGACCAACCATACCAATCGAGCGGTGATTCTCAAGCAGCGCCCGCAGGGCGAAATTCAGGAGGGTGACCTGGCCCTTGAAGAGCGGCCAGTCCGCGAACTGAAAGAAGGTGAGGTCCTGGCCAAAGTGCTATGGCTGTCGCTGGACCCTTACATGCGCCCCCGCATGAACGATGCCAAGGGCTACATGGATCCTATTGGCCTTGATGAGGTCATCGTTGGCGAAAGCGTCGCACGGATCGTCGAGTCCCGGTCAGACAACCTCAAAGTGGGTGACCTGGTGACCTGTTACTCGGGCTGGCAGGAGTATGTAGTGTTCCCTGCCAATGCGGAGATGGTCTACAAGATTGAACCGAAGGACAACGTGCCCCTGCAGGCCTACCTTGGCGTTGCCGGGATGCCCGGACGCACCGGCTATTGCGGCCTGATGTACGTGGGCAAGCCGACATCCGGTGAGACCGTTGTAGTGTCCGCCGCGTCTGGCCCGGTGGGCACGGTGGTTGGTCAAACTGCCAGGAAAGAAGGTTGCCGTACCGTCGGCGTGGCCGGAGGCCCGGAGAAATGCCGGTATGTGGTGGAAGAGTTGGGTTTTGATGCCTGCGTGGATTATAAGGCCGGCAATCTCGAAGCCGACCTCAAGGCCGCCTGCCCCGACGGCATCGACATCTACTTCGAAAACGTGGGCGGTGCCGTGACCCGTGCCGTGGCGCCGTTACTCAACCCTGGCGCTCGGGTACCTATCTGCGGCTTCGTGTCCGCTTACAATGCCGAGGATATGGGGGCAGTGGAAACACCTTTCCACGTACTCAAGGCGCTGGACCCGGTGCCGGACCACCGCTTCTTCCTGGTCACAGAGTGGCAGGACAAACATCAGGAAATCACCAATATCCTGGCGGACCGTGTTGCTTCTGGCGAACTCAAATACCGTGAGACCATCGCGGAAGGCCTGGAAAACGCACCGGAAGCCTTCAAGGGTATGCTGAAAGGGAAAAACTTCGGCAAGCAGTTGGTACACATCGCCGATTGATCCGGAAAACCTCCAGGGAAGGAGGTTTACCCGGCAACCTGCAACAAGACTTTCCCGATGTTTCGATTCTCCGCCACATAGGCCATGGCTTCCCCCGCCTTCTCGATAGGCCAGGCACTATCAATCACCGGATCAATCTGCCGGGCACTGAGCAGTGGCCAGACATGCTTATACAGGGCACTCATGACGTCACCCTTGTCCGCCACGGGCCGGGACCGAAGGGTTGAACCGATCAGGCGATGGCGTTTCATCAACATCAACCCCAGATCGACTTCCGCCATACGACCGCCCATCAGGCCAATGAGTATGATTCGGCCATCCATATTCAATACTTTCTGGTCTTCGGCGATGTAGTTTCCGCCAACGGGGTCCAGCACCATGTCCACCCCGCCCCAGGATTTGATGGCATCGACGAACGAACCGTCCTTGCGATTCCAGACACCGCTGGCGCCCAGCCTTCTGCAGATCTCGAGTTTGTCGTTGTCGCCGGCCGTGGCAAACACCGGATTGCCGAGAGCCGTTGCCAATTGAATCACGGCCGTACCAAGGCCACTGGCCGCTGCGTGGACCAGCACTTTCTCACCAGGCTTGAGTGCAGCTTCGTGATAGAGATTCAGCCAGGCGGTCGCAAACACTTCAGGAATGGCCGCTGCCTCTTTCAGGCTGTAACCCTTTGGAACGGGCAACACCTGAACCGCAGGCACCACCACATGGGTGGCATAACCACCGCCCGTAAGCAGTGCGCAGACTTCATCACCGGGTTTGAGGTTATGAACACCCTCTCCCACCCTGGAAATAGTCCCGCTGACTTCGAGGCCCAGGATGTCCGACGCCCCGGGCGGTGGCGGATACACACCGGCTTTCTGCATCAGATCCGCACGGTTGATGGCGGTCCACGCAATATCAATAGCCACATGATTTTCGGGCACCTCGGAAGGCGCTTCATACGCTTCCCAGCTCAGTGTGTCGCCACTGACTTTGATGGCTCTCATCATCTGCGCTTACTCCGTGTTTTGGGTCAGGCTCAGGATACCGTCTGCTGGCCCAGGGTTGCACTGATCACTTTGTAATATTTCATTTGCAGTTCACTGAGCCGCCAATCTCCGGGTCTACAAATCTCCGGTGGTTGATGTATTAAGCGGCTTAGTAGACCGGCTGCGGCGTCAGCCTCCGCCGCTGGATTATCCACGTGACTGGCATAGCGTTGCGCCGCTGGTACATATTCCGGGTAGGCCAGCCGGTCCGGCGCCAATGCCAGGCAGCCAGATGCCATCGCCTCCAATACCGACAGCCCCTGGAAATCATGAAGAGCGGTGGAGATAGCCACATCAGCTTCGCCCAGCAACCGGTCGTAATCCGCCCTGCTCTGCAGGTATCCCCAGTTCACTATGCGCTCCCGGTGTCGCTCACGTATACCACCGAATGCCTCGGGCTCATTGCGAAACTGCTCCCCTACCACACTCAACCGGAAGTCCTGACCGGCGTCGGCAAGCGAATCCAGCAACAGAGACAACCGGTCTGGCGCCTTGTCGTATTCCCAGCGGTGATTCCATAGGAGATGGGGGCACTGTGCGTTGATCGGCTTCTCTCTTTCAACAAACAGGCGGTCTTCGATCGGCACGGGAACGACCTGGGATTTCCTGCCGATACCCTCCAGCAGGCCATCGGGGAGCCCGTCCGGCATCATTTCCAGGAAACGTCGGGCGCCATCCAGAAAGCTGTCCCGGTTCCACGCGCTGTTGAACAGCACTTTATCCGCGGCAACGGCGCTGTAGAGATTGACGATTTTGGGCTCGGCACTGGAATGCTGCCGGCCGGAATCCGGGTAGGCAAACTGGTTCTCATGCATGTAGAGAATCGTAGGCGTACGCGCCAGATGAGGATGGAATCCCTTCAGGGACGCCAGATCCACCATGGAGGTCACCACCAGGAGATCATAGTGGGCCTTTAGCGCCGGCTCCTGTAGCCAGGTCAGTGCATTGCCGCGAATCCGCCAGCGAAAAAAGCGGGGCGGGAGCGCCAGCACCTCCCAATCGAAATCGGGCTGGCTGGCCACCAGTTGTTCACGCCAGCGTTGATGGCTGCCGGCGTCGTAGGCGGACAATAATAGAATGCGGGGCTGGGCTGTCGATGGCATCCGCGCATTCTGCCATCATTCCCGGTTCGACAACCACACACTTTGATAGGGCTTGAGAGTCAGGCTGCCAGACAGGTCGTCAATCTTCAGGCCAGAGATCAGGTCCTGCCATTGGTCGGTTCCTATCAGGTTAATGTCGCCAAGGGACACCTGCTGGACCTCATCGGTGATGTTGTGAATGCAGAAGATCGACTGGTCACGGCGCATGCTCTGGCGCCAGAAGCCGAACAGCTGCAAACCGAGATGGAGGGTGAACTGGGTAGCATTGGGGTGGAAGGCGGGCTGCTTGCGGCGAATGGCAATCAGGCGCTTGAGCTCGGTGAACACGTTGTGATGATGGCTCAGCGGGTCCGCCAGCTCAGCTTCCAAAGTGTCCAGGTTCCACTGCCCGCGGTTGATGGAACGCAGGCGACCGGTGTTCTTAACCCGCTCATGGTCGTTCTCAGTGCCCAGCAGGCTGTGGATGTAGAACGCAGGAATCCCTTCCAGGGCCAGCATAACGGTATGAGCGCAGATAAAGCGGTGCAACTGCCAATGGTCAGAGCCTCTCTCCGCTGTTCCCTTTAAGGCATCAAACAACGCCACGTTCATTTCATAGGGCTGATCCTTGCCATCTGGCGTACGCCGATAGGAGACTTTACCGCCGAAAGATTCCATGGTGTTGATCAGTCGCAGCTTTTCTTCTTCCGTCAACAGGCCGTCTGTTGGGCGCAGGCCCACGCCATCATGGGAGGCAATGAAGTTGAGATAGGTGGTGCCCATCTGCGCCGGCGGCATGCTCATCAGCCAGGTTTTCAGGTGGCGGCAGTTGCCAGTGACCAGAGTGTTGATCAGCAGCGGCGGCAACGAAAAGTTGTAGATCACGTGGGCTTCGTTGGCGTTGCCGAAGTAGGTCAGATTCTCGCGGTTGGGAACGTTGGTTTCCGTAATGACAACGCTCTCGGGGGTGTGGTGTTCAATCAACAGGCGCAGAATCTTGATCAGTTCGTGGGTTTGCTGCAGATGGATGGACGGCGTACCCACCTCTTTCCATAGAAAAGCCACCGCGTCGAGCCGGAAAATGATCACGCCCCGCTCGAGATAGTAGCGGATGATGCCCACAAATTCGTTCAGCACCTGGGGGTTTGCAAAATTCAGGTCCACCTGGTCTTCACTGAAGGTGCACCAGACGTAACGCTCGCCATCCTCTGTCTGTACAGCGTTAAGCAACGGGGATGTGCGGGGCCGGACCACCGCGCTCAGGTCGTCTGTTGGCCTGGCCTCGAAGAAGTAATCCTTGCCAGGATCGATCCGTTTCCGGAAATTCTCGAACCACCTGCTGCGGGCCGACATGTGGTTGATCACCAGGTCCGCCATCAGTCTGTAGTCGTCAGCTATCCGCTCGATGTCCGCCCAGTCGCCATGGGATTCATTGACCGCCAGATAATCCATAACGGAAAAACCGTCGTCCGAGCTGTAGGGGAAAAACGGCAGGATATGCACGGCGGACACGGTGTCATTCAGGCAGTCGCCGAGAAACCGGTTCAGGGTCTGAAGTGGCTTCTCACCCTTGCGCTGGACGGTGTCCGCGTAGGTGATCAGCATGACATCGGATTCGTCCCAGTTATTCTGGTGGGCCGGGGGCGCCGACGTATCCCACGCCAGCCCCATGGTTTCGAGCAGCTGATCCGCGAGGACGCCCGTATCCGCTTCCGGGTAAACCACATCCAGCATCGTGGCGAGCTTGTGATGCAGGGTATTGCTCATGCTACCGATACTCCTCGTTGTCCAGCTCTACGGCCTCGAGAAGCTGTTGCTTGATATCCGGAATGGCACTGGTGACGCGATTCCAGCTCGGAATAAACGGTGTGTCCATGGGATTGTCCAGAAAGTAAGCCCCTGCCCGCATGACATTCTGGGCAAACAACTCCACCGCTTTCTCTTCCTTGTGCCGGTCAAAGCTCAGTCCGTTGATCACCGCGTCACTCTGGTAGGTTTCAACAAAGTCCAGGGCAATGCGGAAGTAAGCCGCCTTGATGGTGCGAAACTTTTCATTGGAGAAGATTTCGCCATTAGTGGCCAGCTTGCGGAACAGGGCCTTGCTGATATCAGTGCTCATTTTGGACAGGCCGCGGCTGGCATCCTCCGGCGATAACTCCTGATGCTTATGATCGTAGGTATCAGCAATGTCCACCTGGCAAAGGCGGTTGGTGGCGTAGTTGCGCTTCATCTCAGAGAGCACGCCCACTTCCAGCCCCCAGTCGCTGGGTATGCGCAGGTCGTTAATGACGTCGGTCCGGAACGAGAATTCCCCCGCCAGCGGATACCGGTAGCTGTCGAGATAGTCCAGGAAGTCGCTGGGGCCGCACACTTTCTTCAGCGCCCGAATCAGGGGTGTGACCAGCAACCGGCTAACACGGCCGTTCATTGCGCCATCCGCTACCCGGGCGTAGTAGCCTTTGCAGAACATGTAATTGAAACCGGGATTGGCCACCGGGTAGATCAGCCTTGCCACCAGGTCACGGGAATAGGTCAAGATGTCGCAGTCGTGGAGGGCAACCGATTTGCTCTTGCCGGAGGCAAGCACGTAACCAAAGCAATACCAGACGTTCCTCCCCTTACCCATTTCTGTGGGTGCCAGGTTCTGCTCGCGCAGTTGCAAATCCAGCGCTTTCAGCCGGGGGCCGTCGTTCCAGAGCACACGCACATGCTGGGGCAGTTCGGAGAAATACGCCAGAGCGTGACGATATTCCTCCTCGTTGGCGCGATCAAGGCCGATGACGATCTGCTCGAGGTACGGCACTTTGGCGAGCTCTTTCACAATGTTCTTAAGGGCCGGGCCTTCAAGCTCTGAGTACAGGGATGGCAGCACCAGCGACATCGGTCGCTCTTTGCGGAACCCCATAAGTTCCCGCTCCAGCTCTTCCACCGGCCGTCGGCACAGGTTATGAAGGGTTGTGATGATGCCGTTCTGGTAAAAGTCGCCCATGGCGGCTCTCCTGTGGTTAGTACCCGGTTTCAGTAACCGTACTCAATCAGAAGATTCAGCACGCATTCGTTCCACCCCGCCGGACCGGCCTTAATGGACCGTATTGCCCGGCTCTGGGATGGCAGGGATACGCTCTCTGAGTGGACGCCCCGAACGATAACCGCGATATCGGCTTCCTCCAGCATGTGTTGGTCGTTGGGACTGTCGCCCAGTGCAATGGCAATCAGCCGGTCCTGCTCAAAGTGTTCCCTGTATTTACCCAGCAAAAAACGGACCCCATCAGCTTTATCAAAAGTGCCCATGGCATGGAGAAAGCGCCCGCCTTGCACCAGGCGGCAGTCGTGTTCATCCAATTTCTCGCGAAATCTGGCCAGCGAATCCTCGTCTCCTTCCCACAGCAATGGCTCTGTGCCGGCGCGGTCTTTCGCCAATTCGGCTTCGGATTCAGAGAGGTTGGCGTGCCCGGCCAGCTCCGCCGGGCTCATATCCGCAAAACTGCGGAACTGAAAACCCTCAGCCCGACATTCCTTCAGCAGGGTTAACACCTCATCCCGGGATGCCCCAAAACTCTGCACTTGCTCAGGGCCCGGTCCAAAACAGTTCGCGGGGACAATAACGGCAGCGCCATTTTCAACAATGAAAGGCGCCGTGTTTCCCAGTTGCTCCCGCACGGCCTGTATCTCTCCTGCGGTTTTACTGGAATTGAGCACCACCGGGATGTCTGCCGCCGCCAGCCGCTCAAGCGCTGGCTTCGCGGGCGACCAGTCGTAACTGTCGTGGTCCAGAAGTGTGCCGTCCAGGTCGGAAAACAGGAGCAGTCTGGGTTTGGCCATGGCAATGTCCTCTATTGGCGCTGACGAATCAGCGGTTCACCGAAACTGTGGTCTTCACCGACATTGATCACGCAATCGGCGCGGGCGGGCATTTCTTGCAGGCTGGCGCGGGTGATCCGTTCGTAGTGCATGATGAATCGGGCAATTTCCTCATTGCTCATGATGCGTAACTCATTCCCGGCCTTTTGATCAGACGCGCTCTCTTTTGGTGCAGCCCGAGAACGCTCCCTTAACTTCTGCTCCTGTAGGGTGCGCCATGTCAGCACGCACTCCATGGAGGGAGCACGCAGCATGATCAAGCTGTCGAGCTGGCTGAAAAACCGGCCATACTCCCCTTTCAGGCAGCTATTGACGTTTCGACGCCACAGGCCTTCAGGGTCCTCGGACCGCTCCAGTTCGTTGACTGGCTCCATCAATTCCTCTTCGCCACCCGCTGGAACGGCTCCCACGCACCAGCCCTCCACCAGGATGATGTCGGCCCTGCCCTTGAAAACAGGCCACTGTGCTTTCGGGTAACGGTCATCCCGGGACTTATCAAACGCTGGAATGGCGGTTTCCGTGTCCCGGTGGGCGGCTTTCAGTTGGTCAACAACGTGCTGCCCCAATGCCAGGTCGTGGGTGCCGGGAACGCCCCGGGTAATGAACAGCGGGTGGATTTCGTTTGCTCGCTGCTCCCGCTCTGCACGGGTGAGATAGAGGTCGTCGAGGGAAAAACTGGCCGTGGGGATTCGATAATGATTGGTCAGCAGTTCCCGGAGAAACAGGGTCAGCGTGGATTTTCCAGTACCCTGGGCGCCGTGGATGCCAATGACGATGGGCTCGTTTCGGGCCTGTTTGAGGCTGTGCAGGTGCTGGGCCAGGGGTAGGATGGTCTTTTTGACGGTGTCGGCGTAGGAATCGGGGAGGGATTCCTGCTTGATCAATGTACGGATGGTATTGGTCAATTCGGGTGAGGACACGGTTGACGGCTTCCCTGTTGGTTTGTTTTGAGTTTTGCAGGTTTTGTACCAATTGGAGTATAGGCAGTGGTTATTTGGTTTGTGGGAGATTGGAGTTATCTGGGACACTGACGCTATGAGCAGCAACCCGTTTAAAGTCGAACATCGTTATCTTGAGCTTCCGGACAGTTTTTACACCCGGGTGCCGCCCACGCCGTTGAGGGATGCCCGGATGGTGTGTTTTAACCACGACCTGGCCGGGGAGATGGGTTTTCACACGCAGAACCCCGAGGACTGGACCGGCATTGGTGCCGGGACGGAATTGCTGGAAGGCATGGACCCGGTGGCGATGAAATACACCGGGCACCAGTTCGGAATGTATAACCCGGACCTGGGCGACGGCCGTGGGCTACTGTTATGGGAGACGGTGGGCCCTGATGGCCGACACTGGGACTGGCACCTGAAGGGAGCAGGAATGACGCCCTATTCCCGGTTCGGGGACGGCAAGGCCGTTCTGCGCTCCACGATCCGCGAGTACCTGTGCAGCGAGGCGATGGCAGCGCTGGGAATTCCCACCACTCGGGCATTGTTCATGGTGAGCGCGAAAGACCCGGTGCGGCGTGAGTCGATTGAGACGGCGGCGGCGTTGGTGCGAGTGGCCCAGACGCACATCCGATTCGGGCATTTTGAGTTCGCAGCGCATCATGAGGGCAAACAGGCCCTGAAAACGCTGATTGAGCATGTGATTGCGCTGCACTTCCCTCACCTGATCGACCTCCCGGAGGACGAACGCTATCAACGCTGGTATGTCGAGGTGGTCGAGCGCACGGCGCGGATGATTGCCGACTGGCAGGCCGTGGGGTTCTGCCATGGGGTGATGAACAGCGACAATATGTCGATTATCGGGGACACCTTTGACTACGGCCCCTATGCCTTCCTGGACGATTTCGACGCCGGTTACATCTGCAATCATACCGACCAGGGCGGACGCTACGCGTACAATCGCCAACCCAATGTCGGGTTTGTGAACTGCCAGTATCTTGCGAACGCGCTGCTTCCGATCATGAACGAGGACGACGTAAGACGGGGGCTGCGGCGTTACGAGCTTGCCTACAACGAACGCTTCCTGCAAAACATGCGGGATAAGCTGGGGCTGGCCCAGGAAGACGAATCCGACCTCAGCCTGATAATGGACACCTTCAGCATGCTGCACGAGCACCATGTGGACTACACGCTGTTTTTCCGGGGGCTATCCAACCTCACATCGAAAGGCTCATCACCGGTCCGCGACCTGTTTGTGGACCGCAGTGTGGCGGATGAATGGCTCGGGCGGTATGAACAGCGCCTGCAATCCGAAACCCGCGCCCATGACGAGCGGGAATACCAGATGCGGAAGGTGAACCCTAAGTACATTCTAAGGAACTATCTTGCGCAGCAGGTGATCCTGGAAGCCCAGAACGGCGACTACGAGCCTATGAAGGAGTTACTGGAGGTCTTGAAGAAGCCGTTCGATGAACAGCCGGGGTTCGAACAATACTCAGCGCCTCCCCCGGACTGGGGGAAGCACCTGAGTATCAGTTGTTCTTCCTGAGTTCTCGTGAGGATCACACCGCCTTGGCGGTGATGATCTTCTCGTGCCATTCGGCAGGGCCGGTCTGGTGAACAGAGGAGCCCTTGGAATCCACCGCGACCGTCACCGGCATGTCTTCCACCTCAAATTCGTAGATGGCTTCCATCCCCAGCTCTTCGAAGGCAACCACTTCCGCGTGTTTGATGGCCTTGGACACCAGATAGGCAGAACCACCAACGGCCATCAGATAGACAGCACCGAACTCGCGGATGGCATCAATGGCCACCTGGCCGCGCTCAGCCTTGCCGATCATGCCGGTAAGGCCGGTTTTCTCAAGCATGGTACGGGTGAACTTGTCCATGCGGGTGGCGGTGGTGGGGCCCGCGGGACCAACCACTTCCTCGCGCACCGGGTCGACCGGGCCGACGTAATAGATGAAGCGGCCTTTCAGGTCCACCGGCAGTTCCTCACCGCGCTCGATCATGTCCACCATCTTCTTGTGGGCAGCATCGCGGCCAGTCAGCATCTTGCCGGAGAGCAACACGGTTTCGCCCGGCTTCCAGTCTTTCACGTCTTCCGGTGTGACCGTATCCAGGTTCACGCGGCGAACGCTGTCACCCACTTCCCAGGTGATTTCCGGCCAGTCGTCCAGGCTCGGCGGGGTTTGCAATGAAGGGCCGGAGCCGTCCAGAACGAAGTGTGCGTGACGGGTGGCCGCGCAGTTGGGAATGATCGCCACCGGCTTGTTGGCAGCATGGGTCGGGTAGTCTTTGACCTTCACATCCAGAACCGTGGTCAAGCCACCGAGACCCTGGGCACCAATACCCAGCTCATTCACCTTGTCGAACAGTTCCAGACGCAGCTCCTCGGAACGGTTGGAGGCACCACGGGCCTGCAGGTCATGGATATCAATCGGGTCCAGCAGCGACTCCTTGGCCAGCTCCATTGCTTTTTCAGCAGTGCCGCCTACGCCAATACCCAACATGCCCGGCGGACACCAGCCAGCGCCCATCTGCGGCACCATTTTCAGCACCCAGTCCACCACGGAATCCGATGGGTTCAGCATGGCGAATTTTGACTTGGCCTCGGAACCGCCGCCTTTCGCAGCCACATGCACATCCACGGTATTACCCGGCACAATCTTGTAGTGGATGATGGCAGGTGTGTTGTCCTTGGTATTGGTGCGCTTGCCGTCCGGATCGGCCAAGATAGAGGCACGCAGCACGTTGTCCGGGTGCATGTAAGCCCGGCGAACGCCCTCATTGATAATATCGTCCAGCGCCATGTCGGCATCCCATTGCACATCCATACCGACCGTCACAAACACCGTAACGATGCCAGTGTCCTGGCACAGTGGCCGCTTGCCCTGAGCGCACATGCGGGAGTTAATCAGAATCTGTGCCATGGCATCCTTGGCCGCCTGGGACTCTTCCTTCTTATAGGCCTCGTGTACAGCCTGAATAAAGTCTTTCGGATGGTAATAGGAGATGAACTGCAGCGCGTCCGCTACGCTCTCGATCAGGTCGTCCTGGCGGATTACGGTGGTCATAGGCGTCTCATCAGGTCTGGTTTGTCTAGTAGGGGTTTTAAACGTGTCTAATAAAGGAAGCGCGAAGTTTACCAGAAAATCCAAAACCGAGGGACCAAACCCGGCGCGAAGGTTTTTAACGACAAACTTGCCTAAACGGCCACGAAAAAATGTAACATTGCTGGTATCTTCGATATAAAAACAGCAGGAGACATCGTGACCGACCTCGTCCTAACTGAAAAAAAGAACCATATCCTAACCGTCAGGATTAACCGCCTGGATCGCAAAAACGCCCTCACCCATGATATGTACACCGCCCTCGGTGATGCGATTGAACAGGCCCGCGACGACAGCGACATTCGCTGTATTCTGTACACCGGGAGCGATGAGTGCTTCACAGCCGGGAACGACTTGAGCGATTTTGCCGCGGGCCTGCCCGGCGAGTTTGAAGACACCCCTGTAGGCCGGTTCCTGTTCCTGATGGCCACCACCAACAAACCGATCGTAGCCTCAGTGAATGGCCCCGCCGTGGGCATCGGCACCACCATGCTGCTGCATTGCGATTTGGTGTTTGCCGGCAACAACACCCGCTTCCAGATGCCTTTTGCCAACCTAGGCCTGTGCCCGGAAGGCGGCTCCAGCCTATTGCTGCCATCCTGGCTCGGCCGGGTACGCGCTGCGGAGTTGTTGATGCTGGGCGGCGCATTCACAGCCGAAGATGCTCAGCGCCTGGGGCTGATCAACCAGGTGTGCGAACCGTCACAAACTGAAACCACGGCTCTGGAAGCCTGCGCACGGCTTGCAGCCCAGCCCCCGGCGGCCGTCCGTGCCACCCGTGAATTGCTGAACCGGGCCAGCGGCGATGCGCTGAAAACCGCCATGCTGGCCGAAGGCAAACTCTTCGCAGAACGCCTGAAGTCACCGGAAAATGCCGAAGCCATCAAGGCCTTCACTGAAAAGCGGAAACCGGATTTCTCAAGCTTCAGCTAGGCTGGCTACCCCTGCCCCGAAAGACTCGACAAAAGTCTCGGGGCCAACTATTTTTCAATGAAGCCGAACTCCGACCGTGCGGGTAGGCTCCCAATGATCAGAATCACACTTTAGAGCGATCAACTGTTGCTTTACTGCCGCTATAGTCAGAGTTACAGAAATCAGGCACAGAGCGCTGGCCAGAATTTCAGACAACAGCTAAGCAAACCAGGCCACTGACAACGGGTTTACCGGGCCAGACCGGCCCCGTCAGCTGCCGAACATAACGACACAACAACAGGAAAAGGTTCCACCCATGTTCAAGAAAACTCTAATAAGTCTTGCCGTGGCTTCTTCCCTTGGACTGACAGGCTGCTTTGACAGCGCCGGTTCCGGGTCCAGTAATGCGGATCCTGACTACAAGATCAACAACCCGGACTTCACAGGGCGTACCTGGCCGATCTTCGATCCACTAGCCGGCAACCTACCTATTCCAAGTGACCTTAACTTTGACTCTGCCCAAGGTGACGGTACCTTTGGCGTTCCTGATAGTCAGCCACCGGTTACAACGGCTCTGAATGAGCTGAGCGGTGCTTCAACGGTTGCGCCAGCGGTGATTGCCTTTAACGGCCGAATCGATGCCGACACCGTCGTCACCGGTGAGACGGTCTTCCTGATCGAGCTTACCTATGCCAGTGGCGACCCTGTGCAAGGTCTGGGCAACCAGGAACCCCCTGCCCCAAGCGCTGCCCTCAGCCTGCCAACGCCAGCCTATCGAGCCGACGTAGTGACACTTGATGGCAACTCTGCGATTCGCATCCTGCCATTGGAGCCTTTGAACCCACGCAAACGTTACGTGGCCGTCGTAACCACAGGCATTGAAGACGTGAATGGCGACGCTATCGTTCCATCTCCTTTCTACGGAAGCCTGTCGGACGAGGAGCAGCCTCTCGGCAACTCAGCTCTGGCACCCGTTAAAGCGCTTATCAACGGACTTTGGGAGCCAATCGCTGCAGCCGCTGGAATTGCAGAGGAAAACATCGCTCTAAGTTACAGCTTTACCACATCCAATGATGAGAAAGTGCTGCAATACATTGCCGAACCAGCAGCCTGGTTTTCCGATCAGCTCAAAACTTTCGTAAAAGTGGCTGCTGCTACCAGCGCGCAAGAGGGTGGAGCTTCAAGTTATGCGGAAGTCGCCCCCGTAGTACAGGGTGCAATGGGTGCGTTCCCGGATGTTCCCGTTAGCGAAACTGAAACCTTCCGGGATGTTTTATCCGACGTGTTTGCTGGACCTTGTAATGGAGTGGCGAGCGGACAGGCAGCTTTCGACTGCACCGGCGTAGCTATTACATCTCAGCTAGTGGGCCTGAATGCTGACATATTTCCAACCCCAATACCTGGGGTAAACCGTAACGGTGGAGACATCTCTATTGATCCGAGTTCGGTCTCCCCTGTCGGGCTTGTCTCCGCTGTTGCAGGTGCAATTCCCGGCTCTGACGGCGTTCTTGCCGCTCAGGGCACCGTTAATCTGCCATATTTCCTGGCAGACAGCGCCCCCGGCGTTGTAACAGACTCCTGGAAGGCAGACTCTGCTCTGGCTGGTGGCATTAACGACCTGTTCTCCGGCGTGAGTGATGAGCCTCTGTTTGCACAAGGCAATCCAGACGTATCAACCGCAGTGAACTATATCTTCCCGTTCCCGGAAAGAACGGTTACTGGTGGCGTGGACGTTCCTGTTCTGGCTCTCTATCCCTCTGATGGCAACATAAACGGGGCCGTACTTTACCAACACGGTATTACGACCGACCGAAGCGCTGCGCTGACCTTTGGCACTGCGCTGGCCGCAAATGGCTATGCTGTTATAGCGATTGATCAGCCACTCCATGGCGTAGCTGCATTCACCGACGAAGAACAGACCGGGTTGGCAATCACCCTTCTTCAAGCCGGCGGCGCCTCTGAAGCAGAGGCCGAAGCATTAGCTCCTCTGGCCGTGTCGGGCAACGTCTCGGCACTCGCAGACGCACTCGCCGGAGGAACAGCGACGCCTGAGTCCACAGCAACAGCTCAATCGCTGGTAAACACTGTCGCGAATGCGGGAAGCACCATTCCAGGCCTGGCACCGCAGATTGGCAATGAACGCCACTTCGGGCTCTACGCGCCACAGCCGAGCGTTCCGACACCAATCGACTATGACGCTGGCATGGGTGACTCTGGCAGTCTGTTCATTAACTTGACCAGCTTCCTCACTAGCCGGGATAACAGCCGACAAAGCGTAATGGATCAGATGAACCTTCGTGCCAGTCTGGCAGATCCGAACCCCGGTACAGCACTGGAACTTCCTGGTACCGATAACACTCTCGTTATCTCTGCTGCGACTCCCGTGTACTTTGCTGGTCACTCTCTCGGCACAATTACCGGAACGCCTTTCGTTGCCAGCGTGAACGAAAACCAGGTATCGGACATCATGTTCACCGCGCCGGACGGCAGTTCCTCTATCCCATCAGCAATTAACGATGTTCAGTCCGCCAGTCTGCTGACTCCCGGTGGTGGCGTTGTGCGTCTGCTGGAAAACTCGCCCTCGTTTGCACCACGTATACTCGCTGGCCTCCAGCAGGCAGCCGGTCTAGAACAGGGCGATTCCGGCCTGGAAACCTACCTCAATGTGTTCCAGGCTGCCTACGACACAGTTGATCCCGTCAATTTTGTCGACAATCTTGCAGACAAAGGAACGCCGACACTGCTTTCACAGGTCGTTGGAGATACGGTTATTCCAAACGGCGCGGACGAAATGCTTTGGGGAGTTCCACCTCTCGAAGGCAACCTGCCGCTCCAGGTTTCACCGACTCAAACCATTAACGTGACCGTTGACAGCTTCAACGCACCTCTAGCAGGTGGCTTCCCGCTGTCCGCACCGTTTGACGCGAACTGCTTCGTGGAATACGACGCCGATGGCGCCAACCACGGCACCCCCACTTCTGCAGACCCCGCAAGTGTGTTTGCACAGATGGTTGGTGGCACTGTCGCCCTCTACATGGGTGGAGCATGCCCTCCAAACTAACAAATACACAACTTTGATATGACAGAACACCCTCAAGCAAGTGCTTGAGGGGCAGATTGTAAGCACAAACCCTCGCCACCTTGGCGGGGGTTTGTGCTTTAAGGTAAGCGCCTCCCCAAAAGCATGATCGACATCTACTAGGTAGTGCCCCAAAGAACTCACCCAAATAACACTCTATAGCTCCGCCTTACAGGGACATTAGAGCACGGTTAGAAGGCATTTCTGTTCTTGGACAGGAACAAGTGAGTACTTCAAAGGTGGGAGAGGAAACATAGCTAGGGGCAGGCCGACTCACTGCTTTGATGTAATAACGCGGACATACAGCGTGTCCGCGTTATTAA
Source organism: Marinobacter sp. G5_S1_61_S3 (assembly GCF_054968585.1). Lineage (NCBI taxonomy): Bacteria > Pseudomonadati > Pseudomonadota > Gammaproteobacteria > Pseudomonadales > Marinobacteraceae > Marinobacter > Marinobacter sp. G5_S1_61_S3. Next base: position 91,285 of record NZ_JBQKUK010000017.1, on the reverse strand, counting down.
CGTTACTCTACCTCAGTATCAATTAGAAATCGTTATCTCACCATTCGTCAGGAGATTGGCTTCGATGTCCGACTCATCAAACCAGAACTGGCGATAGTCCTCTTCAGAATACCGCAGGCTTTGGTCATTGAAGTGGGTCGAATCCGAATCAGACGACTGTGAGTAGCTTGTCAGCCCATAGGCCACTGGCCCCTGCTCTGTAAACTCAAGACCGAAGTGCCAACTGGTGCCTCTGGCCATCTGCCATCCCTCACCAGACTGGTCAGAGAGCCCTGCGGTATTGGAAATAACGCTAGGAGCAATCCGTGGAAAGACGGTGTCTTCAGCTACCGGGCTCGTCACCACCCCAATCGCGTTAAACGCACCGTCAATGGAGCCATCCCCACCATGCCACGGAAACGGGTTACCAAGAGTTGTTGGTGCGCCGCCTGGTGGAACACCACCTGTGGGCTGGTAGTACTGAACGTCTCCCAGAGGTGAGTCGTAGGCAATATTGACAGAATCAAGCGCTTCCAGACCATCCGCCAGCGCAATCAACATCGTATCGTCAGCGGTTCCAGCATTCGCTGCCGAGGGAGTCGACGGTGTCGCGACAGGATCGGCTGCGTCGAACGGCACAGTCAGATCCGTCCCGAAGTCATCCCGGTAATTGGCGATAAACACTCTGAAGACATGAGCACCGATACTGTCGGTGTTGTAAACACCGTCCCAGCTCTGCAGCACCTCACATGCCGTATCGACGGTGCGTCCACCTCCGGCGGACAAGTTAACGGGGGTCGCTCCGATCGTTGTGCATCGAGACCTGAGCTCTGTCAGGAACATATCCGTGTACCAGGTACGGTTGTTGTAGATCACTTCGATGAGATCAATAGCCCCGAACTTTCCATCCTGCCCCGCCGGTGCTCGATCCGCAAAACCGGCATCCATAGGATTCTTCAGCATTGAGATCCCGATGCGAGTCCGCGGGTTAAGCGGCGTTTCCTCAGAGCCAAAGAGCGGCGAGAAGCCCGTCAGGAACTGATCCGGGTTGGTCGACCAATAGCTGTCATTGGAGTTCTGAACCCAATCCGTACGGACCATCTGGGGACGCTGCTCGAACGGTACGAGACCGTCACACTCCCCTTCAACCCAGTCATCACGGGACTTACTGCCATCCAGCAGGGTCAAGCCATTGTTGAACAACTGATTGTACCCGGCATTCACCGAACGCTTGAAGTCCACCACCGCAAGCGCGGCACCCGAGAGATTTGGCACCGAACTGCTGTCAATGTAATAGGCGTTACCCTGATCGTCAGCATAGGTGGTGTTGGTCCAGAACGTTGTTCCGCAGTTTTCAAAGACGGCCTGAAACTCATCCAGGTTGGATGCTCTGCTCATCTGCAACCAGGTATCCAGCAGTTTTTCCGTACCGGCATTGGCATCGCGGTAGGTATATGCCGTTCCGTTGGCTCCCCAGGCCGGGAGAGCCCCGCCAGTGACAGCGTCCGCTGCCAGCATCGGGCCATACTCAGAGAAGTAGAAGGTTTTCTCCAGCACCAACGGTGCCGGCCCTCCAGTGTTTACCTCAATCTGATAGGTCTCAGAGGTGATCGGTTTTTCCTCACCATCCTTTATGTAGGTGAAGTTGTCACCGTCCTTGAGCGTGAGTTCGTAAAGCGTGAACCGACGACTGGTGGTTACAGTATGAGACCAGGCCAGATTCTCATTGAAGTTGATCAATGGGATGGCCGTCCCCAACAACCCTGCGCCGTTGGTGTTCAGATACCCAGGAACGGTCAACTGAACCTGGTAAAGCCTACGATGTCCCGTGTAGGGGAAATGTGGATTGGCCAGCAAAGCACCCTTGCCCTGCTCCGACATATCGCCGCCAATGCCCCACGCATTACTGCCAAGGCCGATGTCCTGAAAATCGGTCTGGCTTGAGGCGCCTGTGTGAGCGTTCGCCACCATACGCTTCAGGTCACTCTCCTGTTCTTTGCCCTCAGTGCCAGTTACGCTTGCAACCGGCGTCGGCAGAGGCGACTCGCCATTGGGTACAGCAACAAATACGGCTCCCGTGGCAAACAGTGCGCCACTGGCATACTGGCCAACGATGCGATAGTGAGCGAACAGGTCTACCGGAGTAATTTCCTTCACCCAGGGTTGATCACGACACTCGCTCGGCAAGTCTCCTGGAGCGGTTTCGTTCACGTATTGATTATAACCAGCCGCGAAGCCCTCAATCATGGCACGGGTTTCCGCACTCAGATTGGGATATTCCTCTTCTGCCCCGCTGAGAATCTTCTGCGCTTTGTAGCTGAAGTCGTTGATAACGTTAATGTCGTCCGGCCCAGGGCCAAAATATTTCGCACGCTCACTTCTGGCTTTGACAATGGCCTCTGCAAGCAGGCATACGTTGTCCTGAGTTTGAGCGTAGCCCGCACCAAACGCCGCAGACGCGAGATTGTCCGCTTTCACGTGCGGAACTCCGTTCGTAGTCCTCCTTATAGTTGCCTCAAATGTACCGTCCGCCGGGAAAAGCTGTTCGTTCACCGAGCTATCGGAGTCGGAAGAAGAACTGCTTCCGTCGAAACATCCTGCAATCAGAAAGCTGCTGGCCAGCGCTACCCCGGCCGCTTTCAACGCGCTTTTGTCTGCGCTCCTGAAAGGTTTGCGAAGCGATTTCATAGTGATTCGTCCATTGTGATTGTTATGGGTAAGCCAAAGATGACTCACTATCACAAATTAGCAGACAAACCTCTCGTTAGCTAAGGGTTGATTTATGATTCACTTCTTTGCTGGGTGGCATTATGAAACATTTCACATATCCTGTTTGTACAGCGTGGCACTATTGCGATTCACGTCGCTTGCGACCTTCGGATTCCCAACAACAAGTAGCCTATGAGTCAACCTGACAATACCGGGGCCAACAGATCTCCGGCTCAAAACACCGAACGGGAGCAGAAGCTTCGCCTACGGCGACTCGGAATGTCTTTCGGGTCCTACATGGTCACGTTCAGCATCGTCGTATACTGCTGGGTGCAGGGCCTGATTTCGTTGGGCGTAACGGTGGGATTTCTGGCATTCGCCTCACTGATCAATGCCACTTTCTGGTGGTTGATCCATACCGGTCGAAACCTGAAGTTCCATGATCCAAGCATGACATCGGCACAGATGATCGTGTCCCTGCTTCCCCCTATCTGGGTAATGGCTTTTCTGGAGGCTGGTCAGGCCCGGGCCATCTTCCTTCTGATCGCAGTCGTGCCCATGCTGTTTGGCATCCTCGCGCTGACAACCCGCCAGTTCATTGTTGTGGGGGTATGGTTTTTTGCATTGTATGGCCTGCTACATCTCGGCCTGTGGGCGTACCGGCCAGAGGTAGTTAACAGTGAACTAGAGATTCTGCAAACGGTGGCCTTCGCCCTTGTTATGGCTGAAATTACCATTATTGGCGGCTTCATCAGCAGCCTTCGGGGCAAGCTGCGGCAACGCAACCTGGAACTGGGTGAAGCCATGGAGCAGATTCGGGAACTGGTGAACGTGGATGCCTTGACCGGCGTCTACAATCGCCGCCGGCTGTTCGAGGTCATCTCAGAGGAGTCTAATCGCTACAGCCGAATGCCGGGCTCATTCTCCATTTGCCTGATGGACATTGACCACTTCAAAGAGGTCAATGATACCTACGGGCACCAGGCCGGGGACATGATTCTGCAGGCCGTCGCTCGCTCAGTGAAAGACGGGCTGAGAACCATCGACTGTTTTGGCCGTTACGGGGGAGAAGAATTCCTGCTGGTCCTCCCACAGACTCCCCTTGAAGGCGCGCGCATTAAGGCAGAAAGAGTGCGGGAAACCATAGAGCGCCTGACGTTTCCCGATATCGGGGATGATTTCCGGGTAACCGTATCGATTGGCGTGGCAGAGTATCACCGCGAAGAAAGCACGGACGACACCCTGCTCAGGGCCGATCAGGCACTGTATGCGGCGAAACACGATGGCCGCAATAATGTGAAGTTGGCCGCCACCCGGACGCCTCAGAAATCGCCGTTGTCGGCCCCCAGTGTCCGGCCGATATAACGGCTCTCACAGGGCGTTGCACTGAATTTTATCGGGTGGCCAATCTGCTTTTGGGTCCCCCCAGCCCCTTTTGCCACATCAATAACCATGCCGCGCGCTTTCAGCTGAGGATGTTCGGCTGCCTCGGTAATGGTCAGCACCGGCTCCACGCACGCATCAACGTTCGCAAATACGTCCTGCCATTGTGCCAACGTTTTTTGTGCAATGTTGGACTTCAACGCCTCCCGGATGGCCTGCTGGTGCTCAGGGTTCTGGCTCAAGGCAAAGCTCTTCATGTCGGGGATACCCAGGGCATCACAAAGCCGGTCGGAAAACTGGGGCTCCAGGCTACCCACAGACAACCATCGGCCGTCGCTGGTCTGGTAGTAGTCGTAGAAGGTGCCGCCGTTGAGCATGGAGCTTTCCGGCTTCTGTTCCTGCCCTCCCGCCAAGGCTGCAGCACCGGCCATCGTATTGAGGGCAAAGGCGGCGTCGGTCATGCTGATATCGATAAACTGCCCCTCTCCTGTTTGCTGGCGGTGAATCACAGCCGCCAGTATCCCCATAACGGCATGGTGTGAGCCGCCTGCCACATCGGCAACCTGGATACCCATCGGTGGTGGCCCGGTTTCCCGGCGACCGCAATGGCTGGAAACTCCGGCCAGTGAAAGGTAGTTGATATCATGCCCTGCCCGATCCTTGTAGGGGCCAGTCTGACCGTAACCGGTAATCGCGCAGTAAATAAGATTGGGGTTGATGGCCTTGAGGGTTTCATAACCAATCCCAAGCCGGTCCATAACGCCGGGTCGAAACTGTTCAACCACCACGTCGTACTCTGTCACCAGCTGCTTGACCAGGTCGGCACTGCCCTCTTGCTTCAAATCCAGCCCAAGGGATCGCTTACCCCGATTGAGGAAGGTGTGGGACGTACTGACGCCATCTTCCAGCGGCGGCATCACTCGGGTCAGGTCCAGGCGGCCAGGGGCCTCCACCCGCAATACATCCGCGCCCATATCCGCCAGCAGCATGGTAGCGTAGGGGCCTGGCAGCAATGTACTGAAATCCAGAACCTTCAGGTTGCTCAGTGGGCCGGGCATGCAAACCTCCTTCTCTATTTTTGGACAACCCTGATGCTGCCCTGTTTTCCCCGCGGGGCCAACTGCCGGTTCCATCATTCCAATTGACTATTTCTTCCAGTGCGGCGCGAGAGTGATGGTTGCATTGTACCCAAGGGGTTTTATGATGGGCTTCGTTCAATAAGGATAAAGGATGATATGTCGGAACTCACCGTTTCCAGGCACTTCGTGGAAGCCGCATTGGTTGGGGCCGAAAGAGCGGGGATTGATACCCATACAATGCTGCGCGAGGCCGGAATTTCACCGGACCTGCTGAAGATCGAAATGGCCCGGGTGAGCAGCACCCAGTACAGCCGGCTGATGCAGGCTGCCTGGAACGCAATGGACGATGAGTTCATGGGGTTGGGGCCACGCCGCTGCCGCACCGGCACGTTCGCCACCATGTGCGCGCTGGTTATCGACTGCCCCAATCTTGAGGCGGTCTATCGCCAGGCGTTTGATTTTTGCCGCCTGTTCGAGCCCATGGTCACCATGAAACTGGAAGTGGACGACAGGACTGCCCGGCTGGTAACGGTGATCGAAGGGGATATCCACGACCCGATGCATTTTTTCCGGGAAAGCATACTGGTCATCTGGCATCGTCTTGGCAGTTGGTTGATCGGGCAACCGGTGGAGCTGCTTAAGGCGGAATTCAGTTACCCCAGGCCGCCCCATGGCGACGAATACCGGCATATCTTCCATTGCCCACTGTCGTTCGAAGCCAGTGAAACCGCCCTGACGTTCGACAAGCGTTTTCTGCAGGCTCCGGTGATACGCGACAAGCCGGAAATGCGGCAGTTCCTGAAAACCTCACCGGCCGACCTGCTGTCGCGCCCGGACGAGAGCAACACCTTCACCGGACGTATCCGCGCACTGATTGGCCGGGATTTTGCGAGATCCCTGCCCGACTTCGAATGGATTGCCACAGAGCTTCACACCAGCCCCCAGACTCTTCGCCGACGGCTGAAGCAGGAAAACACCTCCTTCCAGGAGATCAAGGACCTACTACGCCGGGACATGGCCATCTATTACCTGTCCCGGCCAGACCTGCCGATCAATGACATTGCGTTTCGGGTCGGATTCACCGAACCCTCAACGTTTCACCGCGCCTTCAAGAAGTGGACAGGAGTCACTCCCGGTGCTTACCGCGAAGGCGAACGGGGTCAGCTTCAGGATTGACTGGGGCTCTGCATGGTCCGAATCAGCCGGCCAAGGGTGCGGGCAATTTCCTCGGCCCGTTCGCGATCCGGGCTGAGTTTCATCAACCGCGAGCCATCTCGTGGGTCGTAAATCCAGCAACTGGCGGTTGAACTCTCGCAATTCCATTCAATCTGAGGATTGACTCCGAAAACGCCCATGGACTCGGTCGTTTTGACAACACGACCACCGGACTCACGTCGGGACTCCTGGATACTGATAGTGTCGTTCAGCCTCTCAATCCTGTACGACACATCGGCAGGACGGTCCAGCCTTACGATCCTCTGATCTTCACGCCAACCAGCAACGTCCAGGAGCGTATTGGCATGAATCACCAGCGCGTCGGCGTTCGAATCCGCCAGATAGAGTTCCCGGAGTTTCCCCAGCGACTGCTCGCTTGCAGGCTCGATAATGGCCACTGGCTCCGGATCAATAGAGCCATTGTTCTTGGCACTTGCGCCCTCTTGCTGGCGGGCTTTTTCGACATTGGTTATCAGTTTGAGCGCATCGGTGTAGTGCTCGCCTTCTCTGCCCGCCAGACTGACGTACTTTTCCAACGCTGCTTGTGCCTCATTGTAGTGATCAGATTCCAGCATCACGCGGCCGCGAAAATAGAAATAGTTCGCCGGTTTCTCCCCCTCCAGTTGCTGGAGACGGTTCAGGTACTCACCCGCTTCACCCCAGCTCTCTGAGGAAACGGCCTCTTCAGTGGCAAGCATTAATCGACGGGTCTCGTGTTCAGGCTCAAGGGCACTAACCTGACCGGCCATCAGTAGGGATGCCAACATAAAACCACTGACTGAACGACGCCCGACTCGGGTTATCTTCACCATCTTGTTTACTCCTGCTGATTATCCCGGGCGGCGTCTTCGTCCACCGTGGGCCCGACCGGATCGCTGGTGTCATCCACACCATCGGCGTCCACTTCGGCTTGATCCAAAATCGCTTTCGGGAGTTCTTTTTTAACACGAACGCCCAACTCCACAAAGCGATTGGCTTGCGAGATAAGGTTGCCGCGACCACGGGTGAGCGTATTCATCGCCGAATCATAGGTTCCCTGCGCGGTGTGCAACTGGCTGCCCAGCTTTTCCATCGCTTCTACAAAAACCCGAAGCTTGTCGTACACCGCACTGGCACGGTCGGCAATCCTACGCGCATTCTGGCTTTGACGCTCGTATCGCCAGATATTTTCAATGGTTCGCAAGGTCGCAAGCAATGTCGTCGGTGTAACCACAATAATCTTTCGCTCGAACGCTTCTGCGAATAGGTTCTCGTCCTGCTGAAATGCAGCCACAAAGGCCGGTTCAATGGGCATGAAAAGAAACACGAAATCCGGAGAGTGCAGGCCGTGAAGCTGGCTGTAATCTTTCTCGCTCAGGGCGCGAATATGATTACGCACCGCCTCAACGTGCTGGCGAAGGGCTTCTTCCCTGGCAGTCTCATCCTCTTCCGTTGCCCACTGCTGGTAGGCCAGCAGGGACACCTTCGAATCCACCACCAGGTTTCGGCTGTCCGGCAAATGAACGATGACATCGGGGCGCAGCAACTGGTTGTCATCATCTCGGTAGCTGCCCTGGGTTTCATACTCAATACCCTTGCGCAAACCGGAGCGCTCGAGGACGCGCTCCAGAATCAGCTCGCCCCAGTTGCCCTGGATTTTCTTGTCTCCTTTAAGCGCCTTCGTGAGGTTGGAAGCTTCTTCGGTGATCTGGCGGTTCAGTTCCTGCAGGGATTTGATCTCACTCCTTAATGCCTGTCGATCCCGAGTTTCGGTGGTATAGACATCCTCTACCCGTTTACGGAAATCCTGGAGTTGATCCCGGAATGGGTTCAGCAGGGTGTCGATGCTGGTGCGGGTCTGCTGGCTGAAGCGCTCGCTCTTCTGCTCGAAAATACGATTCGCAAGATTCTCGAACTCCTGTTTCAACGCATCACGATTTCGTTCCAGTAACTCCAGTTTCTCCGTGGTTGCACGGCGCTCCTTGTCCAGCGTTACTTCCTGCTCGCGCTGGGCAACCCTGGCGTCGCCAAGCTCGCGGGAGAGCTCATCGGCTCGCTGCTGCTGGGACTTCCTCTCGGTTTCGAGTTGTTCTATGCGATCCAGCCGCGCCTTACTTTCGGACTCCAGCCCGGCCACCCGATTTTCCAGCGTTGCCGCACGCTGTCGCCAATGTTCGGTGTCCCGGCTCGCCTGCTCTGCCTCGGTTTTGCCGTTTTCGAGAGCAGCTTCAAGCTGATGGAGGCGCTGTTCGTCCATCGCCCGCGTGTACTCAAGCTCCCGGAGTGCGGATCTGGCACGGCCCCCCTTAACCATTGAAAACACCAGACAGCACAGCGCTAGCACCAACAAAATCAGCAAAGTGACGGTTTCCGGCCTACGCCCCACTATATCGATGATTGCCTCGGGCACCCCGATCTCCTCTAAATGACTGACTCAAACATTACGATAGAACAACAGTTTACCGTATTCGTGGAACCTTTTTGTTCGGACTCACGTCAAAGGTTTGCCATTCACTGGTTCTAGTGGACCAATTGGCAAATTTCCCGACCCAAGGCATCCGGCTCTGGACTCGGAACGTAATATCATCTAAAACGGTGAATGTGGCCTGTTTGCCGACAGAATGGCTGGTTTGCTGCCGGGTGCCAAGGTCCAGGAGCAGTATAAGGGACAGGAATTCAACATGCTCAAAGAGCTATGGAGAAAATTGGGATCTGAATTCTCCCATTCCGGGTGTTCGGACGTGGAAGGCCGTGAATACCGCAGGCCTGGCGCTCAATTCAGCCACGGTGGTTTTCGCATTCTTCCCCATATGACCCACACCGGGGAATTCCACCTGGAAAGACTGACTGGCATCCTGAAGGGGCGCTACGGCAGAACCTTTCAGAACAATGGGGACGAATCCATCCGCGATCTGATTCACTTCGCTTCCCGCATTCAGGATCAGGATGTCCAGAGAGAACTGCTGCTGTTTTACCTGAACTGCTCCCCTGTGGTGCAGGAATACCTTCGTTCCGAAGAAGTTCTTGCTCAAAACCACTTCCTTTCCCGGACATCCGGGAAAAAATAATACCCGCCGTTAATGATCTGTAAACCGACTCAACAGTTATGTTGTTGTATACTGCCGGCCTGTGATTACAAGTGGCTGTTCTAGCACACCCGAATTATCCTTGCAGCACTCTGTAATTAAAGTATCAAAGTCGTGGATTCAGGGGTTTCGGATCTTGTCTATACGTTCAGAGTTTGGAAAGTTGGCCGCGGCCGGCCTTGTGGTATCACTCATCACCGGCTGCACTGCGGATCGTTACTTTATGGTGCCGAAGCAGGATCTTGACGCGCTGAATACCTCCGTTATTAATCAGGGTGAACAGGTCGTTCGCCTTGAGAACCGGACGGATGAGAATTTCCAGGCGCTGACCCGGCTGAATGAGGAATCCACGAAAACCATCCTCGACGCCATCACCGAACAGGTCGAAAAACCCGCCTGCCCTCCCACCCCCAAACAGCAGGCCTGCACAGCGGGGCAGTCTGGTTCCAAAAGCGATGGAAGGGCCGACCGACTCAAGGGCAAGGTTGTTGTTGGAGAGTTGGAGAAATTCTACCTTGCTGGCCCCGGCCTGATTTACGATGCTCGCATTGACAGCGGGGCCGAAACCTCTTCATTGGATGCCCGAAACATCACGCGGTTTGAACGGGATGGGAATAACTGGGTAAGGTTTGACGTGCCGGTACCTGACTCCGAAGACATGGTAACGCTGGAACGGGAAATCTCACGCCGGGTCAGGATTATCCAGTCCAGCACCGATGAATCGGAACGCCGTGTGGTGGTGGAGTTGCAGTTCATGATTGGCAACCACCGGCAACAGGCTGAGTTTACACTGACCAACCGAGAGCACCTCTCACACACGGTGCTGGTTGGCCGCAACATTCTGAGGGACGTCATGTTGATTGATGTGGGCAAGGAGTTCGCCACCGAACTGCCCGACAAACTGCCAGCCGAAGAAAATGGGGACCAACCTTGAGTAGCCGCTCACGCATTCCGTTTTTTTTCGCCATCCTCCTTCTTATTGCGGCTGGAATTTCGATAGCCACTTGGCGGCACGTCGAGCTCGGCATTCCCTGGTTTACGGGGGAGCAAAAGCCGGTCTGGATGGTTGAGGCCCGAGTGGACTTCGATGGCACCGGAGAACCCGTACTCGCCAGCCTGAACATCCCCGATCAGCCACCCCAATTCCGCATTATTTCGGAGCAGGCTGCATCTCCCGGTTACGGTTTTTCCATCGTGGATGACTCCGGTGAACGCCGGGCTGAGTGGTCAAAGCGCAACGTTAGCGGCCCCCAGACGCTCTACTTCAAGGTTCAACTGATACCTGATGACAGAGCCCTGGGCAGCCAGCCCAAACGACCGCCCAAACCTGAACCGGTCTTCTGGGAAGAACCTCAGGCAACAGCCGTGGAAGAGTTGTTGCAACAGGCCGCTGAACGCTCCAGCACGCCTGAGAGCATGACCCGGGAACTGATTAAACTGCTCCAACCGGACCAGGGCGCCCAGAACACCACCCTGCTCGTGTCCGAAGCAAACTACATTGATCTGCTGACCCGGATGCTCAATCATGCAGGCATTCCCGCTCGAACGGCAGACGGCCTGGCCCTGGAAGATGCCAGGCGACGCCAGCAACTTCGTCCATTCCTGCAGATCTATGACGGTTCCCGATGGCTGACCTTCAACCCCCGCACAGCGGAACAGGGGCTTCCGGAACATGTCTTGCTGTGGCGACAGGCTGCAGCTTCCCTGCTGGATATTGTCGGCGGTGACAATTCAGACGTTAGCTTTTCCATGCTTCGGCAAACCATCCCGGCACTGCAATTGGCGCAGGCTCAGTCCAGCGAGAATGGCCTCGGCTTCCTGAGTCTTTACCAGCTCCCCATTGAAGAGCAAAGCATGTTCAGAATGCTTCTGCTGCTTCCCCTTGGGGCGCTCGTGGTGGCCTTTATGCGAATTGTCGTCGGCATACGAACGTCCGGCACGTTCATGCCGATACTGATCGCCGTGGCCTTTGTGCAGACGACACTGATTCCGGGGCTGATAGCCTTTATTTCCGTGGTGGCCATTGGCCTGCTCATGCGTGGCTACCTGTCGAGCCTTAACCTGCTGCTGGTCTCGCGAATATCCGCGCTGATCATTCTCGTGATCTTTATCACGGCCGGGCTGAGCATTGCGGGTTATCAAATGGGCTTCAACACGGGGATGACGGTTACCTTCTTCCCCATGGTGATTATCGCCTGGACGATAGAGCGCATGTCCATACTCTGGGAAGAGGAAGGCGCCCGGGAGGTGTTTGTTCAGGGAGCCGGTAGTTTGTTTGTCGCAGTCTGCGCATTTCTGATTATGAGCGCGCCCCTGGCGAGCCACCTGACGTTTAATTTCCCGGAACTTCATTTCGTGGTTTTGGGGCTGATCCTGCTGATGGGACAGTACACGGGCTACAAGCTCACAGAGCTCCGTCGTTTTTATCCGATGAAGGCGTATAACTGATGGGCTGGATTTCGCCCTTCAAGCTGAACCAACTGGGCATGCTGAACATGAACCGGCGCAATGTGGACTACATTGCGCGGTACAATAGCCGTTCTTCATACCCCTTGGTGGACAACAAACTCAAAACCAAGCTGGTGGTTGCCGAATACGATGTTCGCACCCCCAGGCTGCTGCAGGTGGTGCGTCAGCAACACGAAATCTCCCATTTCCGGGAAATGGCAGAGGACCTGGACGGCTTTGCCATCAAACCGGCCAAGGGTTCCGGAGGTAAAGGGATTACCGTGATTACCGGCCGGGACGATAACGATTACGTCAAGGCCTCGGGCTCGCGGGTATCCTCGAGCCACCTTGAGCGCCACCTGTCCAACATTCTTGCCGGGCTCTACTCGCTGGCCGGCACGCCCGACGTCGCCATTGTCGAGAACCTGGTGGAATCGATTCCATCACTCGCCAAGTATTCCTTCCAGGGTGTACCGGATATCCGCATCGTCGTTTTTCAGGGCTACCCCGTGATGGCAATGCTTCGGCTGGCTACAACCGCTTCAGATGGCAAGGCTAATCTACACCAGGGTGCCGTAGGTGTTGGACTCAATATCGCCAATGGCCACAGCCTGAATGCGGTACAGTTCAATCGACCGATCACCCTGCATCCCGATACAGGCCTCGCCCTGGAGAACCTGGTGATTGATGACTGGCAGGAAATGCTGGTAATGGCATCACGATGCTACGAGGCAACCGGGCTGGGATATATGGGTGTCGATCTGGTCGTGGACGCAAACGAAGGGCCTTTGCTGCTTGAGCTGAACGCCCGCCCCGGCCTGGCCATCCAGATGGCTAATGGTCGCGGTCTGTTGCCGCGCCTGAGGCAGATCGAAGCCCTCCGAAGGACGCACTTCACCCCGGAAGAAAGAGCCGCATTCGCCATGGATACCTTCACGTCCAAAACCTGACCTTCAAATAGCAGGCACAAAAAAACCGGGGCGAACCCCGGTTTTTTTACTTTCTCACACTTCTCAGAGCTTACCTTCGGCAATCAGCAGCTTGCGCTCATGGGTGAGGCCTTTCAGCAGCCCCCAGGTCATGACCAGCAATACTGCTGTAAACGGCAGTCCTGCCGTAATGGCAGCCGCCTGGATAGCGCCCAGTGCGTCTTCACCGCCACCGAAAATCAGTGCTGCGGCAATGGCACCTTCCATTACCACCCAGAACACACGCTGAGCTGTCGGCGCGTCGGTTTTACCACCCGCGGTAATGCTGTCGACGACCAACGAACCGGAATCAGAAGATGTCACGAAGAACACCAGCACCAGCACGATACCCACGAAGGATGAGATGGCAACGAACGGTAGGTTAGCGAACATCTGGAACATTGCCAGGGACACATCCGTCAAGCCATTCTCAGCCAGAGCACCAACACCGTCCTGGATCTGCTCCAGTGCGGAACCACCAAATGCGCTCATCCAGACCACGGTAATAACGGTTGGTACGATCAGCACCGCTGTCACGAACTCACGAACCGTACGACCCTTGGACACGCGGGCGATAAACATACCAACGAACGGTGACCAGGAAATCCACCAGGCCCAGTAGAAGACTGTCCAGCCGTGGAACCAGGCCTGGTCTTCGCGACCAAACGGATTGCTCAGTGTCAGGGCGTTACCAACGTAACTCGATGAGGTTACCCAGATGGTTTCAAAGATGGTCATGGTCGGACCGGCGAAGATGATGAAAAACAACAAAATACCGGCCAGCGACATGTTGAGGTTACTCAGAATCTTTACACCACCGTCGAGACCACGCAGCACCGAAATCAGGGCTACGGCCGTCACGCCGGTAATGATCGCCATCTGCACATTGATACCTGACGAAATCCCGAACAGGTAATCCAGGCCGGAAGCAGCCTGTTGCGCACCAAAACCAAGAGACGTGGCGAGACCAAAAATGGTTGCCACCACCGCCAGGATATCAATGATATGACCGGGCCAGCCCCAAACCCTATCACGGAGCAGTGGGAAGAACGCAGAGCGAATGGTCAGCGGCATGTTCTTGTTGTAGGCGAAAAACGCCAGAGACAGAGCCACAATCGCGTAGATTGCCCAGGGATGCAGACCCCAGTGATACATGGTCGCACCCATGGCCAACCGCGCGCCCTCGGCCGTATTGGCCTCAACGCCGAGCGGCGTTTCATACCAGCCTGTGTAGTAGGCGACTGGCTCGGCGACGGCCCAGAACATGAGACCGATACCCATACCTGCTGCAAAGAGCATGGCAAACCACGACATCGTCGAAAATTCTGGCTTGGCGTCCATCCCGCCGATGCGGATTTTGCCAACGGGCATGAATATAAGAGCAAGGGAGACAACGACAAAAATGTTGGCACTGATCAGGAAAAACCAGTCAAATTGTGCGATGGTCCACCATTTGGCGCCGTCGAGGAGCTCCTTCGCCTCTCCCGGGAAAATCAGCGTCCCGATTACAAACGCAACAACGATTATTGCCGTAATCGGAAAAACTGGCGCGTGTAGGTCCAGGCCAAACGGATTAATATTATCCTGGCCTGCGACGTAATCCGTTTGGTACTCGTCTTTTACAACGTCGCCCACGTTTTGAGCCTCCTGTTGGTGAAAATCTTTTCAATATTCGGATGCAAACGTTACAAGCTCGCCATCTTATTGCTTTGAGTTCAAAACATCAAAGAACGGACAACTTACGCCCTGAAAACAATCTTAGACCAATATTTCAGTGTTCGTACAAATTACTCCTTGATCCGTCTTGCCATACGGGAACGTATCTCCCGCACTTATACTGTTAATATTCTGCAAACATACTACACATCCACTCAGAGGAGTTTATGGCTAAAACCGAAACCTTCCCCTTCCGATATACGCTTTATGCGCTGAGCCTGACCGGCTTTATCGTTTCTCTACTGGCCAGTACCATCTGGGGGGGCTGGTTTTATGTCGTCCCCGTCCTGCTCGGGGGATTGGCGGCAACCGGCACATGGGATCTGCTTCAGCGTAAACGCACTGTTAGCCGAAATTACCCCATCCTCGCCCATTTTCGATATTTTCTTGAATCGATTGGCCCGGAAATACGCCAGTACTTCATCCAGTCCGACACCGACGAACGCCCCTTTTCACGTGAACAGCGCACCATCGTTTACCAGCGAGCCAAGAACGTACTCGACAAGCGCCCTTTCGGCTCACAGTTAGGTATGTATGACGAGGGTTTTGAGTGGATCAACCATTCCCTCCAGCCTTCTGCACTGAAAGACGCTGACTTCCGGATCGTGATTGGCAAACAGTGCGCCAAGCCCTATAACGCCAGCGTCTTCAACATCTCGGCGATGAGTTTTGGCTCGTTGTCGGCCAATGCCATCCTGAGCCTCAATGCTGGCGCAAAAATGGGGAACTTCTATCACGATACCGGCGAAGGCTCCATATCCCGCTATCACCGGGAACCGGGCGGAGATCTGGTCTGGGAAATTGGTTCCGGATACTTCGGATGTCGCAACGAAGACGGCACTTTCAACGAAGAGAGGTTCGCCCGCAATGCCACTCTCGACCAGGTAAAAATGATAGAGGTCAAACTATCCCAGGGTGCCAAACCTGGACATGGGGGCATTCTTCCCGGCGAGAAAGTGACACCGGAAATTGCCGAGGCCCGCGGCGTCGAAGCTGGCAAGGATGTCGTTTCCCCGGCAAGCCATTCAGCGTTCTCTACACCCAGGGAATTTCTCGAGTTTCTGGAGAAACTCCGTGAGCTATCGGGCGGCAAACCGGTGGGCTTCAAACTGGCTATAGGCCATCCCTGGGAGTGGTTCGCCATCGTCAAGGCCATGCTGGAGACAGGAAAAACACCCGATTTCATCGTTGTGGATGGCGGTGAAGGCGGCACCGGCGCGGCTCCTCTGGAGTTCATCAACCGTATTGGAACACCCATGACGGAGGCCCTGTTGCTGGTACACAACACACTCGTGGGCACCAACCTGCGCGAACACATTGCCATTGGCGCTGCGGGCAAGATCACCTCAGCATTCAACATAGCCCGGACCCTGGCCCTGGGGGCAGACTGGTGTAACGCGGCAAGGGGCTACATGTTCTCTCTCGGCTGCATACAGGCGCTCAGTTGCCATACAGGAAAATGCCCCAGCGGTGTTGCAACCCAAGACCCAAGGCGAAGCCAAAAGCTTGATGTTCAGGATAAGAGCCAGCGTGTTTACAACTATCACAAGAACACCCTGGAAGCCTTGATGAACCTGCTTGAGGCGTCAGGGCTCAAGCACCCCTCCGAACTTGGGCCGGAACACATCATCCGCCGCACCTCCAAGACGGAAACCCATTCCTATATGGACCTGTTTCCCTTTCTGGAGCCGGGTGCCCTTCTGGAAGGAGAGACCGGTGAAAGAGTGTTTGATACCTACTGGCCGAACGCTACCCCGGACAGCTTCGATCCGCCGGAGTTTATTCGTCAGCTTCGAGAAACCAAACTGCGATAGAAATGCCCGAAGAATTCGGCGATTGGATGTTTATTTTTATCCGAGGCTGGTGTAGACTTCGCTCCCGCTAAGCCACTGAGATATCTCTCAAGTTTCTCTCTGGCCACTGGCAATTTCGGGGCGTAGCGCAGCTTGGTAGCGCACTTGCATGGGGTGCAAGGGGTCGTAGGTTCAAATCCTACCGTCCCGACCAAATTCCCTACACAAAGCCCGGGCCGAAAGGCCCGGGCTTTGTTGTTTTCACAGACGACTGCTAGCCAAAGTGGAAGAAGGCCAGCTTGTTACCGTCCAGGTCTCTCACGTAGGCGCCATAGAACTGATCAGGGATCCGCTGGCCAGGCTCGCCGTCACAGCTCGCACCCAACTCCAACGCTCGCTTGTAGTGGGCATCTACCGCCTCCTTGGACCCTGGGTGAATGGCGACCATATTGCCATTGCCCGGCTGATTGGGTTCGCCATCGTAGGGAGTGCACACGGCCAGCATCGGCGCCTTCATACTCTCCCCAATAAACGCAATGCGGCCCATATCCAGAAGGACCCTAGCGCCGATATCTCCCAACAGTTCCGAGTAAAAGGCCTTGGCTCGGGACATATCACTGACGCCAATCGTTACGTATCCAATCATGCTGTTATTCTCCGGTGTGAGTGTCGGTCAACTATACGACCTATTTGTTCATTTCGGCGACTGCCACCAACAAAAAAGCCGAAGGCGAACCTTCGGCTTTCAGCTTCAAAAACGTCTCACTTCACCGGCGTATTGAGCACGTCGAGAACATCTTCCAGTTCGGTAATCATCTGCCGGATCAGCTGCTTGTACTGGGAGGTATCGTCTTTCACCTCGTGGCTGCTGAGCTTCTGCTTGGCCCCGCCAATGGTGTAGCCCTGATCATACAACAGGCTGCGGATCTGGCGGATGGTAATGACATCGGCACGCTGATAGTAGCGGCGGTTGCCACGGCGCTTGACCGGAGAAAGCTGAGGGAACTCTTGCTCCCAGTATCTGAGCACGTGCGCTTTTACAGCACAAAGTTCGGCAACTTCACCAATGGTGAAATAACGCTTCCCCGGTATCGTGGGTAATTCGTTGTTATGACTGGGTTCCAGCATACGCTTCTACTTTCTGTTTTAGTTTTTGTCCCGGGCGGAACGTAACAACACGCCGTGCACTGATCGGAATTTCCTCACCGGTCTTCGGGTTCCGTCCCGGCCGCTGTTTCTTGTCACGCAGATCAAAGTTACCAAATCCCGACAACTTCACCTGTTCGTTGTGGCTGAGAGCGCCTCTGATCTCGTCGAAAAAAGCTTCCACCATTTCCTTGGCTTCACGTTTGTTGAGACCCAACTCCTCGTACAACCGCTCTGCCATCTCCGCTTTCGTCAAAGCCGCCATCTGCTAACTCCTCAGTGTTGCCCCCAACTCTTCGCGCAGTGCGTCAATCACACCGTTGAAGAGCGAATGCACCTCTTCTTCATTTAGTGTGCGCTCGGGATGCTGCCAGAACAGGCTGAGAGCGAGGCTTCGGTTGCCTTCACCCAGGCTTTCACCTTCATAAACATCAAACGCACGCAAAGCCGTGAGGTGCTCCCCGGCGTGCTTTTTCGCTACACGCTCGACGTCTGCAAACCCCACGTCGCTTCCGATAATAATAGCCAAATCCCGCCGAACTTCTGGGAATTTTGAAATATCTTTGAAATTAGGCACATATCCAGAAACGACCGAATTCAAGAATAGCTCAAACATCAGAATCGTGCCATTAAGTTCCAGTTTTTTCTGCACTTGTGGGTGCAATGTGCCCAGCCAGCCTACATGTTCTCCGTCCCGCATCAACTCCGCCGTCTGGCCCGGGTGCAATGCGGGATGCTGACTGGCAAGGAACTGAACCTCGATACCAAGGAGCTGGAACAGACTCTCCAGCTCTCCTTTTACGTCAAAGAAATCGGCGTTTCTGCGACCGTTTGCCCAATTCTCTGGCAATTGCCCACCTGCGATCACCCCAGCGAGCATGGGCTGCTGATCAATCCGGTCGCCGTCTTTCACGAAACGGAGCCCGGTTTCGAACAGCCGAATTCGAGGTTGCTGACGGTTCTGATTGTAAGCCACGGTTTTCAGCAGTCCGCTCCAGAGGCTCGTGCGCATGACAGACAGATCCGACGAAATCGGGTTTGCCAGCGCAATGCCTTCCCGCTCTGGATCAATCAGGCCCTGAACCTTCGGGTCTACAAAGCTGTAGGTAATCGCTTCCTGGTATCCACACGTCACGAAATAGTTCTGGATAGCCGATACCGGGCGGACGGCCTCTTCCTGCGGGCGAAGGCCGAGTGATCCCGTGGGTTCCGTGACCGGCAGGTTGTTGTAACCGTATATCCGTCCAATTTCTTCGATCAGATCCTCTTCGATACTGATATCCGGGCGGAAACTCGGCACGTGTACCCGCCAGCCATCCTTCAGCAGCTTATCGATATGAAGGCCCAGACGGGTCAGAATTTCTTCCACCGTAGTGCGGTCGATCTCCAGCCCCAACACGTCGGCAACACGTGTCTCCCGAAGGTCCACCGTGCGGTCTTCAGGCAAGTCCTGCTTGCTGACAACCTCGACAATATCCCCAGGCTCGCCACCCACGATGGACATCAACAATGCCGTTGCACGCTCCATGGCATCGCGGGCAAGCTCGTAGTCCACGCCACGCTCGAACCTATGTGAAGCGTCCGTGTGAAGGCCATAGTGGCGCGCCTTACCCGCCAGAGTAATCGGATCAAAATAGGCAGCCTCAAGGATCAGGTCGCGGGTTCGCTCACTCACTCCGGAATGCTCGCCACCCATCACACCGGCAATCGCTATCGGCTTGGCGTGATCCGCGATAACCAGGGTATCCGGGGTCAGTTCCACTTCCTGTCCATCCAGCAATACCAACTTTTCACCCTGCATTGCCCGGCGCACAACAATGCCACCCTCTATTTCCTCACGGTCAAAGGCGTGTAGGGGCTGACCCAGTTCAAGCATCACATAGTTGGTAACATCCACCGCAGCGTCGATAGAGCGGATCCCGGAGCGGCGAAGCTTTTCCTGCATCCACAGTGGGGATTCAATGCTAAGGTCCACGTTGCGCAGGATTCTCCCCAGATACCGGGGGCAGCCTTCGGGGTCTTTCACGGCGATGTCAGGCACCTCTGAGTGCACTGCTTCCACGGGGAGAATTTCCGGCCCCTCAACCACAAGGCTGTTCAGTACCCCGACTTCCCGGGCGATCCCTTTGATCGACAGGCAATCACTGCGATTCGGCGTCAGATCCACATCGATGGTGACGTCGTTCAACTTGAGAAACTCACTCAGCTCCTGGCCTACCGGCGCATCGTCCGGCAACTCCATCAGGCCGTCATGGCTGTCCGAAAGGCCAAGCTCTGACTCTGAGCACAGCATTCCTTCCGAAGGTTGCCCACGCAGCTTGGCCTTCTTGATCTTGAAGTCGCCCGGCAACACCGCTCCGACGACGGCAAACGGCACCTTCAGGCCGTCGCGCACGTTGGGCGCACCGCAAACCACCTGTACCGTTTGAGCACCATCACTGACCTGACAAACCCGAAGCTTATCCGCATCGGGATGAGGCGATACCGACACAACCTCACCCACAACAATGCCACTGAACTTGCCGGCTACCGGCTCAAATCCGTCAACTTCCAGACCCGCCATGGTGATCTGATCCATCAATGCCTGGGTATCATTCGCCGGATTGACCCATTCGCGTAGCCACTGTTCACTGAATTTCATGGTATCTGCCTTGTCCTGATGCGGTGTTGCCTGTTAGTTCGTTTACCTTGATGGCGTGTTCAACGGAACTGCCGCAGAAAGCGGAGGTCGTTCTCAAAGAACATGCGCAGGTCATTCACGCCATAGCGAAGCATGGCAAGGCGCTCTACGCCCAGACCAAACGCAAAGCCACGATATTCCTCGGCATCGATACCGCAATGCTCGAATACTTTGGGGTGAACCATGCCGCAGCCCATCACTTCCAGCCATTTGATGCTGCCATCCTCTTCGCGCCCCCATTCGATATCCACCTCGGCGGACGGCTCCGTGAACGGGAAATAGGACGGGCGGAATCGCACTTCCAGGTCGCGCTCGAAGAATACCCGCAGGAATTCCTCAACGGTGCTCTTCAAGTCCGCAAAGCTCACGTCTTTCTCGACCAACAACCCTTCCACCTGGTGAAACATGGGAGTGTGGGTCATATCCGAGTCGCAGCGGTAGACGCGGCCGGGGCAAATCATCCGAAAAGGTGGCTTGCCATCTTCCATGGTGCGAATCTGAACCGGTGAGGTGTGGGTTCGCAGCAATGTGCCGGGATTGAAGTAAAACGTGTCATGCATGGCACGGGCCGGATGGTGGCCGGGAATGTTGAGAGCTTCGAAGTTGTGATAGTCGTCTTCGATTTCCGGCCCCTGCTCCACGGTATAGCCCGCGCGGGAGAAAAATTGCTCAATACGCTGAAGGGTGCGGGTAACCGGATGCAAACCACCCAGATCCTGGCCTCGCCCGGGAAGCGTCACATCAATGGATTCACTGGCGAGTTTTTGCTCGATGGCGGCGCGCTCAAGGTCTGTACGGCGGGCGTTGATAGCCTGCTCCACCTGCCCCTTGGCGTCGTTGATCTTCTGGCCGGCGGCGGGACGTTCTTCCGCAGACAGCTTACCCAGTGTCTTCGCCTGCTGGGTGATCACACCCTTCTTGCCAAGGTATTCAACACGAATCTGATCCAGTGCCTGCAAACTGTCGGCACTTTCAACCGCCGCCAGGCCGTCCTGAACGAGTTGATCCAGGTTTTCCATTGACCCTGCTCCAATCCAGAAATGGAATCACTCTAAACAAAAATAGGGGAAGAGCGCGCCCTTCCCCTATCAGAAGGCGTCTTCATGAACCCATGGAGACGCCTGAATCGATCGGTTAACCGATGAAAGAGCTAAGCGATCACAGAGACGCTTTGGCCTTCTCAACAACAGCGGTAAACGCCTGCTGCTCGTTCATGGCCAGGTCGGCCAGAACTTTACGGTCGATCTCAACATTGGCCTTCTTCAGGCCAGCAATCAGACGGCTGTAAGACAGGCCGTTGGCACGGGCGCCAGCATTGATACGGGCAATCCACAGTGCGCGGAACGAGCGCTTACGGTTACGACGGTCACGGTAAGCGTACTGACCGGCCTTGATAACCGCCTGTTTGGCTACGCGGAAGACGCGGCTACGCGCTCCGTAATAACCCTTGGCCTGACTGAGAATCTTTTTATGACGACGGCGTGCAACCACACCACGTTTTACGCGAGGCATACGTTAATCCTTCTACCTTTAAACCTAAAAAGAAATGGCTAGCGGCTGAATCAGCACGCCGTCATACGTTTGATTGAAGCCACATCGGACTTGGCAATCAACTTGGTACCACGGAGCTGACGCTTACGCTTCGGGCTCTTCTTGGTCAAGATATGACTGGTGAAGGACTGCTTATGCTTAAAGCCAGTAGCGGTCTTCTTGAACCGCTTGGTGGCCCCGCTTTTGGTTTTCATCTTGGGCATTTTTAAAACTCCGCATTCTGTTTTTAAGTGATATCAATGTGCCCCTGAACGACAAATCCCCCGCGACCGCGGGGGATCAGCACCGGATCAGGTTCACTTCTTTTTACGGGGGGCCACTACCATGGTCATCTGGCGGCCTTCCATTTTCGGCCGCTGTTCTACCTGGGCAAGCTCTTCAATATCCACTTCGATCCTGTTCATGAGCTTCATACCAATTTCCTGGTGTGCCATCTCACGCCCACGGAAGCGGATAGTGATTTTGCCGCGGTCCCCGTTTTCAAGGAAACGTACCAGGTTGCGTAGTTTGACCTGATAATCCCCTTCTTCAGTTCCTGGCCGGAACTTAAGCTCTTTGACCTGCGTCTGCTTCTGCTTTTTCTTGGCAGCCGCTTTGGCCTTCTTCTCATCGAAGATTTTCTTGCCGTAGTCCATTATCTTACAGACGATCGGATCGGAATCCGTAACCTGAACCAGGTCAAGAGACGCTTCTTCAGCCTGCTTGAGTGCATCTTCAATCGGTACGACACCGACCTGATTGCCTTCGGCATCGATCAGACGGACTTCAGTTGCGTCAATGTTCTCGTTGATCGGCGCTTTTGGAGTGCGCCCCCGATTCGCTCGCTGTTTAATAATCAGATCTCCGTTTTGGTTCTGCCTTTGCGATTGATTTCGTCAGCCATCAGCTGCTCAAACGCTTCCAGCGATAAAGTTCCCAGATCCTCACCCTTGCGGGTTCTCACCGCAACGGCGTTGTTTTCAACTTCTTTGTCGCCGATAACAACAAGGAAGGGAACTTTGTTAATAGTATGCTCGCGGATTTTAAAGCCGATCTTCTCGTTTCTCAAGTCAGCATTAACCCTATAGCCAAGGGAATCCCACTTTTTCGCAAGATTCTGGCAATAATCCCGCTGATTGTCGGTAATATTCAGCACCGCGATCTGCGTTGGCGCAAGCCATGTCGGGAAAGCGCCCTCGTATTCCTCGATGAGGATACCAATAAAGCGCTCGAACGAACCAAGAACCGCCCTGTGCAACATCACCGGCGTCTTGCGCTCGGAGTTATCTGCCACATATTGGGCACCCAGCCGTCCCGGCATGGAAAAATCGACCTGAATGGTACCACATTGCCACACCCGTCCGATGCAGTCTTTCAGCGAAAACTCGATTTTCGGGCCATAAAAGGCGCCCTCACCCGGCAAAAGCTCCCAATCAACGCCTTCCCGGTTCAATGCTTCTTCCAGCGCGGCTTCCGCTTTGTCCCAGACTTCGTCCGAGCCAACCCGCTTTTCAGGACGGGTTGAGAGCTTGTAAAGAATCTCCGTAAACCCGAAATCCGCATAAATCTCGTGGAGCATGCCGATAAAGTCAGACACTTCCTGCTGAATGGCATCCTCTTCGCAGAATATGTGGGCATCGTCCTGGGTAAATCCGCGAACCCGCATCAAACCATGCAAGGCACCAGACGCCTCGTTACGGTGACAGGAACCGAACTCGGCCAGACGCAGAGGCAGGTCCTTGTAGCTTTTCAGGCCCTGGTTGAAAACCTGCACATGGCAAGGACAGTTCATCGGCTTGATGGCGTAATCGTGCTTCTCGGACTCCGTGGTAAACATGTCGTCCTTGAACTTGTCCCAGTGCCCTGACTTTTCCCAAAGCGCCCTGGAAACCACCTGCGGCGTCTTGATCTCCTGGTAACCATGCTCATGCTGCTTGCGGCGCATGTACTGCTCGATCTCCTGATACAGGGACCAGCCATCCGGATGCCAGAACACCATGCCCGGGGCCTCTTCCTGCATGTGGAACAGGCTCAATTTCTTGCCGATCTTGCGGTGGTCGCGCTTCTCGGCCTCTTCCAGGCGATGCAGATAGGCCTTCAGGTCTTTCTTGTTGCCCCAGGCAGTGCCATACACCCTCTGCAACTGCTCGTTGCTGGTATCACCGCGCCAGTAGGCGCCGGCAACCTTGGTCAGCTTGAAGGCCTTGAGCTTGCCGGTGTTGGGCACGTGAGGGCCACGACACAGATCGATAAAGTCACCCTGGCGGTAGAAGGACAGATCTTCCTCACCGGGAATATCCTCAATGATTCGAACCTTGTATTCCTCGCCCATCTCATCAAACAGACGGACAGCTTCGTCACGGGACATGACCGATCGGGACACCGGAATATCCTGCTTGGCCAGCTCTTCCATGCGCTTTTCGATCCGGCTCAGATCTTCATTGGTGAACGGCCGATCGAATTTGAAATCGTAATAGAACCCGTTGTCCACAACCGGACCAATAGTCACCTGAGCGGAAGGAAACAGTTCCTTGACCGCCATGGCCAGGAGATGTGCGGTGGAGTGGCGGATAATGTCGACGCCGTCTTCATCACGCTCGGTGACAATGGCAAGCTCAGCGTCTTCTTCAATCGGGAAGCTGGTATCGACCAGTTGGCCATTTACACGGCCGGCAATGGCGGCCTTGGCAAGCCCGGCACCGATGTCTGCGGCAACATCGTGAACGGTAACAGATTCGGCAAAACTGCGGTGACTGCCATCCGGCAGGGTAACAACAGGCATAGTAGGCTCCTAGGGACTCAGAGGTGATCCGTACCAAAGACCACATGTTGACGGTTGGCCGCGATACAAACCGCGGACCGTTGCGCGCAGGAGTTTAACAGAAAAAAGCCCGGCAGGTTAATGCCGGGCTTTTAAGGGGAAAAGAGTCAGCCGTAGGCGCTGGCCTCTTCGGGTGTGCGTCGCCGCAATTGGCCGAACGCGACAAGACCAAGCAGTATAAGCGCGGGAATGAACATAAGTTCCTTCGGCGGGCGCTCATTCTCAACCTGCACGGCATCAATGGTCCAGCCGAAGCTGACGCCGGCGTTCTCTGCCTGGCTACCATAGCCAACGAAATCCACCACCATCGTGTCGTCCTGACGCGACAGCTCAAGGCCAGCGCTCGCCAGTCTCGCCTCCGGGGATTCCGCTGCGGGTAGCTCCAGACTGAGATAAGTGGAAACCTCGTCACCACTCAGGGACATGCCCGATGCCTGCACTACCAGGGACTCGCCTGCGGGCACATTTTCAATATGCTCAATCACTTCGGTACCCGGCCTGTCCTGCGTTGCCGGGTAGACCATGTCCCACCAATAACCTGGACGGAACAGGGTAAACGTGATCAGCAGCAGCAGAGCCGACTCCCACTTGTAGCTCTTGGTAAACCAGTAACCCTGAGTGGCCGCCGAGAAGACCAGCATGGCCGTCACCGCACTGGCAACCGTCACCAGCAAATCCACCCAACCCGTCAGGCCAATCAACAACAACTGGGTGTTGAAGATGAACATGAAGGGCAGAATCGCTGTCCGAATATCGTACGTGAAGCCCTGCACACCCGTTCGTATCGGGTCCGCCCCTGATATAGCCGCCGCCGCGTAGGCGGCCAGCCCCACGGGCGGCGTATCATCCGCCAGTATGCCGAAATAGAACACGAACAGGTGGACAGCAATCAAAGGCACCAACAAGCCGTTCTGGGCACCCAGTGTCACGATAACCGGGGCCATCAGGGTGGAAACCACGATGTAGTTGGCGGTCGTAGGAAGCCCCATACCCAGAATCAGACTGATAATCGCTGTGAAAACCAGCATCAGCAACAGGTTGCCGCCGGAGATGAACTCCACAAACTGGGTCATCACCAGGCCAATGCCTGTCAGCGTCACCGTGCCCACCACAATGCCGGCGGTGGCAGTCGCCACACCGATACCAACCATATTCCTCGCGCCAGTTACCAGCGAGAGGGTGAGGTCAACGAGGCCGGTTTTTGTTTCCGCAAGGAAGTGACCTTTTTTGCGGAAAAACGCTTTCAGTGGCTGCTGAGTGATCACGATGAAAATCATAAACACCGTGGCCCAGAATGCTGATAGCTGGGGCGAAAACCGCTCAACAGTCAGGCACCAGACCAGGACCACCACTGGCAACAGGAAGTACAGGCCGGTCTTAACCGTTGGCCCCACGTCAGGCAGTGTATCCATTGAGGATTCAGGATCGTCCTGAGCCAGTTCCGGAAAGCGGGTGGAGTACCAGACCAGCCCGATGTAAATGAACAGCAGAAGCGGCCCGAGAACCCACACAGCGGCTTCGCCCAGAACCACCTTCAACCATCCAATGCCGTAATACACGATGAACGTGAGAGCACTCAGGCCAATCAGGATCACAACCCAGTTCAGCATACGCTGCGCGAGAGTCGGGCGATTCGGACGTTCAATACCCTTCATCTTGAGCTTACAGGCCTCAAGGTGAACGATGTAAATCAACGCCACGTAGGAGATCAGCGCTGGCAGGATGGCGTGTTTGATCACTTCCAGGTAGGAAATGCCCACGTACTCAACCATCAGGAAGGCTGCCGCGCCCATAATGGGAGGCGTCAACTGACCGTTAGTGGATGCAGCTACCTCAACAGCACCCGCCTTGGTAGCGGGGAAACCAACCCGCTTCATCAGGGGGATGGTAAAGGTGCCGGTTGTCACCACGTTGGCGATGGACGAACCTGAAATCACACCGCTCAGACCACTGGATACCACCGCGGCCTTGGCGGGACCGCCGCGCATGTGCCCGAGCATGGCGTAGGCAACCTGGATAAAGTAGTTGCCCGCCCCTGCCCGTTCCAGCAGCGCACCGAATAACACAAACAGGAAGACAAAACTGGTGGACACGCCAAGGGCGACACCAAACACGCCTTCCGTACCCAGCCACATATGGGAAGACAGCTTGCTCAGACTGGCCCCCTTGTGGGAAATCACATCCGGCATATAGGGGCCGGCCAGCGCGTAAATAAGGAACACACCAGCAACGATGGTCAGCGGCAGCCCCAGTGCGCGGCGAGTTGCTTCCAGAAGCAGTACCAGACCACCAAGTGCAATGATCAGGTCCTGGGTAATCGGCGAGCCCGGACGCGTCGCAAGCTGGTCATAAAACAGGTACAGATAAGAGGCTGCAAAAGCGGCAGCCAGGGCAAGAATCCAGTCGTAAACCGGTACGTGGTCAACATTCCTGCCACGAATCATGGGATAAGCCGCAAACGCGAGGAACGCTGCAAAGGCGAGATGAATGGATCTTGCTTCCGTCGAGTTAAAAACACCGAACTCAACAATGTAGGGGAGCGGTGACGCTATCCATAGCTGAAAGAGGGACCAGAGCAGAGGGACAACAAAGAGAATCTTTGCAGCCGTACCGGTCGCAGCCCTTCCACCGGTCTCGGTTTGGAGAACCTCTGCAACCTTCTTGCTGTCGATGGTATCCCCGGCTCTCGGTTCGCTATTGGTCATAGCTGGGTCCTGTAAGAATATAGCGGGTCGGAGATCAGAACACCGCGGGCAGGCCTGCCCGCGGTGTCGTTTTACCGGTTACAGGATCAGTCGATCAGGCCGGCTTCTTTGTAGTACTTCGCCGCGCCCGGGTGCAGAGGTGCACTCAACGCGTCGGATACCATTTCTTCTTTCTTCAGGTTGGCAAACGCAGGGTGCAGGCGCTTGAAGCTGTCAAAGTTCTCGAATACAGCCTTGACCACTTCGTACACTACGTCCTCAGATACCTCGGTAGACGAGACAAACGTTGCCGCCACACCAAACGTGGTCACGTCATCGTCAGAACCACGATACATACCACCCGGGATCACCGCTTCACGGTAGTATGGGTTGTCTGCAACCAGCTTCTTGGTCGCTTCGTTATTGACGCTGACGATCACACTGTCACAGGACGTGGTCGCTTCCTTGATCGCACCGGAGGGGTGCCCAACGGTGTAGAAGAATGCATCAATATTGCCATCACACAGAGCCTGGGATTGCTCCGCAGCCTTCAGTTCCGCCGGAAGCGAGAACTTGTCCATGGTCCAGCCCATTTCGTCCATCAGCACTTCTGCTGTGGCGCGCTGGCCGGAACCGGGGTTACCGACGGACACGCGCTTGCCTGCAAGATCTTCAAACGTCTTGATACCAGACCCCTTGCTGGCAACCACCGTGAATGGCTCGGGGTGCAGCGAGAATACAGCACGCAGCTTCTCGTTCTTTCCGTCTTCCTCGAACTGGCTGGTGCCGTTGTAGGCGTGGTACTGCCAGTCAGACTGGGCTACCGCCAGGTCCAGCTCACCCTGGCGAATCGCGTTCAGGTTATAGACCGAACCACCGGTGCTCTCTACAGAGCAGCGAATACCATGTTCCTTACGATCCATGTTAACCAGGCGACAAATCGCACCACCAGCCGGATAGTACACACCGGTTACGCCCCCGGTACCGATGGTGACAAATTTCTGCTCCTGCGCGGTAACCGCTGTCGAAGCGGTTCCAAGGCTGACCGCTGCTGCAACTGCAAGTGCGGAAAATTTCTGTTTCAGTGCCATGACTTTTCCCTTATCTGTTCATTATTGCTTTTTTGGGCCCGCGTAACGAAACGGACACTCCTCACTTTCGCCTTAAAACATAGACCACTTTGCGATATAAATAAAGCAAGGGTTAGCTCGCTAACCACTTGAGCAAAAAAACAAAAAAGCCCGCAGAGCGGGCTTTTTTGATCAAGCGGTCGCGAATCTTATTTGTTCGCGCGGGCCTTGGCAACCATTCGATCCGGGCGCAGGAGGAAACGCGCCAGGGCCGGCAGCAGCCAGATAGAGCCCACCATGTTCCAGATGAACATGAAGAACAGCAACAGCCCCATATCCGCCTGGAACTTGATCGGCGAGAAGATCCAGGTAACCACACCGATACCCAGCGTGACACCGGTAAAGATAACCGCCTTACCAGTAGACCTCAGGGTCTCGAAGTATGCTTCCTGGAGTGTCTTGCCCTCCAACAGGAACTTCTCGAGCTTGCTGTAGATATAGATACCGTAGTCGACACCAATACCCACGCCCAGCGCAATAACCGGCAACGTCGCTACCTTGATACCAATGCCTGATACCGCCATGATCGCCTCGGCCAGGATCGACGTCAGGCCCAGTGGGATCAGAATACACAGAACCGCACGGATAGAACGGAACGTCAGCAGGCACAATGACGCGACCACACCGTAGACGAAGATCAACATCATGTTCTTCGCACTTGAGATGACATCGTTCGTGGCAGCTTCGACGCCCGCATTACCGGCGGCCAGCATGAACGTGTATTCGTCGTTGTTATTGTTGCTGGCGAACTCCTCAACGCGTTCGGTGACTGTTTCCAGCGTTTCTGCCTTGTGATCCTCAAGGAAAACAAGCACCGGTGTCAGATCACAATTGGTATTGATCAGGCCTGCCGGTGCCTCACGGATCGAGGCATTGATAATAGTCTGGTTGCGGGAAATCTCATACCACTTCCAGTTACCCTCGTTCAGTGCTTTGGTAACAATCTTGGACACATCGGCCAAAGACGCCGAGGACTGCACGCCAGGCGTGTTCTGAAGCTCCCACTGAAGGTTGTCCATCGCGCGGAGAACGTTGTACTGGGTACACTGCTCTTCCTCGGTTTTCACCATCACGACCAACACATCGGCACTCGTTGAGTAGTTGTCGATGATGTAGGCATTGTCCTTGTTGTAGCGGGAATCGGCCCGCAGCTCCGGCGCACCCTGATCAAGGTCACCGACTTTCAGGCCTTGCTTGTAATAAAGGCCAAGACCCAGGCCAATAACCGCTATCAACAGAGAAATCGGTGCCACACCGGGATGTGCGAAGTAAGACATGACGCGCCACTTGCGGTCCTGCTTTTCACCATGATTCTGCACATGACGAACACCGCCCTTGGAGATACCAAGGTACGACATGATCAATACGTGCAATACCAGGTTGGTCAGAATGACGAACGCCACACCGATGCCGGCGGCAACGGCCAGATCCCGGATAACATCGATCTCGATGAAGAACAGAGTCAGGAAGCCGAAGGCATCTGAAATCAGAGCCAGCATGCCCGGGATGTAGAGCGCCCGGAACGCAAGGCGGGCCGCGGTAACGGAATCAAACCCTTTCGCCGCTTCCACCGCCATGGCATTCACAATCTGAACGCCATGACTGATGCCGATGGCAAATACGAGGAACGGAACCAGAACCGAGTAAGGGTCCAGGCCATACCCCAACAGCCTCAATGTGCCCAGTTGCAGGAACACCGCGATGATGGAGGTGAACACCGGAACCAGTGTTCCGGTAATGCAACGTGAGTACCCGAACAGCAACAGGGTCGTCAGGATAATGGTGATGCCCGCAAACCAGGCAATGGAACCAATACCCTCAATGAGGTCGCCCACTTTCTTGGCGAAACCGACGATGTGAATTTCAATGTTCGGATTCTGCGCCTCGTACTTGTCCCGGATCTTTTCTTCCAACTGGCGCGAGAACTCACCGTAGTCCAGCGGCTCGCCAGTTTCAGGGTTGTTCTCATAAAGCGGCGCGTACACGATGGTAGAACGGAAGTTGTCGGAAATCAGGCGCCCTACTTCGTTCGAACGGAGTACGTTCTGACGCAGCTGTTCAAGGGTGGCCCGGGAGCCATCGTAACCGTCCGGGATCACGGTGCCGCCCTGGAACCCTTGCTCAGTCACCTCAACCCAGCGAACGTTGGAGGTCCAGAGTGATTTCAATCCGGAACGGTCCACCCCGTTGAGATAGAACACCTCATCGGTGATCTGCTTCAGGGTTTCCATATACTCGGCTGTGAAGATATCGCCCTCTTCCACTTCCACGGCGATACGCACAAAGTTACCCAGGTTCTCCAGATCGTCCCGGTGCTCAAGCATATTGACGATGTAGGGATGCTCCAACGGAATCATCCGCTCGAAACTGGCATCCGGCTCAATCTTGACCGCGTTGTAGCCAAGGAACAGCGTCAGGAAGAAAAAGGCAATCAGGATGATGGCCCGATTGTTGAAGATCAGCCGTTCCAGGAACGGTTCTGCCTTCGGTGTAGTCAGGTAATGCTCGCCCTTGTCGTGCTTCGGGTTCGACATTCAAAAGCCCCTCTAATTTTCTATCTGTTGGTGCCGCATCAGGGCGTTATTGAAGATTCTTGCCGCGGGCGTCGGTGTGCTTCACGCCACCCTCGCCCACAATCAGCAGATTGGTTCCCGATACGGGGACAACATCCATCACCCCTTCCCGATCATCCCGGAAGTAGGGACGGAAGGTATCTCCACCGTTGGTGCTCATTAGCACTGCGCCACCATTGCCAACCAACGTGATACGGCCGTCTTCGGACACCGTGCCATCATTGAGGGTTGCGTCCGACTCACTGGGCACCACTTTCCAGCTTCTGCCCAGGTCGGATGAAAAGAAGATGTTCCCACGCAAACCGAATGCGAGTATCTCATTCACATTACCGGTTCCGATTGCTCCGAACAGGGAGCCCTCATAGGGGCTCTCACGTCTCTCCCAGCTGTCACCGCCATCGACGGACACGAAAATCTGCCCAGCCTCACCGACGATCACCAGGCCACCGCCAGTGATCTGGCCAATACTGTTCAGGTGAAAACTGCTGGGGTTTTCAAGCTTCGGCGCCCAGTCTTTCCAGGTCTTTCCGCCGTCCGTCGTGCGCAAAAACATGCCATAGGCACCAACAACGAAACCGTGGTCCTCATTTTCGAACCAGACATCCAGAAACGGGTTCACCGGGCCGATTTCAAGATCCGCCTGCAGGTTTTCCAGCGAGAAATACAGATCGCCCAACGCCCAATCGAGGTCGTCTTTCTCGTCCTCCGGGGCTTCTTCCAGTTTCTGCTCCATTTCGTCGATCTGCTCCTGGCGACTTTCAATCGCCAATTCAGCAGCCCGGACACCGGTGAGCTGGAGCTCCCAGTTTTCGCCCGCATCGTCTGAATGGAGAACAACACCACTGTGCCCAACGGCCCAGCCATGCTGTTCAGTGCCAAAATCCACGCCGGTCAATGTGACGGATACCGGAACTTCACCCTGCACCCAACTTTCACCATCATCATCGGAAAAAATGATATGACCACGCACACCGGCTGCCACGATTCGTTCGCCCGCCGTGTCGACATCATTGAGCAGATGCTCTGGCGCAAGCGCAGTTGGCCGGGATGGGGTTTCGATGATATCTGCAAGCGCAAACACCGTGGGCGCGGACAATGCCATGGATAGTCCAAGACAGGCCGCTCCCAGAGTCTTGCACATCAACCTTGTAGCCATTCAGATTGCCTATATGTTGTGTTGAACTGTGTCACTCTGATTTTGCCGGTCGCACCGGCCAATACTATGAATATACCGGTGACCTGCCGACCACCGGTATATCCGTCGCCATCCGTCTCTGGCGAAAATCGTGTTCCAACAGCGAGTCAAGACGTTAACGCACACTCCTGCGACGCAGGGAAGCCGGCGAGAAATACCGTCGGTTGGGCACGTCGTTGGTAAACTTACGGGTGGAACCCTCTTCGGTATCCAGGCCCAGCACGTGATAACGACGGGCCTGAAGGTCATGGTACACATCCAGCACTGTCCATACGCCAGGCAATTCATAATAGTTTTTCGCCAGGCCCATGGTCACGCGCCAGAGCTCACCGCGGCCATCGTACTGGTCCAGCAGCAAGGTGTTCCAGCTATCGGCATCCACATAGAAGCGACGCTTGCCGTAAATATGGCGCTCCCCTTCCTTCAGGGTCGCTTCCACAACATGCACCCGATGGAGCTCCCAACGGGTGAGGTCCGGATTCAGGTGGGAAATACCCAGGATTTCGGAGTAAGGCGTGCCCTGCTCACCGATGCGGTAATTGTTGTAGGGAACGTAGATCTCCCGCATACCCTCATATTCCCAATTGTAGCGGTCCAGGGCACCGTTAAAGATATCGGTGTCATCGGCTGTTCGCAGATTATCTGCGGCTGCAATCGGAGAGTCATAGCCCAGGTTGGGTGCACGGCGAACACGGCGCTGGCCGGCGTTGTAACCCCAACCATTACGCGGGTTGATAATCTGGTTCAGAGTTTCATGAATCAGGATGGCACCACCGGCGAGACGGGGTGGCGACTGGGTGAACGACAGATAATAGAAAATAACGTTATCGAGTTCTTCTTCACTACCCTCAGGGTTGTAGTAATTGAAGAAGGCTTCCTGCTGAGAGGTCACAAGGGAGTAATCGCCATCCGGCTGCACTGCCACTTCGCTTGAACGGCGGGTTACGGAAACGCCACGCCAGCGAGTCAGGTGATTCCAGATTACCTGCCAGGCTTTTTGCTCATTATTACCGTGCAGGATGGGGAAAGGATAACCGGCAAAGGCGCCATCGATACCCTCGCCTTTACCCACTACCTCAGCATCTACGGCATTTTCCCTGGTATTTTCAGCAACCCAATCCGGCACCGCGTGTGTGCGACGGCTTTTGTAGACCGGAATACGGAAGGTCGTCGGATAGGTGTCGAGCATGGCACGGAGGCCGTCGGTCAGGTACTCGTCATACTGATCCATGTTGGACGCGCTGATGGTGAATAACACCTCATCGTCCGGGAAAGGGTTGATATGGTGCTGACCACTACCCTCATATCCGGTAGGGGCTTCGGTGAGGCCACCCGTCCACGCGGGAATGGTGCCTGCCTCGTTGCCGGCTTTCACGGAGCCAAACGGGGTAAGATCCTGACCCAGTCGAGCGGCTTCACTACTGGAAACGGCGGAACTGGCTGGCATGGCAAAAACCGAAAGAGCAAACAGACTGCCCAAAATCACATTGTTCTTGTATGTCATTTTTTAACCTTAAACCTGTCTGAAAGCCCTGTAGAAGGCTTTTCTTATTGTGTTGTCATGGAATATCGGCTCCTGACAGAGTAGCCGATTGGCCGATATTGTCTATCGACCGAAAGTGCGATTTTGTATCCGCCTGTGACAGGCCCCGCGTTGCGGCAGACGGATACCCCAGCGATCTCGCTTCCCTATTGGCCGGCAAGGCTCTTGTGAACCACCTCGTAGACATCCCGCGACAATCCAGACTTGTCACGAACGGTCTCCAGCGCCGATTTCATCTGCTCGCCGTGAACCGGCGCGAATTTGCGCCAGCGGGTCAGCGGAGACACCAGCCTGGCCGCAATCTGTGGGTTACTGTCATCCAGTTTTCGCACCTGCTCCGCAAGGAACTGATAACCGGCTCCATCCTCTGCGTGAAAGGCAGGGAGATTCTGGCCGGCAAACACCCCGATCACCGAGCGGATCTTGTTGGGGTTCTTCCAGTCGAACGCCGGGTGCTCCATCAGTTCATGGACTTTGCGCAAGCCTCCGGTGCGGGTACTGCCCGACTGCACCGCGAACCATTGCTCAACCACCTGGGGGTCGTCCTTCCACTGATGGTAGAAGTCTGCGAGTGCCTGCTCCTGCTCTTTTTCGTAACCGGAGTTCACCAGGGCACGAAGGGCTCCCATACAATCCGTCATGTTATCGGCCTCGTTAAACTGGCTTGTCGCCAGCGTCCGGCCCTCTTCATCATCGATGTGCAGGAGCCAGGCCAGGGCGGTATTCCGCAAGCTTCGACGCGCCACGGCCTCCGGCGTCACCTCGTAGTGGCCGCTCAGGGTGTTGCGGTGATAGCAGGCCAGAAGCTCGTCCCTCAGCGATCTCGCCAGATGCGCAAGCACGCGTTCACGGGCTCTGTGGATGGCAGGTACGTTGGGCTGATCAGCCAGTTCGATCAGATAGGCTTCGGATGGCAGTTGCAGCATTTTGGCAACCAGCGCCTGGTCCAGAGACGAGTCCGCCAACAGGCTGCGATACGCCTCAACCAGGCCGGCGTCCACGTTCCCATCGGTGGACGACACCAGTGAGTTGATAACTTCCACCGCCAGGCGCTGTCCCGCGTCCCAGCGATTGAAACCGTCCGAGTCATGGCTCATCAGGAAGGTGAGCTGCTCCCGTGTCCACGGGTAGAATACCCGCACCGGCGCCGAGAACCCCCGCAACAATGAAGGCACTGGCCGCTCCGACAAGCCGTGGAATTCGAAGGTATGACTGGCGTCGGTCAACTCCAGGACTCGGTCCGTTGGCGCATCGGCATCATCTGCAGCCAGCTTCAGTGGCAACGACTCACCCTCGGCACCCAGAAGGCCGATGGCAAACGGGATGTGCTGCGGCTTCTTGTCGGTCTGTCCCGGTGTATCCGGAATCGACTGTTTGATGGTCAGGCGATAGATGCCAGCAGCGTCATCAAACTCATCCCGCACTGTCAGCTCTGGCGTGCCAGACTGCTCGTACCAGAGACGGAACTGCGACAGGTCACGACCACTGGCATCCTCCATGGCGCGGACAAAGTCGTCTGTTGTCACCGCCTGACCGTCATGCCGCTCAAAGTACAGGTCACTGCCCTTGCGGAACAGATCGGGCCCCAGCAGCGTATGGATCATGCCCACCACTTCCGAACCTTTCTCGTAGATGGTCAGCGTGTAGAAGTTCGTGATCTCCATATAGGATTCCGGACGAACCGGGTGCGCCATTGGCCCCGCATCCTCGGCGAACTGAGCGGTACGAAGCATGGTCGCATCCTCAATCCGCTTCACAGTGGGCGAACCCACATCGGCAGAAAAACAGGAATCCCGAAACACCGTGAAGCCTTCTTTCAGGCTAAGCTGGAACCAGTCGCGACAGGTCACGCGATTACCGGACCAGTTGTGGAAATACTCGTGGGCCACGATCGACTCGATGCGTTGGAACGCCATGTCCGTCGCGGTTTCCTGGCTGGCCAGTACGCACGAGGAGTTGAAAATGTTCAGCCCCTTGTTCTCCATGGCGCCCATGTTGAAGTCATCCACTGCGACGATCATGAAAATATCCAGATCGTACTCGCGGCCATACACCTCCTCGTCCCAGCGCATGGCGCGTTTCAGGGAGTCCATGGCGTGGTCGCACTTCTCGGCGTTGCGGGGCTCAACGTACATGCGCAGATCAATGTCACGACCTGACATTGTCTTAAAGGTGTCCCGCTTCTCCAGGAGGTCACCGGCCACCAGAGCAAACAGGTAGCAGGGCTTCGGGAATGGGTCTTCCCAGGTAACAAAATGCCTGCCGTCGGCCAGATCGCCCTTTTCAACATCGTTGCCGTTAGACAGCAGGATGGGATAGCGGGTTTTATCCGCCTCAACACGGGTGCGGAAACGGGCCATCACATCGGGCCGGTCAGGAAAGTACGTAATGCAGCGGAAGCCTTCGGCTTCACACTGGGTACAGAACATGCCCGACGATTTGTACAGGCCTTCCAGGCGCGTGTTGTTCTGGGGTTCGATCCAGGTCACGATCCCCAGGTTAAACTGATCCGGCACTTCATGAAGGGTGAGTTTGTCGTCACGGTCCTCGTAGGCGCTGCCCTCCAGGGGTTTGCCATCCAGGCTCACCGATTCAAGTGTGGTCAGGCTGTCGCCGTCGAGTTCAAGGCTCTTGTCCGAGGAATCGCTGTCGGGATTCCGGCACATGGCCAGGGTACAGTGAACCCTGGCCCCATCTTCAAACAGTTCAAAACGCAGATCCACATGGTCCACCAGAAAGGCGGGCACGCGGTAATCCTTGAGGAAAATGGTCTGTGGCTGACTGGTACGCATTCACTTTCTCCAGAATTCGTTGGGCCGGGCTCAGTGGTTTGGGAAGACCCGGAAGCGGACTTCATAACCGGTGTATTTACGGATATTGATAACACCGGTATCCAGGATCAGGTATTGGCCCTTGATCCCCTGGAGCACGCCGTCCGCCGAGGGCGACTTGTCCAGATTATGAGTTTTTACCGTCCGGGGCCATACCTCGACCGGATAGCTCAGAGCCAACCCGTCTTCATCGACAGCCCGGATACTGTTCTCACCGTGGGCGGCGCGCAATTCCGACAAATCGTCGGCGACCAGCTCCAGCATGCGGCGACGCTCTTCAACCAGGTCCAGATCCGGCACGTCGCCTTTAAGCATGGCCCGCCAGTTGGTTCGGTCCGCGACGTACTTCTTGCACGCGACTTCCACAAAACCTGCTAACTGTCGGGTAGTCACCCGGACCATCGGGATGGCATCGACGGCACCCTGGTCTATCCAGCGAGTTGGCACCTGAGAACCACGGGTTATGCCCACCTTGAGACCGGACGAATTAGCCAGATACACCACATGCTCAATCATGCAGTGAGTCTCTCCCCACTCCGGCTCACGGCAGGTGCCCTCATGGTAATGGCATTTTTCCGGGCTCATGATGCAGCTGTCACAGGCGGCCAACTTGCGAAAACAGGGATAGCAGTAACCCTGGCTGAAACTCTTGTTGGTCTTACGATCACAGTTGATGCAGCGTATCACGCCATCGAAATCAAACTGCAACGGGTACCCGACCATCTCATTAAGGGGGATGAGGGTATCGCCCACCCGGATGGTATAGCTGACCGGATCACCGGCCTCTGCAGGCATCTTGCGCAGGCGACCGGTCACATCAACCAATGCGGTCAAGACTTCACCTCAAAGTACTGATCTGAGCCAGCGGTACCGTTTGACGATTTCCCTGCTGTGCGCGACACGCTGGGATCGCACGCAGTCCCCGCCTTTTCGCCGCGGTCAAGGTAACCAACCCGCTCTTCCATCGGTGTGTTGTGGTGGTCTTCGTAATAAATAACGGCCTCCATGCAGATCGACCGCTGCTCGTCACTCAGTTTACGACCATCCGGCCACTTGCCCAGCTCAAGGGCGCGCTTGAGGCTCTGATAAACAGCGGGGTCCAGCCGTTTGATCAGCTCTTCGTAGGTCATTTCGTTCTCCAATCATTTGCTAGCAAAAAATGTGAGGAAACCCGTTGACAACAATAAACGATAATGATTATCATTAACTCACCAAATGACGAAGGTCGTATTCATTTGGTCTCTCTCATCAGGAGCTGTACGCTCTTTTCATGCCCCGCGGTTTCGCGGGGCTTTTTTTGGTACCGGCAAAATGGCCGCCAGGGCAAGGCCAGCCACAAAGCCTCCCAGGTGGGCTTCATTTGCCATCTGCCCCAACCCCACCATTTCGGTAAATGGCGTAAAGCCAATCACCATCCAGGCCACGGCAAACGTCACCAGTGCAGGCGGGAACTGGAAACGGGGCACGCGCCGCTGGCTCAACCAGCAATAACCCAGAATGCCGTACACAACGCCAGACAGACCGCCAAACAGAGGCCCACTCACGATGTACTGCAATCCGTTGGACAGCAGGCTGGTCACTACGAACAGGGCAAGTAACCGCGCACGGCCATCGAACCACTCAACCTGACTGCCCAGGAACCACAACATGACGGAATTAAAGATGATATGGGTCCAGCTGAAATGCAGGAAATCCGGCGTGATCAGGCGCCAGACCTGCCCACCAGCCAAGGTAGAAGACAGCGCCTGGATTCGATCCGCCATGGTACCAACATCATAGAAACGCGGATCGACGAACATCAACAGGGTGGATAGCTGATTCTGTCCCATGGCCGTCACCCAAGCCATCAATACGGCCAGGGCAATCATGGCGAGCACCATGGGTGCGTGGCGTGGCGACGGCTGCCAACGCCCCCCGACAAACACCGGCGATTGCGCTGTCGTATTGACAGCGTCCTGCACCTCGGGTTCCTTCAGGAAGCGTTCAAGAGCCTGTAACACCGGCTCCGTATGCTCAGGGTTCTCCAGCCACAGCACCTGTGCCCCACCCTCCTCGGTGATCCGGTGCTCCACCCCCTGCTCTTTCAGCCAACGACTGAAACCAGCCAGGTTTATGTCGGTATCAATCTGTTTCACGCGATACACAGGTTACCTCGCCACGCTGTCTTCGCTGGTGGGATAGTCCGGCTGCTCCGGCCTCTCCACATCCACCCAAACGAACTTGTCACGGGACAGGGTACGTTCGCCATCCAGGCGATAAGCCACTAGCTTGCCGTATTTGACCGCACTGAAGTCGATGCAGGCCACATTGTGTTTCAGTGGTGCCGGCTCGCCTTCCATCCAGTAATGGCCCACGAACACCGGTGGCGCTGAAGCGGGATAGCTGATCAGCTGGCCTCGCTCAGCGTCCGTCAGCTCACGGCAGGCGACGTCCTCCGGCAAGGGGTCGGGCTGGAACACCACGTCGGCGTAGGTTTTCGGATTATCAGCCCAGAACTTGGTGCGGAAAAACTCCCTGACGTAGCCGTCTTTACCGGTAATCTTCACGCCCGGCGGCAAGCGAAGATCCGTGCCGCGCAGCAAGGTATCCATGACCTGGCCGGCGAAGGACTCAATCGCCGCCGACGCATGGAGGAACTCGTCATCGATACAGGCACCCCCCTGATTTTCCTTGAATTTGGTGATCAGGTCGCTGTCCCAACACGCATGTACTGCCCGGAAATCCGGCTCATCGATAAACAGGGGAATGGTGTAGAACCACTCCAGAAACTCGTTCCATTCGTGGGGGTAATGCTCGAACTGTTCGAGGGTTTCGCGGATCAACCGGTCGTGCCGGGCATTGTGCTCCCGCAGGAACGTCTTGCCACTGCCGGGGCGGGCACGGGTGCAGTAGCCCAGGGCGTTGTACTCGTGATTTCCCATTACGATGCGGGCGGAACCATGCTCGACCATGTCCCTGACCAGATGTAGTGCCTCACGGATACGAGGCCCGCGGTCAATGATGTCACCAATGAATATGGCCTGGCGCCGGGGGTGTTCATAGACACCGTTAACCTTGCGATAGCCCATCTGGTCCAGTAGCCGCACCAGGGTATGAGCGCATCCGTGAATATCGCCGATAATGTCGTAGCCGCGGCTCGCGGATCTTTCCTGTCCTGGCATGTTGTTAGCTCGCTGCAATCTCACTGGCCCAGCCCAGCTTGTCCCGGCATGTGGCGTAAAAATTATGATCCGCGGGGTGAATCAGGCGAATCTTGAAGGGTTTCTTGGTGATTCGGATGATGTCGCCGGGGGCACAGGCAATGTTCATCTGCCCGTCGAAACTGATCTGCGGATAGGTTTCGTTGGTTTCACCGATCACCAGCTTGATCTCGCTCTTGCCGTCCACCACGATCGGGCGACTGCTCAACGTGTGCGGGAACATGGGCACCAGCACGACGGCATCGAGTTTCGGATGCATGATCGGCCCGCCCGCCGATAACGAATAGGCGGTCGACCCGGTCGGCGTAGCCACGATAAGCCCATCCGAGCGTTGGCTGTATACGAAATGTCCGTCGATGTAGAGGTCGAACCCGATCATCCGGGTCGATTTGCCGGGATGCAGCACCACGTCATTCAGGGCGGTTCCAAAGCCCAGGGGCTGGCCATTGCGCTCCACGTGCCCATCCAGCAGGAAACGTGTCTCTTCGATGTATTTCCCCTGCAGGACCTTGCCCAGCCGTTCCTCCAGGTCAGACGGAGAAATATCGGTCAGGAAACCAAGACGACCACGGTTCACACCCAGCAGCGGAATCTTGGATTTGGCCAGTTCCCGGGCAGCGCCCAGCAGACTGCCATCACCACCCACCACAATAACCAGGTCACAAATTTCACCCAGCAGCTTCTTGCTGGCCACCTGAAGACCATGACCAGGCAGCATACTGGCGGTGTCCTCCTCAATGATCACGTGATAGTTATTGCTCACCAGATACTGTTTGAGCTGACGCAGCGATTCGACCACCTTTACGCTGCCCATGCGGCCAATCACGCCAATGTTTCTGAATTGATCCATGTAGCTTCCTGTGGGTGTCTGGGTTGGGCCGGGGCGGAGCTGATTCATCACCCGGGGGCGTATCAGCACCCATAGTAACGAAATACGGCCCGATTCTGAAAAAAGATCCCGCAGGAAATCGCTAGAGGCAGGTTAGTTGGAGTCCTTCGGCCGGTGCTGTTCGCAGCGATCATCCACCTCTGCCCGAAACTCAGCCGGCTGACTGATGCGCATGACGGGCTCACCACAGGGTTTACCGTTGGTAAGCTTATGATGGCAGACCGGGTGTTCATAGTGGTCAAGCCATTGCCGGTAGGCCGGCTCATTGAGCCCGCAACGCTCAGCAGCGTAGGCCACAGGGTTGCGGAAATAGCTCTCGATATCATCGTAAGGCAGGGTAATATGACCTACCCCGGCGTGGTAGGCCACCAGGAAGACCGAATGGTTTTGCAGATGATCCATGACTGAATTTTCGGTTGGCGGCTGGTGTCGCAAGTCATAGTTTTCCTGCTCCAGCACCACGATCTTTTCGTCCCTCAATTCCAGTTCGCGCTGACGGCGCTCCAGTTGCTCTCGCAGCAACACCACCTCGGCATCCGCCGTAGCACCCTCGCGCTCATTACGGGCCTCACCACTGGCGATCTGCTCCTGCATCATCAGGTACTGCTCATTGCGCTCAGCAAGGCGTTTTTTCAGCTGTTCATTGCTGAGTTTCTGGCGCTCATACTTCTGCTGGAGTTCGGCGGTTTCATTACGCAGGGCCTGCATCTCATGGCGGTTTTCACGCTGCAGATCAGACAGCGCATCGCGATGAACACTTTGCAGGGTTTTGATGCGAAGCCGCTGTTCCCGGATAACACGGGCAAGCCGCACCCGGTCTGCGGAAACCTCAGGTTCTTCCTGGGAACGGGACTCGGCACCCAACACAGGAATATCCTCTTCCGGCGTGGGCTCCACCTTGCGGAACCTCAGTGTGTTCGCATCCACGGCGCGCCGAATGGCCTGAAAGTGGTTGCTTCCCGGGGTCATATCAGGATCCCAGAAATCCTCGGCACTGGCAGACTTCGGGCATTGACTGCGACACACCAATCGAATCGGACCAGCACCCATATCCGGGCCCTTGG
Organism: Marinobacter sp. G5_S1_61_S3; assembly: GCF_054968585.1. Classification (NCBI taxonomy): domain Bacteria; kingdom Pseudomonadati; phylum Pseudomonadota; class Gammaproteobacteria; order Pseudomonadales; family Marinobacteraceae; genus Marinobacter; species Marinobacter sp. G5_S1_61_S3. The sequence continues at coordinate 49,644 of NZ_JBQKUK010000017.1, read as the reverse complement.
CACCTTTGCGGGCCAGTTTTTCTACGGGCAAGTTCCAATGGCTGTCAGCCCTGCCTTCCTCATCAAAATAGATTCGGAAGAAAACCAGCGAACGCACCAGAAGGTCGCTGCCAAGCAATACGTAAACGGCCTTTACATCGGTATCTGCCAGGTCGGACAGGCCAACGTAGCCATCAAGAAAGGCCCCGAACTCAGACGCACGCATCTGGCGCGACACGTCGCTGCCGTCCATGAAAAACACCGCCGAATAACCATCGCTTGCCTGGTCGGCAGACCCCATTGCTAACTCCCCACTCTCCGAAAACCCGACCGCTACACGACAAACACACCAAAAGTGTTCCGTTTTTTCGTCAGACACCAGAAACCGGCCCTGCACAGTGCGCGGGGCCGGCTTCAAACTGACAGACTTCCGGGTAATAGTCTAGCGGGTCAAACCTCTGAAGGTAGAGTAAAACTGCAACGTTTTGTGATCAGGGCCCGCACGCCCGTGGCACTCAGAGCTCCGCTGCCAGGCGGCTGCCCTGATTGATCGCGCGCTTGGCATCCAGTTCCGCGGCCACGTCGGCGCCACCGATCAAGTGCACCTTAATTCCAGCGGCTTCAAGCCCACTCTGTAACTCACGCAAAGGCTCCTGGCCGGCACACACAACAATGGTATCCACCGGCAATACCCTATCCTCTCCCTGCTCGGCACCTTTCGGGGTCACCGTTATGTGCAGCCCGTCATCATCAATCTTGCGGTAGCTCACGCCCGGAACCATCTGCACCTGGCGATTCTTCAGTGAAGTGCGGTGAATCCAGCCTGTGGTCTTGCCCAGGTTTTTACCGACTTTCGATGCCTTGCGCTGCAACAGGTACACCTCGCGGGCCGGCTCCGGCACCTCCGGCTCCATGCCCTGAATACCGCCACGATGACCAACGCTCAGGTCCACTCCCCATTCACGCATGAAGTGCTCGGGATCCAGCGCCGCCGAGGTGCCCTTGTGGACGATGAATTCCGAGACGTCGAAACCGATGCCACCGGCACCAATCACCGCCACTTTCTGCCCTACGGGCTTGCGACCCAACAGCGCATCCAGGTAACCAATGACACTGGGGTGATCCACTCCCTCAATCTCCGGTGTGCGCGGGCTGACGCCGCTGGCCAGCACCACATGGTCGTATCCACCAGCCTTGAGGGCATCGACATCCACACGGGTATTCAGGCGTACGTCCACCCCGTGCTTGTCCAACATGACCCGGAAATAACGCAGGGTTTCGTAGAACTCCTCCTTGCCCGGTATCCGCTTGGCCACGTTGAACTGACCACCCACTTCGCTACCGGCGTCAAACAGCGTTACTTTATGACCACGCTCCGCCGCTACCGTCGCAAACGCCAGGCCTGCGGGGCCGGCCCCAACCACCGCGATCGTTTTGGGCTCGGCGGTTTTGACGTAGGTCAGCTCAGTTTCGTGACAGGCACGGGGGTTGACCAGACAAGAGGTCAGCTTGCCGCTGAAGGTATGATCCAGGCAGGCCTGGTTGCAACCGATGCAGGTGTTGATTTCGTCCGCGCGGTCTTCGGCAGCCTTCAGAACAAGGTCCGCATCCGCCAGGAACGGACGGGCCATGGACACCATATCAGCATCGCCTTCCGCGAGGATCTTCTCGGCAACATCCGGCATGTTGATGCGGTTGGTGGTCACCAGGGGAATGCTGACCTCGTCTTTCAGGCGGGCCGTTACCTTGGTAAACGCGCCTCGAGGCACAGAGGTAGCAATGGTCGGTACACGGGCTTCATGCCAGCCGATGCCGGTGTTGATAATGGTTGCGCCGGCTTTCTCGATTTCTTTCGCCAATTGCACCACTTCATCCCAGGTACTGCCATCTTCGATAAGATCCAGCATCGACAAACGGTAAATAAGGATGAAATCGCTGCCCACACGCTCGCGAACCCGGCGAACAATCTCGATCGGCAGTCGAATGCGGTTCTCGTAGCTGCCACCCCACTGATCAGTACGATGGTTTGTATGGGCCACGATGAACTGGTTGATGAAGTAACCTTCCGAACCCATGATCTCCACGCCGTCGTACCCGGCTTCCCGCGCGAGCGCCGCGCAGTTGACGTAATCCTCAATCTGCTTTTCGATACCCGCTTCGTCCAGCTCTCTAGGCTTCATCGGGTTGATGGGCGCCTGAATCGCGGACGGGGCCACCAGCTCCGGATGATAAGCGTAGCGACCGGCATGGAGAATCTGCATACAGATCTTGCCGTCGGCCTCATGCACCGCGCGGGTGATCACCTGATGCTTGTCCGCTTCTTCCTGGGTGTTCATCTTGGCCGCGTGCTGGAACACCGCACCTTCCACATTCGGGGAAATACCACCAGTCACAATCAAACCCGCACCGCCACGGGCACGTTCGGCGTAGAAAGCGGCAAGCCGATCAAAACCATTCTTCGCCTCTTCCAGGCCAGTATGCATGGACCCCATCAGTGTACGATTGCGAAGACGCGTGAACCCCAGATCCAACGGCTCCAGCAAATTGGGGTAACGTTTAACGCCCGGTGTCGATTCGGTCATGATCTCTCTCCTGTTATTGGATCGGCAATGCCGTGATATGGGCTCTAAATTAGCCATCCGGCCCTTCCCAAACAATATCCCGAAACAACAGTTTGATATCCTGTAACGACTTGTCGGACAATACCTGCATCATGAAAACGAGCACCAGACACAAAAACCCCCTCGGCGATATCAGCGTGCTGTACGTCGCCGTCATGGCCCGCGCACTTCGGGCCGAAGGCCGGGACCCCACAGACCTGCTGAGCCGGTTTGGGCTGGACGAACAAGCACTGGGAGCGCCTGCGGCCCGGATCAGCATCCCCCGGTTCATGAGAATGGGTCAGGCGGCTATCGCCCTCACCGGCAACCCCGCGCTCGGCCTGACGATGGGCCAGCTGTCTCGCCCCGTGGACGCGGGTATCGCAGGGCTTGCCGCCCAATCTGCCGCCACAGCTGGCGAAGCCATCAGCACGCTGATTCATTATTCCCTACTCAACAGCCGCAACAGCAGGGGTGTTCCCTGGACAGCCGGCAAGGGCCGTGAAGCGCATTTTTACTCCATCAAACCCTACAACGTGTTTAATTACTTCGTGGTGGATTCGGTCCTTGCAGCCTGGGCCCAATTCCTGAGGCTCATTACCGGCCACGACGGGGTCGTTGAACGGGTCTGCATTGAGTACCCTTCCCAGGGTTACGACGATGTGTTTGAACAGTGGTTCGGGTGCCCGGTGAAGTTCGGTGCCGAAGGCAACAGCCTCAGACTGGCCCCGGGAATAGCGGAAGCCGCTTCGCTACAGGCGCAGGCCGCCATGTTCGAGTCACTGTCAGGGCAGTGCGCGCAGGAACTGTCACGTATCCGCGCCGGGTGGAGCACGGCTGACCGGGTGAAAGACCAGCTCCCACCCCTGCTACAGGGCGGCACTCCGACCCTGATGACCGTCGCCCATAAGCTCGGCGTCGCGCCCTGGACACTTCAAAGGCAATTGGCAGAGGAGAACACCGGATTTCGGGAACTGGTGGACGACACCCGCAAGGAGCTGGCTATCGAGTACATACGGGAAACACGGGTATCGCTGTCAGAAATTGCGTGGCTATTGGGCTTTGCCAATCCGGCAGCATTTCATAAGGCGTGGCGTCGCTGGTTCAACACCAGCCCGGGGGAACATCGAAAACAGTACCTGGCGGAGCAGGCTGCCAAAGGTATTCTCTAAAAACCTGAAAGCACCACTACAACTCAGTGGCATCGTCCAGAGTATCGTCATCATCATAGTCTTCAAACTGACAATCCATCAGCTCTTCTTCGTAATCGGACATTGTTCGTCTCCCAAGTTTCAAACAGGAGAACGATAGCATGGACAATATTACAGAGAGATGAATCGGGAATGACAACAAAAAGAGGTAATCAAAGAAGGGAAAATGGCGGAGCGGACGGGACTCGAACCCGCGACCCCCGGCGTGACAGGCCGGTATTCTAACCAGCTGAACTACCGCTCCGCGTGAGCCGCCACCTCGGGCGCAATCAAGGGTGTGACTGCTCGGTGACAACGAGGGCGCATTATAAAGAGGCCGCCCTGCATGTCAACGTTTTTCATGAAAAAAGTTCGGTTTTCGGAAGGCTCTTACATGGCATCAACCATGGCATCCTTTCCCTGTGCGGTCTTTCGGTATTCGATAGGCGTCATGCTCGACCAACGCTTGAACGCCCGGTAGAAAGTACTGGGTTCCGAGAAGCCGGTGAGATAAACGATTTCGTCAATGGATTCGTCGGTGGTTGCCAGCAGCTGCCGCGCCAGGCGATAACGGAAATCCGCCAGCACCTGGTTGAAGCTGGTTTCTGCTTCAGTCAGGCGGGTACGCAGGGTTCGGGGTTTAATGCCAAGACGTTCGGCCACTGCATCCAGAGTAACCTCGCCGCTGTCCAGCAGTTCCGCAACAATCCGCTCGACCTGTCCGACGATGTCTTTCTTCTCAAGACGGGCCACCTGCTCACTGGCAAACCGCTCATGGAGGTCCAGCAACTCCGGTTCCGCATGGGGTGAAGCATGGGACAGCAGGGTGGCAGGGAAATACAGCCGGTTTTCCTTGGCGCCAAATATGACATCGCAGCCAAGCACGTCGATCACATGCTCCTGGCCATGCTCACGCTGATGCTCAAACTCGATGCGCGACGGGTAGAAGCGGTCATCGGTGATCGATTTGAAAAAGGTAATCAGACCCTGCACGAAGCATTCGTTGAAGTGCCGCAGACGGCTGACTTCGCTGGAAGCGGCATCCAGAACCATGCAAGCCTCGTCACCCTCGATGAAGAAGTCGGTATTGGCAGCATCGCTCAACAGGCGCTGATAGTTCTGAGCCCGCCGCAGGCCCTCGCCAAACGTCGGGCTACTCAGAAACAGGTATTCCAGTACCTGCCCCTTGTAAGCCGGTAACAACTGACCCAGGTGGAGGCCGGCGTCGGAGTCACCCGACACATCCTCAACCACCTGCCAGAAATACAACTGGGCACTGTGAGGTGTTCTTAGCTGCTCGGTGTAGACATAGTCTTCATCCACTCCCAGCCGGGCAAAAATGGCATCTGTATCAATCCCTTTGCGTTTCATGGCCTGATAAATCAGGCGCAACATCACACCCGCATCGCGAAGTTCCTGCATAAAATCCCGCTTTATAGTTGTTTATTAATCGGCTTGGCCGGCCGGACAACCTTGCTGGCAAGCCAGGTCAATGCTCATACTGGCCGGGTTTGCCAGACTCTGAGACCTTAGTCTTATATTAGAGCATATCAGGCCACAGACGCACAGGTGTACCAGGAGAGATAGCAATATGACAGATACTTCAATCTACCACCGTCACCCGCCCGGCCTATGGTCGCTTTACAGCAAGGCCCTACTCCCGAAAACCAAGCCATCCGGCGACGAACTCAGAATCCCCGGCCTGTCCACCCGATTAATCGGTGTCAGTACGGCCAACGATAACCTGAAACGCTACCGGAAGGTATGTGGCTTCGATACACAGGCTAACGTGCCCATCACCTGGCCCCACATCCTGGCGTTTCCGTTGCATCTGAAACTGCTGACCGAGAAAGACTTCCCACTGCCCCTGCTTGGGCTCGTTCACCTTCGCAACAACATCACGCAGCACCGAGCCATCGGCACCGGGGAAACGCTGGACATCACCGCACGGCTGGACGGTCAGAACAATACGTCGAGGGGCCTGGAGTTCGATCTGGTCACCGAAGCCTGGTCCGCAGGGAGGCTGGTGTGGGAAGAGACGAGCACCAACCTGTTCCGACAGCCGGATAAAAGCAAAAAGGCCTCGGCCGATAAACCTCCCGAACTACCCCACTACCCTGAGACCACCGACTTCAGTGCCGCGGAATCCATTGGCCGGCAATACGCGGGGGTATCCGGTGACAGAAACCCGATACACCTTCACGCGCTGACCGCAAAGGCCTTCGGTTTCCCCCGGGCGATTGCCCACGGCATGTGGAGCAAGGCCCGAGTGCTGGCATTACTGGAACAGCAAAGCGGCTGGCGCCCGGACGCGATATCCGTCTCCTGCCAGTTCAAGAAGCCGCTGTTCCTTCCCGGAACCGCACAACTCAACTGGCAGGCGGGGCAAGACGGCTGGGATTATCAGCTACTGAATGCGTCCGGAAACGCACCCCACCTGAGCGGCCAGATACATTGGGAAAGTTAAGTGGGGAGAGAGGTTACTCTGTCGGCTCTCCGGAGCCGTCAGTGGACGCACAGGGCGAACCCACGGCACCGGCGACCGGCAGGGTAAAGAAGAAACACGCACCACCGTGCTCGGGCCGCTCAAACCCGATATCACCGCCCTGGGCCTGGATCAGGGATCGACACATGGGCAAGCCAATCCCCATGCCTTCTTCCTTGGTGGTATAAAACGGCAGGAACAGCTTTTCTTCCGCATCGTCCTGCAGGCCAACACCATGATCGGTGACCGCCACACGGACACAGCCCGTGCCTGACATCGCCACGGTTACCTCCACAGGCTTTTCCGATTGGGCGCTGCGAGTTGACTCCAAGGCATTACGAATCAGGTTCAACGCAACCTGCTGTACCTGAATCGGGTCCGCCAGGACATCCGGCACGTCATTGGCCACCGAAATCTCGACGCCGCCTTCGTTGTTGCGGATATCCACTTCTGCGAACTGGCGGGTATCTTCCAACAGCGCCGCAATCGACAACACATCCTTTCCGGCAGCCGGCTTCTTCATAAACCGCCGGATGCGTCGGATCACCTCACTGGCGCGGTGTGACTGGGCTTCGATCTTCTCCAGCGTTTCCTCAAGCAACTCGTGGTCCGGCGCTTCCTTGGCCAACACGCGCTTGGCAACGCGGGCATAGTTGGTGATGGCCGTCAGTGGCTGGTTAACCTCATGTGCCACACCGGCCGCCATCTCCCCCATGGTGGTCAGGCGGGAGAAGTGGGCCAACTGCTCACGCTGCTCCTGAACCATGTGCCGGGCGTCGTCCAGTGCCCGCTCACTTTCAAGCTCAGCAGTGATGTCACGGAAGACAACCACCGCGCCATGCAGTTCATCACCATCCAGTTTCGGTGTCGCACGATACTCCACCGGAAACGGTGAACCATCTGCGCGTAACATCTCGATATCGCGCTGGTTCTCCGCAACACCCTTGGTACAGGTGGCATAAACAGGAAGTGACTCACATCCGTGGCCGGCGGTGCGGAAATGGAGATCGAAAAAACCCTCACCAATCAACTCTTCAACAGGCCTGCGCATGATCAGCGCCGCCGCCGGATTGGCGAACACGATGGTACCCCTGGCGTCGAGACCGTAAATACCTTCGCTGATGGAATTGAGTATGCGGGCCTGATCGTTTTCAAGCTGGCGATTACGGGCCTGAAGCGCCCGCTCAAGGCGGATGACCCTGGCATGGGTTTTCACCCGGGCAATCACCTCCTGGGCCTGGAACGGCTTGGAGATGTAGTCAGCGCCTCCCAGGGAGAATCCCCGGACTTTCGCCTGCAGATCATCCAGAGCGGAGAGAAACACCACGGCGCTGTCTGACGTAACCGGGTCTGCCTTGAGGCGTTCACACACCTGATAGCCGTCAAGTTCCGGCATCATGATGTCGAGAAGGATCACTTCCGGCTGATGGCGATGAGCAAGGTCCAGCGCCTTTTCACCATCGTTGGCAATGAGCAGGCGATAACCCTTGTCTTTCAGGGTCTCATAGAGAACCTTGAGGTTCTGCGGGTTGTCGTCAACGAGCAGAACCGTTACGTCTGTTGTCTCAAGGACAGCATCTGTCATAGAAGTACGGCCGGTTACGATGATGAATGCATGATGCCGGCCAAATCAGCGCGCGTCGATAAGGTCCTTTACGGACAGAACCATACGGACCAGGTGTGCCAGTGAATGCGTGCCCATCTTATGCATCACCCGTGAGCGATGAATTTCCACGGTACGCTGGCTGATCTCCAGTTCGATGGCAATGACCTTGTTCGCCTGCCCGGCAATCATCCGATCCATGATTTCATGTTCCCGGGGCGTCAGGCTTTTTACGCGGCGCAGGATTTCCTGCTTCTCACCGAGAGTTTTGCGCTGCTCCTTGTCCTGTTCCAGGGCGGCTTCGATTTTCTGGAGCAGGGCCTCTTCACGATAGGGTTTCTGAATGAAATCGACCGCGCCCTCTTTCATGGCATCCACGGCCATGGGGACATCACCGTGCCCGGTAACGAAGATAATTGGCAGGATGGAGTGCTTTTCATTCAGTTTCTTCTGGAGTTCCATACCATCCATGCCCGGCATGCGGATATCCAGTACGATACAGCCGGCCATTTTTTCGGAGTAATCCTTGAGGAATGCGTTGGCATTGTCATAAGTCTTGACCGGCTTGCCATCGGATTTCAGCAGCAGTTCAAGAGAATCACGAACCGCCTCATCGTCCTCAACTACGTAGACCGTTTGCTGGGTATCAGTCATGTGCCTTGTCTCTCCTTTCAATGACCGCCGTGGCTCTTAATGAATCGACGGATCTTTGTGGTCGTCCCGGGCATGCTCCTGACGCTCATGCTCGCGCATTTTTTCCAGACGTTGCTGGATAATGCCAAAAACGCTCTGCTTAGGGTACCTGCCTTTGTCATCAGCCTTGCCTGCCGGTTTACCGAGCAACAGCGTAATTGCTTCCTCGGCACGGCTGACCGCATGCACGGCAAACTGTCCATTGCGAACAGCCTGGACAACCTCCTGCTCAAGCATCAGGTTCTGGACGTTGGTGGAGGGTACGATCACCCCCTGGGTGCCAGTGAGTTCCCCGGTCAGCCTGCAAGTGCTGAAAAAGCCTTCAACCTTCTCGTTCACGCCACCAATGGGCTGAACCTCTCCGAACTGGTTCACCGACCCGGTAATCGCCAGGTCCTGCCTGACAGGCAGGCCGGATAACGCAGACACCAGGGCGCACAGTTCCGCCAGCGAAGCACTGTCACCGTCCACTTCGCCGTAGTTCTGCTCGAAGGTCAGGCTGGCCGACAGATGCATGGGATCCGTAACGGCAAAATGGGCAGACAACCAGGAACTGAGGATCATCACCCCTTTCGAGTGAATGTTACCACCCAGTTTGACGTCCCGTTCGATATCCATCACACCGCCATCTCCATAATAGCAGGTAGCGGTGATACGGTTGGACAAACCAAACTCGAATCCGCCGGTAGAGAGCACTGACAACGCGTTCACCTGCCCAACACAGGTGCCCGTTGTGGACACCAGCGTGGTGCCATCGCGGATGGAGTCGTAAAACTGATCACGGATACGGCTGCTGCGATATTGGGCGCTCTCCAATGCCTGATCCACATGGGAGTTCTGGATCAGCTTTGCCCCCGCCTGTCTCGCCCAGTAATCAGACTCCCTCAGCAGATTGGCGATATCCGCTGCGTGCAGCGACAGCCGATCCTGATGTTCTGCCATGCGCGAACTGTGCTCAATCACACGTGCCACGGCTTTGTTGCTGCAATGCAGCAGCTTCTTTTCGTTCACCAGGCTGGCGATGAACTTGGCGTACAGGAGCTGGCTCTCGTCCGTACGCATCATCTCGTTTTCAAAGTCTGCGGTGACCCGAAACAACTCAGCGAACTCGGGGTCGTATTCCTGCAACAGCATCCAGGTTTCCCGATCGCCAAACAGTACGATCTTTACGTCCAGCGGAATAGCTTCGGGTTCCAATGAAATCGTGCCCGACAGGGTCAGCTCCCGTTCCAGCGAGTTGATCTGGATGGACTTGGATCGCAAGGCACGCTTCAACCCGTCCCAGACAAATGGCTGCTCAAGCACCTTGATCGCATCCATCAGCAGATACCCCCCGTTGGCACGGTGAATACTGCCAGGGCGTATGAGCGAGAAGTCGGTAAACACCGAACCCTTGAAGGTTACGCTTTCCACGTAGCCAAACAGGTTGTGGTAGGTGGGATTGTCCTCGACCACAACCGGCACTTCGTCGGTTTTCTGGTGAACCAGCACATTGACCAGATAGCGCCGGGGCATTTTTTTATCCAGCGACGCATAGGCGATGGCCGCCTGCTCTTCATTGTCTTCCAGAAAAATTTCCAGGCTCTCGGACAGATCCTTACGCACTTCCTCGAAGTACGAAACCACCTCCGGCATATCCCTGTATTTCTCGATCAACTCGTCGATCTGGTGTCCGGAGATGCTTTCCAGCGTTTCCTCGTTGAGTGCCTGCTGGCTTTCGGCGTATTCCTGCTCCCAATCCGCCAGTTTGCGTAGGGCCTGACGCAGCTTCTTCTCGAGCTTGTTGATATCATTCTCGAACTTGTCCCGCTGAGCTTCTGTCAACGCCTGGAAGGATTCAGCGGTATGGGGTTCCTCGCCATTCATCGCCACCAACCGATAGCCGCCGGGTGTCGTAATATTCAGGCTGACCTTCTTTCGCTTGGCCTGGGCTGCCACCTTCTCCAGTTCATCTTCCTGCTTCTTGCCATACCCGTTTTTCAGCTGCTCTGCACGCTCAAGGAAACTGTCGCTGTCGAACGTCTGGGGGATCATCTTCATCAGACGCCCCATCAACTTTTCCATATCCTGTTTGAGCTCGGTGCCCTTACCGGCGGGCAACTGAAGAACACGGGGAATTCGCGGTTCCTCGAAGTTGGCGACATAACACCAGTCGTGGCTCTGATTCTCAGTGTCCACGTGATGCTCCAGATAACGGAGCATCATCGTGCGCTTGCCTAAGCCGTTACGGCCCACGGCATAGACGTTGTAACCGCCATGGGGCATGGCAAGCGCAAAACGCACCGCTGCCTGGGCCCGATTCTGGCCAACAATTTCCGCCAGGGGCTCGAGCTGTCGCGTGGTCTTGAACGGTAGATCTTTTAAAACACAGGCTTTGTAGAGCTGGTTCAGGGACAGTGACTTCAAGGTTCGGTCCTGTAACGGTATGAAAGCATTTTGGTGTTGGCCGCTCATTGTAGAATCTGGGGCCGGCCCTGTCGCGCTCTCGCTAAAGATTTAGCCCAACTTGTCGATAAATTGATCAATCGGGCATAATAACAGAGGCCTCAACCTCAGGGCGGGACACTCATTCAATGGATATTTATCGAAATCAGTCACAACCGTTGACGGTGCTGGAGTCACTGCGAAAACGCAAACCCTTTACCGCACCGCAGCCGCAACAGGCGTCACCGTCGCCGGAAAAACCGCAGGGCGACCGACGTGTACAGCCCGACCGACGCCGGGCACAGGTGGCTTTTGAGGGGCCAGACCGCCGCAAGAAGCGGTCCAGGCGCAGCCCGCGATTACTGAACCCGAAAACCGGCAAGGCCGCTCCCACCGAAGACCGCCGGGGGCGACTGGTCAGCACCCAGGTCTGAACACCATGTCATTAGGGGCATGATTTTGCTGTTGGCACACTGCAGCCCCATTTTGATAACCCGGTCACAGTTCTTCGCTTGGTCATTTTTCAGTCACCATCGTGGGCACTAGACTTCAACGTCCCGGTGGAAGAACGGGCCAATAATAATCACAAGATACGCAACGGATGCCAACGTATGATGAGTGATTCCGCAGACCGCAGAATCAAGGACCGCTACCCTGCCATGTGCCTGAAGGTACAGCTGCAGGAGCGTGGCTTCTTTGGTCGAGGGAAGAATTCGACCGCTGTCACCTGCCTGGACCTGAATCGCTATGGCATGGCGGTGCTTTGCCCAAGGCCAGTAGAGTCTGGCGCCCGTCTCTATATGGACTTTCATGGCAAGTACATCCGCGAATCCCGTGTCGCCGCCCGGGTGATCAGTTGCCAGCCCTATCAGACCGGTTACCGGGTAAGCATCCAGTTCAGCTACTGTTTCGACAAAAAGGGGTATTCACGAACCGTGGACAATGCCCTTTCCCGCATTGAAGGCCTGTACAACCGCTACGCCAACTAAAGCTTCCTAGAACAGCCCGGCATCCAGGCTGGCGGCCATGTAGAGCCCCAGTTCCCGGCACTGATCCTCGAATTCGTCCCGATAGTCGCCATGACAGAGCAATGGCTCCTGCACCAGCCGCCAACGCAGGCCCGTGGTGATGGAATCGATAGCGCGATGGGTGCCGGTACCGTCGAGACCGGCGCGGATGTAGAAGGTGAAGGGCAAACCCTGGGTTTTCTCAAGGCAGGGGTAGTAACTGCGGTCAAAAAAATCCTTTAACGCACCACTCATGTAACCAAGGTTTTCAGTGGTACCGAGGATGATGGCATCACAGGCCAGAACATCTTCCGGGCCTGCTTCCAGCGGAGGGAGCACCGTGACCTCGACATTTTCGATGTCTTCGTGTTTTGCGCCCTGCTCTACGGCTTGCCTTAGTTTAAGGGTATTCGGGGAGGGTGCATGGGCGACAACCAGTAGTTTTTTCTTCGCATCCATACTATCTCCCCGATAACGCAGGAACTAATAACAGAGCTTAGAGAAGCTCACCGTTCGCGTCTGCTGTTGCCTCTTCCTTTGCAGCTTCTTCTTTCTTGGCCGGCTTGGGCATCAGCTTGTCACGCACCGCCGCTTCGATCTCATTGGCGATCTCAAGGTTCTCTTCCAAAAACTTGCAGGCATTGGCCTTGCCCTGGCCGATCTTGTCGCCCTTGTAGGCGTACCAGGCGCCGGACTTGTCCACGAAGCCTTCCTTCACACCCATATCGAGCACTTCGGCCATGTGGTAGATGCCCTTGCCGTACATGATCTGGAACTCGGCCTGCTTGAACGGCGGAGATACCTTGTTCTTGACCACTTTCACTCGGGTTTCGTTGCCCACCACTTCATCGCCATCTTTAACGGCACCGATGCGGCGAATGTCCAGGCGAACGGATGAGTAGAATTTCAGGGCGTTGCCGCCGGTGGTGGTTTCGGGGCTGCCGAACATCACACCAATTTTCATGCGGATCTGGTTGATAAAGATTAGCAGGCAGTTGGCATGCTTGACGTTACCCGTCAGCTTACGCAGCGCCTGGGACATCAGGCGGGCCTGGAGACCAACATGGCTGTCCCCCATCTCACCTTCAATTTCGGCCTTGGGCGTCAGCGCTGCCACGGAGTCCACGATGATGACGTCAACAGCGTTGGAGCGTACCAGCATGTCAGAGATTTCCAGCGCCTGCTCACCGGTGTCCGGCTGGGATACCAGGAGTTCATCCACGTTCACGCCCAGCTTTTCGGCATAGACCGGGTCCAGGGCATGCTCCGCATCCACAAACGCACAGGTTTTTCCAGCCTTCTGGGCCTCGGCAATCACCTGCAGGGTCAGCGTGGTTTTACCAGAGCTTTCCGGGCCGTAGATCTCACAGATACGACCATAAGGCAGACCGCCTATTCCCAGCGCCACATCCAGGCCCAGGGAACCGGTGGATACCGCAGGGATCGCTTCCCTGGGCTGGTCGCCCATCTTCATGACGGCGCCCTTGCCGAACTGGCGTTCGATCTGGCTCAGTGCTGCACCCAGTGCTTTCTTGCGGTTGTCTTCCATCGTTGCAAACCCTCTGTCGCCAATGCCGTTATCGGGACGGGAGCCCGGCGGCCAAAATCATGGACTGCGGAACCCGGAAAAACCGGACTCCTGTATATTTGAACAGTATTAAAACACAACACGAAGGCAAGACCAACCCCTCCGTTTCAGGGCTTTTCCAGAAAGCCCCTAACTCCCTGTAACACATAAAGAACCGCCTGGCGCCGAACCTGATCACGGTCACCCTGGAACTGCTCAACCACCGCTTCGGTGTCAGCCGGAGAGCGCCCCCAGGCAAACCACACCGTGCCTACCGGCTTGTCGTCACTGCCGCCACCAGGGCCCGCCACGCCACTGATCGCAACAGCCACATCCGCACCCGTGGCCGCCAGGGCACCAGCAACCATTTCCCGTACCACCGGTTCGCTAACTGCTCCGTGCTCCCCCAGCGACGGTTCAGTCACACCCAGCAAGCCCCTTTTTGCATCGTTGCTGTAGGTCACCAGTCCCGCCAGAACGTATGAAGAAGAGCCCGCGCGGTCGGTCAGCACCTTGGCAACCCAGCCGCCAGTGCAACTTTCGGCAGTGGCTATCGTAAGCTCGCGTTGCATTAATACGTCAGCCAATTGCGTGCCGGCTTCCGCCAATGCCTCGTCAGTCAGTGGCATAATGATCTCCTTCGTTTCATCATGGCGGTTATTTTCTTACAATCCCTGCCTTCACATAAAGCCAATGGATCCGGAACCGTTCATGTCAGCAGCCCAGACCGATCTGTCCCACCACACCCCGATGATGAGGCAATACCTCAAGATCAAGGGTGAACACCCCAATGAACTGGTGTTCTACCGCATGGGGGACTTTTACGAGCTGTTCTACGAGGATGCCAAGAAAGCCGCCGAGCTGATGGATATCACCCTGACGGCCCGAGGGCAGTCCGGGGGCAGCCCGATTCCCATGGCGGGCATTCCTTACCATTCCGCTGAAGGCTACATTGCACGTCTGGTTCGTGCTGGTCAATCCATCGCCATTTGCGAGCAGATTGGCGACCCGGCGACCAGCAAGGGGCCGGTAGAGCGCAAGGTGGTTCGCATTGTGACGCCGGGCACGCTGAGCGACGATGCGTTCCTGGAGGACCGCCGGGATAACCTCCTGGTCGCCATCTACAGCCACCGGGAGCAGTTTGGTTTTGCCTCCCTCGACATCTCCAGCGGACGGTTTACCGTGTCTGAACTGGACGATCTCGAGGGCCTGCAAGGGGAGCTCCAGCGCCTGCGCCCAGCGGAGATCCTGATCAGTGAGGACTTTCCTTATCAGGACGTACTGGACGGCTATACCGGTATCCGTCGCCAGGGCCCATGGCTGTTTGAGTCCGACACCGCCCGCCGCGTGATTACCCAGCAACTGCAGGTCCGCGACCTGACCGGCTTTGGCTGCGAAGACCTCACGCTGGCCATCTGCGCCGCCGGATGCCTGCTGCAGTACGCCAAAGAAACCCAGCGCACCGCCCTGCCCCACATTCGCAAACTCAGCCGTGAACGGCGCGAGGAAGCGGTAATCCTGGACGCCACCAGCCGCCGTAACCTGGAAATCGACACTAACCTCATGGGCGGCACCCAGCACACCCTGGCCTGGGTGATGGACCGGACGGCGACCGCCATGGGTGGGCGCCAGCTAAGACGATGGCTTAACCGGCCCTTACGGGACATTACCGTGGTGGAACAACGCCAGCAGGCGGTTTCAGCACTTCTGGACGGCTTTCACTATGAGCCGGTTCATGACCTGTTGAAAAGCATCGGTGATATCGAGCGGATTTTGGCCCGCGTGGCGCTGCGTTCAGCGCGCCCAAGGGATCTGGCACGGCTGCGGGATGCTTTTCTAAGCCTGCCGGATTTACAGAACGCACTGACACCGGTCAATTCCCACCACGTCGTCAGACTCGCCACAACGATCAGCGAGTACCCCGAACTATCGGACCTGCTGGAACGAGCCATCATCGACAACCCGCCGGTGGTCATCCGGGATGGTGGTGTTATCCGCGAAGGCTTTGACGAAGAGCTCGACGAGCTGCGTAACATCAGCGAGAACGCAGGTCAGTTCCTACTGGACGTTGAGACTCGTGAGCGCGAACGTACCGGAATCAGCACGCTGAAAGTGGGTTATAACCGGGTACACGGCTACTACATCGAAATTACCCGCGCCCAGTCCGGGCAGGCGCCAGTGGATTACATCCGCCGCCAGACCCTGAAAAACGCCGAACGCTTTATCACCCCGGAACTGAAAGAATTCGAAGACAAGGCCCTGAGCGCCAAGAGCCGCTCACTGGCACGAGAGAAAGCCCTGTACGACGAGGTGCTGGAAACTGTCGCCGCCGAACTCGCGCCCCTGCAGGACGCGGCTCAGGCCCTGGCGGAGCTGGATGTGCTCAGCAACTTTGCCGAGCGGGCCACCAGCCTTCGCTTCAATGCCCCGGAATTCAGTGACACGCCCGGCTTCGATATCGAAGAAGGCCGCCACCCGGTGGTAGAACAACTACTGAGCGATCCCTACGTGCCCAATGATCTGCTGATGGACCAGCAACGGCGCATGCTGGTGATCACCGGCCCCAACATGGGCGGTAAGTCCACCTACATGCGCCAGGCAGCACTGATTGCCCTGCTGGCTTACACCGGCAGCTATGTGCCCGCCAACCGCGTGGTCATCGGGCCACTGGATCGTATTTTCACCCGCATGGGGTCGTCAGACGACATCGCCGGCGGCCGCTCAACCTTTATGGTGGAAATGACTGAGACCGCCAATATCCTTCACAACGCCACGGAATACAGCCTGGTGCTGATGGACGAGGTTGGGCGCGGCACCAGCACCTTCGACGGCCTGTCCCTGGCGTGGGCGACAGCGGAACACCTGGCCAAACACATTCGCTGCTACACCCTGTTTGCCACTCACTATTTCGAGCTCACGCAACTGGCCGACGATCTTGAGCACGCCGTTAATGTTCACCTGACAGCCACCGAGCACGACGACACCATCGTGTTCCTGCACAACGTTCATGACGGCCCGGCGAGCCAGAGCTATGGTTTGCAGGTGGCGAAGCTGGCTGGCGTGCCCCAGGACGTGATTCGCAATGCCAAGGAGCAGTTGTCCCACCTTGAAGGCGGTGCGGCACCAGCCAGGCCGGCAGCCGATCATACCGCCGTGGCGCCGGCTGAACCTGAAAAACAGCCACGCACCGCCCGCGTTAGCGAGCTGGTAATGCAGGCAGATATGTTCGCCAGCCTGGAGCCCAGCAAAGTGGAAGAATGTCTGGCCGACCTGGACGTGGACGGACTGACTCCGCGGGATGCCCTTAACCGACTGTACGAATTGAAAGAACTGCTGGGGAAATAGCGGAACTCAGCGGCAGAATTGATCTGTGTAATAACGATAGTGCGCCTCAGCGCTTGCGACAGGGCAGGCCGCTCAATACAATATCGCGCAATTATTATTACACTGATGAGATTGACTACTGGACCAGGAAACTGACTATGACGTTTGTCGTTACTGATAACTGCATCAAGTGCAAATACACGGACTGCGTGGAAGTATGCCCGGTTGACTGCTTCTACGAAGGCCCGAACTTTCTGGTAATCGATCCGGACGAATGCATCGATTGCGCCCTGTGTGAGCCGGAGTGCCCCGCTGAGGCCATTTTCTCGGAAGACGAGCTACCGGCGGATCAGGTCCAGTTTGTGGAGCTCAACGCCGACCTGGCAGGCAAGTGGCCCAACATCACCGAAAAGAAAGACCCGCTGCCAGAAGCCGAAGAGTGGGACGGCAAGCCGGACAAGCTGCAGTACCTCGAAAAGTAATAGCTGCGTTCAGCGTATTACCATCAAAAAGGGGAGCCTCGGCTCCCCTTTTTCATACATCACCACTTCACTGCGTCGCCAGTTTTGCCCCGATAGCGACGAAGAAGCCACCAGTCAGCGCGTTCAGCATGCGCTTTACGCCCTGCCCCACGCCAAGCCTTCTTGATTTGACCACCACCAACGCCAGCCCACATTGCCAGGCCATCGCCAGCACAAAGTGAACCGCCGCAAGGAACAGCGATTGCTGGAATGCATTCCCGGCGGGATCGATAAACTGAGGAAGCAACGCCATATAGAACAGCGCCGTTTTCGGATTCAGCACGTTGGACAGCAGGCCTTCTCGAAACGCCACCCAGATTGATACCGGTTTCATCAATGGCGGTTCGGCGCTCGATATCGAGGATTCATCGGCGTTTGCGGGGCCCCGGGCCATGGCCTGACGCAACGAACTCAACCCCAGCCAGATCAGGTAGCAGGCACCTGCCCATTTGACCGCGGTAAACGCCCAGGCCGTCTCTACCAGCAGCACCGAAATACCCAGAGCGGACAGGGTCGCGTGAATAAACAACCCACAGCAGATGCCCACGCTGGTGACACAGCCATCCCGCAAACCATGTTTCAATCCACCGCGTCCGGCGTTCCGCATCACCAGCAGGGTGTCCACCCCTGGCGTGACAGTCAGTAGCGAGATGGCCACCAGATAGGCCCAGAACAGCTCCGTTGGTACCAGCATTGCCAAACATCCCACGCGAACGCAGGAGTGCTCAGCTCTCCTGCTGCAGAAGTTTTTTCGCCGCGGCCGACTTATAGAATGGCGCAAGACGACGACGGATCAGGGCCTCAAGATACCCCTCCTCCCGCAGCACGTCTATCACAGGAAGTGCGTAGGCATCCACCTCCGCCATGACTACATCGCGATCGACCCCAACGGCAGCCAACAGCTCAATTACCGGCTTGTCGCCATACAGGGTAAACAGGTGCTCCACCACGGCCCTGGCACACCCCTCAAAATAGGCCGTCTGTCGGAACTGCAGCCAGAACTCATACCCCAGAACCACAAACTCCTGGAGCTGTATGTCTCCAAGCCCCTCGTGCAACTCTTCGATGGTGCGGTCTTCCAGTGACACCCATACGGCCATCACGCTGTCGCGCAGCTCCTCGTCGCTCAGCGACTTGTTCAGGAACTGTTCACTCCGGCTGATCAACCCCGGCAGGCTGTCGGACAACCAGGCCTTGAAACGGCGCTCAAAGGTCTCGTCCAGGCCCGGAACCGCCCTGTTGGCCATGCGCTTGCCAAACTTCATCATCGAGCCGACACCGGGAACACTCTTGGTAATCAGGTTGTCCTCGTAGAGGTAGTTCACCACGCCCTGATACACCACGTTTGAAACCAGCTCCTGATAGACCGGGTGAGCCATGATCTCGCTGATCACCCGCTCACGCTGCTGACGTAGCTCAAGGGCCTCTTCGAGGAACCCGGTGGCCTGTTCTCGGGTGATAATATCCCGTAACCGGGACGTGCGCTGGACTGGCGCGTTCAATACCTCCGTGGCCATTTCGGCCGCCAGTTCCGGGATACCGGCATCCAGTTCCATGTTGATCACAATGCGCTGGATCACGCCCATAACCTGTTCCGCCGAGGTCAGCCGGTTCAGGGTGATGGCCCCGGCGTAGTCAAACAGTTCATCCACTTCGGTTTCGAGAAAGCGCCGCAACTTTGCCCCTTTCAGGGAAGCCAGTTCGTGTTTTACGTGTTGCTCGAGCAACGCATTGGCGAGATCCGTTTTACCTTTGGTCATAATCGGGGTCCGGTGCTGTCTGGAAGTGGGCTTCTGAATTGAGAACGACATGAGGCTAACACGAAGCCCGACCGGCTGCGTTTGCCGAAGATACAGCCTTTGGTGTGCGAGTGAGCCAAGAAACGGGAGGTGGTGCCTGGGCGCCCGATAGCCCCGGCTACTGGAAATCGCTGAATTCGTGGGGTTCTGCGGCAAGCGCCAGGCACAGGCTGCCGGGGCCGATGTAGATGCTGCTGGTAATGCCCATCTGGGAGAGCAACAGCTCAACACCGTTTTTCTCACAGGCATCACGCAGGCGATTCAATCCTGGAAGGTCCTCGATTTCAGTCCAGGTCAGGCCGCAGGAAAGGCTGACATAGGGCGTCAACAGTCCTGCCTCGACCCTCGCGGTGGCATAGTTCATCACTTTTTCCACTGCCACGTCGAAACTCCGGGTTTTGGCAACCGGTTGTCCTTCAGCGCCCTGACCAAAAATGACCGGGGTGATGTTCAGTGCCTTGCCGAGAAACGCCACCAGAGCCGACACACTCTTGTCTCCACGCCGACGGGCCCGTTCGCGGATATAGTGCAAATCCCGGGGAATCACGCAGGTGTAGATTCTGTCGGTAAACGTGTCGACTTCATTGCGTAAGGCGTTTTTCGAAAGCTTCTGCTCAATCAGGCGAAGGGTGTGAGCCGCCAGCAGACCCTGACCGGCAAAGATCTGTTTGCTGTCGATCACTCGCATGGAGAATTTGCCCTCCCGCCCGGCGGCGTGGCGGGCCTCATGATAGTGCCCCATCACACTGTTCATGGCTTCCGTGGCATTCTGGAAAATCAGGCTGCGAGACCGGGTGACCGTTTCGCAGATGGCAACGTCAAATTCCGTGACAATTTTTTCCATGAACAGGTCGTGGATCTGTTCGGCGGAGAAGGCGTGTGTTTCGGCGTGGTGGCCCTTCTGCAACAGGCCGCTCTGGTAGAATTCCTGGGTCCTGACCGGGTCGTGCTCGTCGATGTAGGTCTGGCCATCGATAACGGCCGTGACCGGCAGAACAAACAGATCGTGCTTGCGACTGAACTCATAGGGCAGATCGCAGGCGGAATCAACGATAAGACCAACGCGCATGGGGCCTCCAGCTATGGGAAGCTATTCCAGCCGGTTGCTTCCCTTTATTGTCATTGTTTTTGGCAGGCCCAGTCTTACACAAAGCGGTCAATATTTCAGCACCCTGCTAGCGAGCGGATGGCTTCAGTTCAAGTTCATTGAGGTTTTTCTCGATCAGTTCACGGTTATCCTGTTGCCACGGATGAAACCCCTTGCGGAAATAGGCCAGGAAGTCCGGCATGCACTTGCGCAACACCCCCGGTTTACCCCATAGAAAGTTAATACCACCGATCCACGTGCCGAGGCTCCACAACTTGCCGTCGGTTTTCAACAGGCTGCAGGTGTTCAGGAAGGTGTACTTGAAGAAATTCCAGGTCACAAACAGGAATACAATCCGGCGAAGACGCTCATTGCCAACGCAGTGTCGATAGACGTCAAAAGCCACCGATTTGTGCTCAGTCTCCTCGATGGCGTGCCAGCGCCACAACTTTTCCATGTCCGGTGTGGCCCCTTCCATCCATTCCGGGTGACGGAGAATGGCATTCGCCAGCACCGCGGTATAATGCTCGGCGCCGCAGGTTCCGGCCAGTTGGCGACTGGGCGGCAGGTTGCCTACCCACGCCATATGCCTGCGGAATCGCTCATCAATGGCATCAATGTTGTACCCACGAGCCTTCAACGCTTCGTTGTAGTGCTTGTGCTCCCGGCTATGCAGCGCCTCCTGGCCAATGAACCCGCGAATCTCTTCCTTAAGCTTGGGATCGTCCACCTTGTCCCGGTAGAGCCGAACCGCATTGATAAACTGCTGCTCACCATCGGGGAACTGGAGCGAAAGCGCATTGAAGAACGCCGTGCGGAAGGTGTCATTGCCGTGCCACAGGGTTTTGAGGTCGTCGGCAATATCGAAGTGCATGTGTCGAGGTGCAACCGAAACGCCTTCGGGCGTGGAACTGATGGTCATGACTGCCTCCGGGTTATTGTGATTATGGAGCGGCATTCACCGTACAGCGGCAACGTCGCGTACGAAAATTGATCAGAGACTTCAGTTTAAACCCGAATTCAATACGGAAGGAAGGTGATAACCCGAAAAATTGGACAGATTGTCACGAAATGACAGGTTGTCAGCGAGCAGAGGGGCGAACAACGGCCCCAAACACGCTCAGGATTCGGCAGCAACCGCGGTCGCTATGGCGCCAAGCCGGGCAATGGCGTGTTCAACCCGCTCGCTCCAAGGGTTGGCACCGTTCAGCCGCAGGCAATTTTCGTACTTGTCGGTGATGGAGAACATCAGGCCCGGAGCTACGTTGATATTTTCCTCCCGCGCCCGGCGAAACACCTCTGTACCGGACACTTTACCCGGAAGCTGAACCCACAGTACGAAACCGCCCTGGGGACGGCTGACGGCAGTGCCTTCCGGAAACGATCGCCCTACGGCCGCACGCATGCGGTCCGTTGCCTCTCGGTAACGCTGCCGGGCAGAACGCAGGTATCGGTCGTAACCGCCCTGCTCCAGGAAATGCGCTACGGCAATCTGCGGCACACTCGCCGTACCCAGATTACTGAAATACTTCTGCTGCCGTGCTTCGGCGAGGTATTTTCCCGGCATCATCCATCCCAGACGCAAACCGGGCGAGATGGTCTTGGAGAAGGAATTGCAATAGATAACGTTGCCGGTGCGGTCAAAGACCTTTGCCGGTCTGGGTCGATGGGTGCCGTAATACAGGTCGCCGTAGATGTCGTCCTCAATCAACGGAACGCCCGCCGCTTCCAGCATCCTTACCATCTGCTGCTTGCGAAGATCAGACATCGTCGCGCCCATGGGATTGCTGTGATTGGGGACCACCACGCATGCCTTCACCGGCCATTGTTCCAGCGCCAACTCCAGTCCCTCCAGGCTCAGCCCTTCCGAAGGATGCGTGGGAACTTCAATGACCCGGAGCCCGACCACGTCCAGCGCCTGGAGGATACCCGGGAATGACGGCGACTCAACAACTACGATATCCCCAGGCGAAGTGACCGCCTGCAGGGCAAGAATAATGGCTTCCTGGGCGCCGTTGGTGGCAAGAATGTCGTCGGGCGTGGTAATAATCCCCAACGCCGCCATTCGCTGGGCCACCTGACGGCGATATTCGATCTTGCCGGGAAAGGCATAGTCTAATGTTTCCAGCCCACGCCGCGCAGCCCAGAGGGTGGCATGCTGGATCTGCCGCACGGGCAAAAAATCGGGATGTGGCACAGCAGCGGCCAGAGGCACCATGCGCTTCTCTTCATCAGCACAAAGGTCAAGGGCCATGTCACGGGCACTCACCGGCACCGGCTTGGCTTTGTGCTTCTGCATTACTGGTTCTGGCGTATCCCGCCTGGGCAGATGCACAAAATAGCCACTGCGCTCCCGCGCTTCGAGGTAGCCTCGGGCCTCCAGCGTCTGGTGGGCCTGAAGCACCGTTGAAACGCTTACGCCAAACTGGCGGCTGAGGGCCCGAACACCAGGCAACCGCTCGCCTTCGCGATAAACCCCATCGCGAATCAATGCGTGTAACTGGTCTGCTACCTGATTATAGAGAATGCCCATCGCTTCATCCTGCCAGATCAATCCAGAATGGCTGCAGTACAGATCAAACAGATTCTCACCAGTACAGATGTCGAACAGAAAAGCCTGTACCGGTCCAAAATCACAATATCTGAATCTGTTATGGTTGTCTGCATAAACGGAGAATGGTGACTCTGGCTATCATCCATCGAATCTCGCAAAAGGAAAGGGAATGAAAACACTACCGATATATCAGGTCGACGCCTTCGCCAGTCAGGTTTTCAGCGGCAATCCAGCGGCCGTCATGCCGCTTGAAGAGTGGCTGCCGGACAACGCCATGCAGAAACTGGCACTGGAAAATAACCTCTCGGAAACAGCCTTTCTGGTGCCCTTACCCGAGGAAGCGGACGAAGACTTCCACATACGCTGGTTCACCCCAGGCACTGAAGTGCCGCTATGCGGTCACGCCACTCTCGCCAGCGCCTGGGTTATCTTCAACAAACTCGGATGGAAAAAGGGGCAAATCCGATTCCAGTCCAAAAGCGGGCCCCTGGGAGTGAAACAGACCGACGACGGCTGGCTGGAACTGGACTTTCCCAACCTGGCCTCCGAAGAACGCCCAACGCCTAGCCAGATTCTCGAAGCACTCGAGGGCGCTCCGGCGACCTCGTTATTCGTGCCCAACGACACCAACTATCTCGTGGCCCTCAAGGACGAAGCCGCTGTAAAAGCCGCTCTACCTGACATCCGAAAGCTCAAAGAATTGGGCAATCAGGGCGTCATCATCACCGCACCGGGAGAAGACTGCGACTTCGTCAGCCGCTACTTCGCCCCTGGCGCCGGCATTGATGAAGACCCGGTTACAGGCTCCATTCACAGCGTACTCGTGCCCTACTGGGCCGAAAAGCTCGGCAAGGATCACCTGTTGGCACATCAGGTGTCCGCAAGGGGCGGCGTTCTGCGATGTGAACTGAAGGGCGACCGCGTCGCCATTGCGGGCCAGGCAGCGTTTTATATGGAAGGTTCCGTGCAACTGCCCTAACGTCTCCGCAAAAATGTATACTGCGCCCAACTAATACATGCAGGGCGGTACAAGCACAGATGTTTGGCAAGGCACGGGTTGAGAGCTGTCAGAGATCGTCAAAAACAGGGATATTTTTGTCGAGCGTACAGGGACGTATTCACCGCGTATCCCTGACCGCCCTCAACCCGTGCCGGAACTCCGTAGGCCTGCAGCGGGAAAACATCAGATGAACACGGCGAGCTACGACGTCATCATCATAGGCGCCGGTGCCGCAGGCCTGATGTGCGCTCTGACTGCAGGCTACCGTGGCCGCAACGTGCTGGTGATCGACCACGCCAACAAACCCGGCAAGAAGATCCTTATGTCCGGCGGTGGCCGTTGCAACTTCACCAACCTCAACAGCACGCCGGCGAACTTCCTCTCGGACAATCCCCACTACTGCATCTCCGCCCTGAAACGCTACACCCCCCAGCACTTCCTGGACCTGGTGGAACGCCACGGCATCGAGCACGAGGAGAAGGCCGCCGGGCAGCTATTCTGCAAGGACAGCAGCAAGGAAATACTCAATATGCTGCTCACCGAATGCGAATGGGCTGGCGCGGAAGTGCAGCTCAAGACAAGCGTTAAAACAATCAGCGGTGTCGATCACGGCTATCAGCTACAAACCAGCAGCGGTACCCTGACCTGCGAATCCCTGGTCATCGCCTGCGGTGGGCTGTCCATCCCCACCATGGGCGCAACCGGCTTTGGCTACGATATTGCGAAACAGTTCGGGCTTGCCGTACTGCCCACCCGGGCAGGGTTGGTGCCCTTCACCCTACACCCGGAGCTGAAGGAACAGTTGGCGCCCCTGTCCGGCGTCAGTTGCCCTGTGGATGTGCATTGCAACAACGAACATTTCCGCGAACCGATGCTGGTCACCCACCGCGGGCTCAGTGGCCCTTCGATGCTGCAGATTTCCAGCTTCTGGCACCCCGGCGACAGCCTGAGCGTCAACATGCTGCCCGCCACCAACGTAGAACAGGACCTGCACGACCTGCGTAAATCAAAACCGCAATCCACGGTGGCCCAATACCTTGCGCAACACCTGCCCAAACGCTTCGCCCAGGCCCTGAACGACGTTCACGGCTGGGCCGGCCCACTGCAGGGCTATAAGAACAGCGACATAGAACAGGTGGCCCGCGCCCTGGATCAATGGACCATCAAACCTGCCGGCACCGAAGGCTATCGAACGGCCGAAGTAACCCTGGGTGGCGTGGATACCCGCCAGTTGTCCTCCAAGACCATGGCGGTTCTGGACAAGCCTGACCTGTACTTTATTGGTGAGGTGGTGGATGTTACCGGACACCTTGGCGGCCATAACTTCCAGTGGGCCTGGGCCTCGGGTGTGGCAGCAGGGAGCGCTGCCTGACACCCCGGGCAAAGCCCAGACTAAAGGTACTTCTCGATAGGCAACCACGACAAGAACCCGGACTTCGCCCGGCGCCACCAATGGACGGTCGGCTCGCTGGTGAACACTGCCTCACCGCTGCGCCACTGGAGATCTCCTTCCTCGTCCAGAGCCACCTCCCAGCTATTACGGGGCTCCATGGTCAGCCGTATATCTGCCGCCACACGCTCTGCCAGCTCGGCACTGTGGATAATCAATACGGTTTCACCGTTGAGGTAGATGGAGCGGAGGTTAACGTTGAAGGACCCCACCACCAGGGTGCTGCGATCAAAAACCACTGATTTGGAGTGCAGGCTGACCTCGCCCGTGGCGCAGAAGTCGTCGTCACTCAACCATTGCTGGCAGGCCTCGGCATCAGGCTTGAGTTCGTAGATGTCTATGCCCTGCTCCAGCATGTAGGGACGCCAGCGGGCATAACCGGCATGGTTGGTGACCAGATCATTGGAAGCCAGAGAGTTGGTCAGCGCGGCAACCTCCAGTTGCGGGCGCTCATTGGCACCCAGGGCCTGCAACTGTTCCCTGGCAAGAATGAGGTAGGCGGACTCGATCAGGATTTCCCGGGTGGCTGTCTGCGCCAGGCGTTGCAACGCCAGTGCGCTCCGTTTGGGTGTCTCGGATGGCGCGTCCATATGTTCAGGGGGAGGGTCAAACACCAGTTCCCCCTGAGCAATCGTCATTCGGCTGAACACGCTGGTCAGTTCAGACCTGCCCTGTTCCGCCCCGGTGGGGGCAGAGATGGGAAGCCGGGGTTGTGCGATGGCCTGCTGCCGAAGCCCCTCCAGCGTCTCGGCCAACTCCGCGCCAGTAGGCATGGATGTGTATAGATCGGAAGCGGGGTAAGCCCAGGGGCTGCTCCAGTAAGCCTGGAAATTATCCGCCATACCCTCAACCACCGGCCCCAGGGCAAGGACATCGCGATCCCTGAAATAGCGGCTCTCATCGAAGCCGAAATATTCATCACCAATGTTGCGACCACCGACAATGCCCGCAGTCCCGTCAACCACAAATGTCTTGTTGTGCATTCGGCGGTTTATTCGCTGGAAATCCATCAGGAACGATACCCATCGGCCCCAGCCACTGCGGTTTCTGGCTGGGTTGAAGATGCGAATATGAATATTTGGGTGGGTATCCAGGGAAGCAAACAATTCGCCGATCCCCTCGGCGTTAAAGTCATCCAGCAGCAGCCGGACCTTAACACCACGGTCCGCTGCGAGTAACAGCCGGCCGGCCAGGTGCAGTCCGGAGTCATCACGATTCCAGATGTAGTACTGAGCATCAATACGGTGTTCAGCCGCCTCAATCATAGCGGCTCGGTACAGGAAGGCATCCTGACCAGAATCCAGCAGGTAATAACCGGATTGACCGTTCGCGTCAGCCAGCCGTTGCCGGGACTGGCTGGAAAGGAAACTGTCGTCAGTCAACACGGCGGTTTCGGCTCCGGAATGAGTGGCCGGCGGCAAACTGCCGGCACAGCCTGTCAGCAAGACCAGCAGCACTAGCAGCCCCGACAGAAAGTAGCGGGCCGACATCAGCCCGGCAACAGAGCGCCGCTGGTTCAGCATTAGCGCAGGATCACCAGCGGCTTTTTCGCGGTTTTCAGCATGGTGGTTGTGGTGCTTCCCACCAGGAACTGTCGAATTCGTGAATGGCCATAGGCACCCATTACCAGGATGTCGATGTCGTGTTCTTCCTGGTAGGCGTGGAGCGTTGGCTCTACATCCCCGGCGCGGATCGCGAGGGTGATGTCGGAGCCAAGGTCACCCAGCATCTTCTCTGCTTTCTTGAGCTGTTCCCAGCGGTCATTGGTGTCCGCTCCAATCATCACCAGATGAATCGGCATGCCTTTCAGTACCGGGCTACCCGCCAGAAGTTCCACGCCCTTGAACGCCGTGGCGCTGCCGTCAAAAGCCAGCATGGCGCTCTTTGGCTGCTCGTACTCGTCCGGAACCAGAAGAATCGGGCGGTGGACACTACGAATCACCGTTTCCAGTTGGCTGCCCACATGTACGTCACGGTCTGAACTGCTCTCACCGTGCAGCCCCATGACCAGCAGACGGGTCTGGTTTTCCAGGGCCAGCAAGGATTCCGTCAGATCCCCATGGCGCTGGCGCTTGATCACGTCGTCAATGCCCTGTTCCTTCACCCGGTGTTCTGCCTCATCGAGCATGTGATGGCCGTGTTCCAGGGCCAGCTTGGAACGCTTGCGGTCAAGCTCGGCAAGCTCATCCATCAGCTGTTCACGGCTTCCCAAGCCAATGCTACCAGCCAGGTCCGGCTCTGTTGGATAGCGTTCCTCGTCGAGAACGTGCAGCAGAGTCATCGGGGTTTCCATGTGCTTGCTGGCCCAGGCAGCGTAATCACACACCGCCGGTGCAGCCCGGGAGCCGTCGATACAGGCAACTACTCGTAGCATTTCAACCTCGCCTTGGTGATCCTTGTGGTTGTTATTCTGACCGGTTACGTCTTTGAATTCCTTGGCTTGTGTCATATCAGTGCGCCATCAACTGGTCAACGGCGTCGGGTTTATCGTGCACCCCAAAGCGGTCAACAATGGTGGCGCTGGCTTCATTCAGCCCGATAATCTCCACCTCAGCACCTTCGCGACGGAACTTGATAACGGCCTTGTCCAGAGCGCCCACTGCCGTGATGTCCCAGAAGTGAGCCCGGGTCAGGTCAATCACCACATTATCCACTGCTTCCTTGAAATCAAAGGATTCCGTGAATTTTTCCGAGGAACTGAAGAACACCTGCCCGACAACGTTGTAGGTGCGGGTGTCAGTCGCTTCGTCAAAGTCGGACGTCACCAGCATGTAATGGCCCACCTTGTTGGCGAAGAACAGGGCCGCCAGAAGCACGCCTGCCAGCACGCCGAAGGCCAGGTTGTGCGTGGCGACGACGACAATAACGGTCACCACCATCACAATATTGGTGGACAGGGGGTGCTCTTTCAGGTTCTTGATCGACGCCCAGCTGAAGGTACCGATGGACACCATGATCATCACGGCTACGAGGGCCGCCATTGGAATCTGTACCAGCCACTGGTCCAGCACCAGCACGAGAACCAGCAGGAATACACCCGCTGTCAGCGTGGAAAGCCGGGTTCGGCCGCCGGATTTGATGTTGATAATGGACTGGCCGATCATCGCGCAACCAGCCATGCCACCCAGCAGGCCAGAGCCAATATTGGCAACGCCCTGCCCTTTGCACTCCCGGTTACGGTCACTGGTTGTGTCCGTGAGGTCGTCCACAATGGTGGCGGTCATCATGGATTCCAGAAGGCCAACAATGGCCAGACCGACGGAGTAAGGCAGGATGATCATCAGGGTTTCAAGATTCAGTGGCACGTCTGGCCACAGGAAAATCGGAAGCGTATCCGGCAGTTGCCCCATATCACCGACCGTGCGGATATCGATGTTGTAGACCATCGCGACGATGGTCAGCGAGACAATACAGATCAACGGCGATGGCAGTATGCGGCCGACGACCGGCACCAGTGGAAACAGGTAAATGATACCCAGTCCGGCAGCGGTCATCGCATAAACGTGCCAGGTGACATTAGTCAGCTCTGGCAACTGCGCCATAAAGATCAGGATAGCCAGCGCGTTCACAAACCCGGTCACCACGGAACGGGACACAAAGCGCATCAGGCCACCGAGTTTCAGATAGCCAGCGCCGATCTGCAGCAACCCGGTCAGCAGCGTAGCTGCAAGCAGATACTCCAGGCCGTGCTCCTTTACAAGAGTCACCATCAACAGCGCCATAGCGCCTGTCGCGGCGGAGATCATACCGGGGCGGCCGCCGACGAAGGCAATCACCACCGCAATACAGAACGAGGCATACAGACCCACTTTCGGGTCCACACCGGCGATAATGGAAAAAGCGATGGCTTCGGGAATCAACGCCAGCGCCACCACAATGCCGGCAAGCAAATCGCCGCGTATATTGGAAAGCCAGTCGGCCTTAAGCTTGTTCACCATATCGTTGGTATCCAGTCAGAGAGGGCAAATTCGGGACGTAAAAACCGGTTGTAGTCCTCATGAAGTGACTACCGGAGTTCAATCAGGACGCAAACCTGGGAGCACAGGACGCTAGGGCGGAGTGATCGTCGTAACTGTCGTGGGGACGTTCATTAAGGTACGTTCATAAGCTGCGAATTAAAGGCGGCGAAGCATACCAGAACGGTGCCGGAAAAGTAACCGGCGGGCCCGGAGACCGGGCCCTGTTTACGCCACCGGCCCGGACAGGCCGTTGCTGGCGAGGTGAAAGGCAATGATCGCCATCATGGAACCAATGGCGCCATCAATGAACCGCCAGGACATGGGGCTCGACAACCAGGGAGAAAGCGCCGCCCCGCCGAACGCCAGCAGGCAGAACCACATGACAGACGCACTGCTGGCGCCGGCCACAAACACCAGCGGGCTGGCCTGTTGCGCGCCGATGGCAGGGATCAGCAACAAGGTATCCAGATACACCTGGGGATTCAGTAGCGTTACCGCCAGGGTGGTCAACACTACGGTCCGCAGGCTCGAAACATCCGCTTTCCTGGCATCCAGGGCATCACGTCCTTTCGCAGCACGAGCGAAGGCCAGCAACGCCAGCCAGCTGAGGAACGCCACACCCAACCAGCGCATCACGTCCAGCGCTTCAGGCACGGCCATCAACGCGGCGTTAACGCCGAACATGCCTGCCGTGAACAGCAAGATATCCGCCGTCATGCAAATGCCGGCGCAATACCAATGATGTTCCCGGCGAATCGCCTGCCCCAGGATGTAGGCGTTCTGAGCGCCAATCGCAATGATGATGCCGCCGCACACCAGCAGCCCTGTCAGATAACTTGTCAGCATATTTCCCTCCGAATTTGCTGGAAGCTTAAGGGGTAAGAGCTATACTTAAAAATCATAAACCTTATATCCCATGAATATTTCTTATGTTGGATTACAAGCTTCTGCAGGCACTTGCCGCGGTGATCGAGAACGGTGGGTTTGAGCGTGCCGGGGAGATACTCGGGCTCACGCAATCCGCCGTATCACAACGCATCAAGTCACTTGAAGTACGCCTGGGCCAGCCGGTTCTGGTCCGGCACCCGGAACTGCAGGCAACGCCGGCCGGGAACAAGCTGCTGAACCACTTCCAGCAGGTACAGCTTCTGGAAAGGGACCTGCGCAAAACCATACCCGCCCTTGCCGAGGACACCACCCGCCTGCGTATCGCTATCAACGCCGACAGCCTGGCCACCTGGTGGGCCGCTGTGGTTGGGGAGTTCTGCAGCCGAGAGGGTTTATTGCTCGATCTGGTAATTGAGGACCAGGACGTAGGCCTGAAGCGAATGCGCGATGGCGATGTGGCCGCCTGTCTGTGCAGCAGCAGCCAGCCCATTGCTGGCGGGCGTTGCGTGGCACTGGGGGAAATGACCTACATGCCGCTGGCGACCCCACAGTATGTTCGCCATTTTTTTCCGGATGGCATCACACCAGAAGCTTTCGCCACCTCTCCGGCTATTGTATTTGGCCCCAACG
Source organism: Marinobacter sp. G5_S1_61_S3 (assembly GCF_054968585.1). Classification (NCBI taxonomy): domain Bacteria; kingdom Pseudomonadati; phylum Pseudomonadota; class Gammaproteobacteria; order Pseudomonadales; family Marinobacteraceae; genus Marinobacter; species Marinobacter sp. G5_S1_61_S3. The sequence goes on along the minus strand of NZ_JBQKUK010000017.1, from coordinate 18,884 downwards.
ACCAGCTACAGCACCGATTCATGGCCGGCTGTGGCTACCACGGCCGTTTCCCCTACCATTTGTGCCCCTCCTCCGAAGGTTTCGTCCAGCTTGCCAGGGCCGGCATGGGCTACGGCATGATTCCGCAAATCCAGGCCAGTCATTGGCTGGACAATGGGGGCCTGGTCAATCTTGCACCGGGTCATGAGCTGAAGGTGCCCCTCTATTGGCACTTCTGGCGACACAGCGGGGAGTTGCTACAGCGTTTGACCACCACGCTTGAGGGTGCCATCACCCACCATTACCGCGCACGGCGAAACGTCAGGTTGTAACGGCAGGCGCCCGTCAGCGAATGCAGTGCCTGCTTGAGCGTTAACACGCCATGGTAGCGGAGCCGCGCCGGGCCGCCCCAGACCACAACATCACCATGCTCAAGGGGCACTCGCTGCGGCCGGTCACTGCGCCGGGCGCCTCCGAACTGGAACATTGCCGGCGTGCCCAGGGACACAGAAACGATCGGCTGATCGAAGTCGTCCTCGTCTTTGTCCTGATGGAGCCCCATTTTGGCGCCAGGTGCATAGCGGTTCACCAGGCAGGCGTCCGGCTCAAACCCCGAGTAGCCCCCCGCGCTTGCTGCCTTTGCCGCCAGGGACCGAAACACGGCCGGCATCAAAGGCCAGGGTTCCCCCGAAAGCGGGTCGGTTTGCTGATACCGATAACCGCCCGCATCCGTCACCCAGCCCCAGTCTCCGCAACAAGTCATCGCCACCGACATGGTGTGGCCACCGGGTGTCTGCATTTGCCGAAACTGGGCCTGTTCCGCCACGACTGAAATCGCCTCCAGCAATCGGCTGGCGTCGGCCCGGGCAAAACGGCGAAGGACAACTGCCCCGTCGCAGAGCGGCTCGACCCAGGGCTCTGATGAAGATGACTCGAACAAATCCATGGTCATTACGCGTTCACCGTATGATCAGGAAAACCGGGAGTTTAACGTCTACCCTTAGGGCAGTGCAGTCCCCTGCGCTTCGCTACGCCAGACCACCGTTTAAGGATGAACCATGCGTCGGAACCGCCAGTCCGCACAGGTATCGCTTGCCTTTCTGATTGCCTCTACAATCACCCTCGGCATGCTGGCACTCACCATTGTACTGGTCGGGCAAAGCTTTCGCGGCATGGAAAGCGCCAAGATAACTGCCGCCAGCGCCACGGCCCGCCAGCTTGCCGTCAGTGTAGATGACCGTATCCGCGCCATTACAGGCCCGCCGTCAACCGCCCTCGCGGTCCTCAGCCACGACCCTTTGGCCGTCGCCGATACATTGCAACAACGCCTGGTCCGGATGCCGGTTGTCGCAGACATTCTCGATAGCAGCGACATCGTCAGTGCCGTTTACGCTGGCTATGACAACGGCGATTTTTTCCTGCTACGCAAGATACGTAGCTCTGGCGCCATGCAGTTTCCTGACGCCCCCACCAATGCGCAATACCTGCTCCAGTCCATCACCAGGGCCGAGGATGGAAGGCCGCAACCCATATGGCACTTCTACGATGCCAGCCGCACCCTTCTGGAACGCCGCACGCCTTCCGACTACCGCTTTGATCCCAGAGATCGTGGCTGGTACGAGCTCGCTGATGCCTCCGGTACGACGGAACTGACCGCGCCCTATGTTTTCTTTACCACGGGTGAAACCGGTTTGACGCTTTCCCGACGGCAAGCCACTGCGAAGGGGATGGACAACAATACCGTGTTTGGCATCGATGTAACTGTTACCGACCTGGGTACGCAGCTGGCCGAACTGCGGCAGACGCCCGGCACCCGGATTGCCATCGTCAATGCCGAGGGTTCCCCCCTGGCCTACACAGGGCCTGATACCACCAACAGCGGAACAACATCCAACACAACAAAGCCACAGGGGCTGAATGACGGAGCCATCAACGCCGTCCTGGAACGCGATGGCATGCAAGCCACGAGTGAATTGGTAAACCGCTTTACCACTGAAAACCGGGACTGGTACGGCATGACCGAGCCCCTTGAGTCCCTGGACCAGGAGAACCTGAAAATCGCCGTGGCCATTCCCGCCGACGAACTATTGGCTGATGTTTGGGCAGCTTTGACCCGTCAGACTATCCTGGCGAGTGCTATCGCACTTCTGTTGCTGGTCATCGGCTGGTTCCTGGGCCGTCGTGTGGGTAGGCCACTGGAATTGCTGACACGCCGGGTGGGGGCACTCTCCCGTTTTCGTTTCGACACGTCCGTTTCCGTTGATTCCCATATTCGCGAAGCGCGTCAACTCAGCGTCGCCCTGGACGATATGGCCAGTACGATCCGCAGCTTCCAAAGCATTGCGACCGCACTCAATCGGGGTCAGGATCTGGATAGCCTTTTGCAGGATATTCTCGAACAGATCGTTCACATCCTCGGGCAGACCCGGGGCGCTATCTACCTGATGAGCCGTCAGAACAGCGAACTCAGGCTTTCCGTGGACCGCGACATACACCCGCCGGAGACCATCACCGGCGTCAACGCCAAGGACGACGACAACGACGTGATAAGGGCGCTCCGTAACGCCCTTTCCGGCCATCCGGTATTCGCCATTCTCCGAAACCGGCGCAAACAGTTGATTGGGGCCCTCGTTATCGAAATGGAGCATGGTGAGCACACCCACCTTAGCGACGACCTGATCGTATTCGTCGATGAGATCGCCGGCTCCGCCGCCGTTGCGATCGAAACCCGTGAACTGATTGAAAGCCAGCAGGCGTTGCTTGAGGGCATCATTCGCCTTGTTGCCAACGCCATTGATGCCAAGTCACCGTATACGGGTGGCCACTGCGACCGCGTACCAAAACTCGCCCAGATGATGGTCGATGAAGCTATCCAGAGCCCCGCAGAACCCTTTGCCAACTTCACCATGAACGACGACGAGCGCTACGAGTTCCACCTGGCAGCGTGGCTTCACGACTGTGGAAAGATCACCAGCCCCGAGCATGTGGTGGACAAGGCCGTCAAACTGGAAACGATCTACAACCGCATCCATGAGATTCGCACCCGCTTTGAAGTTCTGCATCAGGATGCGGAGATTCGGTGCCTGAAAAGGCAACTGGCTGGAGAGAGTTCTCAGCAGGCGGAAACCGACCGGGATCGGGAACAGGAAGAGCTGCAGGAAGCCTTTCGCGCAGTCGCCAACGCCAACACTGGTGGCGAATTCATGTCGGAGGACGACATAGAGCACATCCGACAGATCGGCCAACGCACCTGGGTGCGTCATTTCAGTGACAGGCTGGGATTATCCGGCGACGAAAAGCAGGTTTTGACTGGCACACCGGAGCAGACGCCACCTGCTACAGAACCTCTGCTGGCAGACAAACCCGGCCACCTTCGTCCCTGGGGGGAACACAAACCACCCGTTGCCAAAGACGACCCACGAAACCGGTGGGGATTCGACATGACACTTCCAGAACATGCCGTTAATCAGGGTGAGCTCCACAACCTGACCGTGGCAAAAGGAACCCTGACCCCCGAGGAACGCTTCCGGATCAACGACCACATCGTACAGACCATCTGCATGCTGGACGCCCTGCCCCTGCCTGACAGACTTGCGAACGTGCCCCACCTGGCAGGCACCCACCATGAACGCATGGATGGACAAGGTTACCCCTGCCGGCTGAACGCAGACGACATGGGCATTCCCGAGCGGATCATGGCGGTGGCGGATATTTTCGAGGCGCTGACCGCCGTGGACCGCCCCTACAAGGAGGGCAAGACACTGACCGAATCCCTGACCATCATGCAGGGAATGGTGAATGACGGACACATCGACCGGGCGGTGTTCCAGTTGTTCGTCCAGACAGGTATCTACCGCAGATACGCAGAGCAACACCTGCGTCCGGAACAAATCGACGCCGTGAATGAAGAACGCTTTCTGACATGAACATTCCTCCATCGCGACGGGTTATTTTCGAATTCTTCGCCGAAACCCGTATACTTTGCGCAGTTTTAAACACTTGAAAAGGACACTGACATGTTCGGCCTGTTTATCGGCGGTTTGATCGGCTACCTGTTTGGCCGCTTTCCCGGCCTCCTGATTGGCGCTGTGGCAGGCGTACTGTTGACCCGATACATCAAGAGCCGTCTGTGGCAAAAACTGCGCAATGTGCAGACGGACTTCCTGGAATCCGTGTTTGCGGTGATGGGCGCCCTGTGCAAAGCCGATGGCGTTGTCACTCGCGATGAGATCCAGGTGGCGGAACGCCTGTTCGATCGGTTTCGTCTCTCCGGCGAACACCGGGAGCGCGCCAAGGCTGCCTTCAACCGTGGCAAGGCCAATGACTTCGACCTGGATGCGGAACTGCAACACTTCCTGCGGGTGAGTGGCCGCCAGCCCGCATTACTGCAGATGTTCCTTCAGGTACAGGTGTCTGCCGTTGCCGCCGATGGTGTGGTCCACCCGGCCGAACATGAGATGCTGGTGCGTATTGCCCGGGGGCTGGGACTGCCCGAGGCCCAGGTAGACCAGTTGGAAGCCATGTTGAGGGGCGCTCACGCCGGCCAGGCAGGTGCGTCTGGCCAACCATCGTCCGCCAGCCAGATCGACGATGCCTATAAGGTTCTCGGGGTGTCGCCCTCCGCCAGCGACGCCGAGATCAAGAAAGCCTACCGCAAACTGATGAGCGAGAATCATCCGGACAAACTGGCTGGGCGCGGCCTGCCGGAAAGCATGCGGGAAATGGCAGAAGAGCGCACCCGTGAGATCAGCCACGCCTACGACGTAATAAAGGACGCCCGCAACTAACGAAAGGCCCGGCGAGGGCCTTTACTTACATCCCCTCTACTTGTCGTGCGCCGCGATGCAATTTCCTGATATGACATATCGTCACGTTTAGGTTTTATATACAGTGGATACAGTCCCGAAAACAACACGGAGTATCTGCTTTGACCGCCCAACATCCGTTGCAACCCCACCCGCAATCAATGCACACGTTCAGTGACGATCTGCTGGGCCGGCACGACGCCACCGGGCTGGCCGAACTGATTCACAACGGCGACGTATCAGCCGGCGAAGTCCTCCAGGCTACCCTGGCCCGGGCGCGAATAGCCGAACCCTTTATCCATGGCCTGGTTACCCCCATTCCGGACGACGGTGCCGGCATGATCGCAAATAAAACTCCGGCTGCAAAAACGGTGCCTGGCATCTTTGCGGGCGTTCCCACGGTGATCAAAGACAACACCGAGGTGAAGGGATTCCCCACCTCCCATGGCACTGCGGCCATCCATTCCCACCCGGCCGACGAAACCAGCCCTTTCGCCCGTCAGTTGCTGGCCCAGGGCCTGGTGTGTTTTGGCAAAAGCACCCTGCCTGAGTTCGGCTTCAATGCCACCACCGAACCCGCCCATGACACCCCAAGCCGCAACCCCTGGCACCTTCAATATTCCACCGGTGCTTCATCAGGAGGTTCCGCGGCGCTGGTTGCCGCAGGTGTCATCCCCATCGCACACGCCAACGATGGCGGTGGCTCCATCCGCGTTCCAGCCGCCTGTTGTGGGCTGGTGGGGTTGAAACCAACCCGGGGACGGCTGATCGACAACGATGCGGCTAAAACACTCCCCATCAATATCGTCAGTGATGGTGTGGTAACGCGCACGGTCAGGGATACCGCCAACTTCTATCACGGAGCGGAACGCTTTTTCCGAAACCCGAAACTCCCGGCCATAGGAAAGGTAGAGCGCCCCGCCACACGCTCACTCCGTATTGGCCTGGTGACCGACTCCATCAACGGTCACGCCACCGACAATCAAACCCGCGCAGCCGTTGAAAATACAGCACAACTACTCGAAAAGCTTGGCCACAAGGTGGAACCTGTAGGAGTTCCCGTTGCCTCATCTTTCCCTGATGATTTTGCGCTCTATTGGGGAATGCTGGCCTTTGGTGTGCGCGCAAATGGCAAGCGGTTGATTCACCCTAGTTTTGACAAGTCACAGCTGGACGGGCTAACCCTTGGGCTGGACAAAGCCTTCCGGAGGCAGTTCTACAAATTACCGGCGGCACTCTGGCGCCTGCACCGGTCGTATCAGGACTACGCTCGCACCATGGCCAGTTACGATGCCATTCTCACTCCGGTACTGGGTCACACCACGCCCGAAATCGGCTACCTGAGCCCCACGGTCGACTTTGATACCCTGTTCGACCGCCTGACCCAATACGTCAGCTTTACGCCACTGGCCAACGCCACCGGCGCACCCGCCATTTCGCTGCCAGCCAGCCTCACTGAGCAGGGTCTGCCGGTTTCTATTCAGCTGATGGGTAAGCACGGGGGTGAGCAGACACTGCTGGAACTGGCGTTTTTGCTGGAGGAGACGATGAACTGGCCCAGGATAGACAGCCAGCCCATCAGGTCATGACAGGTTCCGCTCCCTGAACGGAGGGGGGCTCGCAGACGACGACCTGATTCCGCCCACGCCCCTTGGCCTCGTAGAGGGCCCCATCGGCCCAACTGAAGATGTCTTTGGTGGCATCCGCCTGGCTGGGACAGACGGCACACAAACCAATACTCACCGTCAGGTGCAAGACTTCATCCGACACCCGGAACCCGGTTTCCTCAATCCGGCTCCGGATTTTCTCGGCCACTCTCAGCGCCCCCTCTTTCGGGGTATCCGGCAACAGAACCACAAACTCTTCGCCGCCGTAGCGGGCAGCCAAATCCTGTGGGCGCGTGACATAGTCGCGGATACAGTTGGCCACCATCTGCAGGCAATCGTCGCCGACCAGATGACCATGTGTGTCGTTGAACTTCTTGAAATGATCGATATCCAGAAGCAGCAGTGACAATGGCTGACTAAATCGATACGCCTTCACCACCGCCGAGCTGAAGGTACGGTCAAAGTGACCACGGTTCTTGAGCCCGGTGAGCGCGTCGGTGGCACTGAGTTCGCGCAACTGATCGTTGAGCGACTCGAGGTCCCGGGTGCGCTCCTGTACTCTCTGTTCAAGTAACGTATTGGCTTCCTGTTGAATACGAAGGGACTTTTCCTGAGCCATCCTGGCTTTGCGTTCTTCAAGCAACAGGCGCTGTTGGGCCTCGAAAGCACGCTTCTTTTCCCTGTTGAGCCGGTCTGCCAGCGCCATCGATAACAGAATGACGCCCATGGCGGATCCCACCTGGGTTGCGTTCTCCGTCAGCAGGTTGCGTGGCAACACGGTGAACTTGCTCAACGCCAGGACAATCCCTCCGAAAAGCATAAACACCCAAGCCAACGCGTAATACCTCGCTGCGGGGTCCTTTTTCAGCCAGCGCACAATGCTGAGCACCAGCATGGTCGTGCAGCCCAGGAAAGCAAGCAGAATGGTCGGCAGGATCAAGAGTCGATACGGAACCAGCAATCCCGCCGTTGCCATCACACCAGCCATAACGACAATCCCCACCGTCAGTCTGTTGAGAAACGGGTGGTTGGCTGACGTCACATTGAGAAAGTGAAGGCTAAAGGTGCCGCCAAACAGCACGACCAGATTGAGGAACACGGTGATCGCCTGGTCATTCCACCAGGTAGCCTCCGGCCAGAGATACTGGAAAGCAACGCCATGCAGGCTCGCCAGGAACAGGGGCATGGCCGAAATGTACCCCACATAATGCAGGAAGCTCCGCTCGCCAACCGCCATATACACAAACAAGTTGTAGAGGATCATCACCAGCACAATGCCGTAGTAAATGCCCTCGAACAGGCTGCGGGCCTGCTCGGCCACGTAGAAAGCATCCTGATCCCAAAGGGTCAGGGGCACCTGCATGGAACTGGTGGTGTCCACTCGAAGATAGATGGAGAGCTCGTCGTCACGTGAAAGGGAGAGCGGGACAAGAAAATTGCGGTGGTAGATTGGGCGCTGGTAGAACGGCTGCTTATCACCCAATAACTGTCGTTTTACAAGCTCGCCATCTTCGAGCAGATAGACCTCGATATGGTCCAACACCGGATACCCGATTTCCAGGAACAGGGGAGCCGTGGCGGCCCCTGGGTTGCGAACATTTACCCGGAACCAGTAAACCTCATCACCGTATCCCAGGCTAACGCTGTCTTTTCCGTTTGACTGCCACTCTCTTTCGGGAAGCTGTCTCACGGAATCCAGGGGAACGGCGCCGGCGGGTTCCTGCCAATACTCCACATACCTGAGAAGCTCCAACCGCTTGGCATAACTGTCCCAAACCGCCGGCTCCGCTGAAACCAGAGCAGGCAGCGCAAACAGCATAATGGCGAACAGAATCTGCGTCAGACCCTTTTGCAAAGATATTCCCAGTTCAAGAGAGACAATAAATTTGTTGTTTTTTCGCTACCAGCATAAACCAGAAACCGGCATTTCGCCGCAGGCGCCTTTAAAATGACTCAATCAGACAATAAAGCCTAACTAACTGCGGTACTTCCGAACGCTGGTGACGACCCATGTCCCACTCTTATGACTTCAAAGTGGACAGTATCGGGGCCGGGTGCCAGTATGAGAAAGTCGAAAAATGAAAAATGCTGGCGCAAAGCGACCAAACGCCGCTCCTTGTCGTACACCTACTATCGTCCTCGAAACTGACAGCCAGAGACTATGCACGATACGGACACCTTCGTGACCTTTCACAAGGCACTGACGGAACTCAGCCACAGTCCGGCGTTTATCGACAAGAAGCGCCCGCAAAAACTCGCAGACCTGACGGCGCTCTGTGCGAGGCTGCTCAACGTTGACCGGGTCAGTGTCTGGCAGTTTCCAGAGGAACGTGATCGCATTGAATCCGAGTGGCTTCATACTGCGGACGCTGCCACCGGTGACAAATCCAGCCTGTACCAGTCCGGCAACCCGGAGTACTTCTCGGCCCTGGAAACCGAACGCGTGCTGTCTGTCCGGGACGCCCAGAACGATCCCCGCACCCGGGCATTCGCGCCGGGCTACCTTATACCCTTGAACATCCTATCGATGCTTGATGCACCGGTGTTTGATGGCGCCCGACTCAGTGGCGTCATTTGTCTGGAATCAACGCACCAACGTGACTGGACCTTGCCGGAAATATCCTTCGTCATCGCTATTGCCGATACCATCAGCCTGATCAATACCCACGAAGCCTGGCTCCACTCACAACGCGCACTTGAATACGTTACCCGTTACGATTCACTGACCGGGCTATCAAACATCGAATCCCTGCGAGACCGTATCGGTCACCTCGCCGACAAAATAGACCGACGAGGGCTTGGTAGCCTGGCGCTGATATGGATTGACGTGGACCGCCTGAAATCCATCAACGATGGGCTTGGGCCTCAAGTGGGTGACAACGTTATTGCCGAAGTTGGTCGCCGCCTGAAAAAGCTCTCTGTTCCAGGCAAAGATCTACTGGCCAGGATTGGAGGCGATGAGTACGCCCTCATGGTGCGCAACCACACCATGCGGGACTCTCTGGAACTGACCGCCTCGCGTATAAGGCAGGAAATCAACAGGCCCATCCGCCTCACTGGCCACTCCATCTCCGTTGGCGCGAGCCTGGGCATCTGCCACTTGCCCGGAGACTGTCAAACCACCGAAGAGCTGTTGCGTGGCGCCGAAGCCGCCATGTACAACGCCAAGCAGCGGGGCCGGGACCAGGCGTGCTTCTTTGATTCGAGCATCCAGGTAACGGCCCGTTCGCGATTCGTTCTGGAAAACGAGTTGCGGGCAGCCATCAGCAACCACACCCTGGAGGTGTTCTATCAACCCATCATGAGCGCCGCCGGGATGAAACTGGAGTCGCTGGAAGCCCTGGTACGCTGGCAACACCCGCAACGGGGTTGGCTGTCACCCATTGAATTTCTGGGGATAGCCAGAAGCGGTGGCCTGATGTATGCGTTGGGGGAGTGCGTGCTTCGCCGCGTGTGCGAACACTGGCAACAGGCCCACAACCAGGGCATTACGCTGCCAGAGATTTCCGTCAACCTGGCGGCCGAGCAGGTATCGATACCGGAACTGCCCAGCCTGATCAGGGAAACCTGCCATGAATATGGCGTGCCGGCCAGCGCGTTGCATTTCGAGGTAACCGAGGATTCCATTCAAGGGGATTTCAACTCACTGAACAGTATCCTGGAAGAGCTGGTGGCCGACGGTGCAAGCCTGTCCATAGACGACTTTGGAACCGGCTATTCTTCACTGTCCCGCCTCAAGAGCCTGCCCTTCTCGCGGATCAAGATTGACCGTTCCTTCATCAGCCAACTGCCAGACGACGAGGACGACTGCGCCATTACCCTCTCGATCATTGGCCTGGCGCGAGGGCTTGGGCTCTCAGTCGTCGCTGAGGGCGTCGAAACCGAAGCCCATGAACAATGGCTTTTCCAGCGGGGCTGTGATTACCTGCAGGGTTATCGATACAGCAGGCCTCTGCCCTTTGAAGCCCTGCTGGAACAGTATTTCACTCCCATCTAGTGGCCAGTCACTACTTCTGATTGATCATATGTAATTGTATTGACGCCCGCCATTTCGTAGTGCGTGAGCCGACCGATCGTGTTTTACTACGCGCGATCGAAAGCTCTAGCTAGAAACAGGCCCCCTACGTTATGAATTGGTATTCCCGAAGCATTCTCAATCGTGTGCTGAGCGTTGTCATTGCCGCAAACTTGGTCGTCATACTGGTTGCCGGCTACTACTTCAACTACTCCCTCCAGGCTAAGAACGACTATCACCGGCTGGCCAGCCAACAAATGGTCAGGGCACTGGAGGCGCAGGACATCCTCAGTGATTTCAAGACCCAGGTCCAGGAATGGAAAAACGTATTGATTCGCGGCTCGGATGCCGGTCAGCGTAAAAAGTACTGGACCCAGTTCCAGGAACAGGAAGCCCTCATCCAGCAGAAGTTGGATAGTCTTATCCCAAGGCTGGAAGATGATCAGGCCCGCGCACTGATGAGTCAGTTCCAGCGCTCCCACCAGAAGATGGGTGAAGCTTACCGGACCGGGTTCGCCGACTTTGTGGCATCAGGCTACCAGCACGGCGAAGGCGATCGGGCCGTCAGCGGCATCGATCGGGAACCATCAAGGCTGATTGAAGAAGCTTCCGCACTCATTCGTCAACAGGGTGTGGCCGAGGCCGCGGCCCTGAACGAATCCGTCACCACGAGCACCTGGCGCGTCGGTGGCCTGATGCTACTCGCAGTGTTTCTGGGAACGATCGCTTGCGTCATTGTCCTGGTTCGTTCCGTCGTCCGACCGACGCAAACACTGATTGGCCAAATGCACAAACTGGGGGAAGGTGACCTGTCTGATCCCGCAACTCTAATCCGTCGGGATGAATTGGGTCGACTGGCTGATAGCGCCCGCAAGCTACAGGGCTTTCTCTCAGAAACCGGCGAATTGATGGAAGAAAATGCTCGCGAACTCGAACTCACGGGCTCAATGATCCGGGACAATGCCGGCAAAGTCTCATCCCAATCCGAACTTGCCCATCAGCGAATTGACCAGATCGCAACGGCCATGAACGAGATGTCGGCAACCGCTCAAGATGTCGCACAACACGCCGCGGCAGTTGCAAACCAAGTGCAGGAAACATCCGGCCAGACGGGCGAAGCTGACAAGCAGATCCACGCCGCAGTGGACAGCATGAATCGACTCGCTGACCAGATTCAGACCTCGTCACGAACCGTCAATCAGCTCACTTCCGACGGCAAGAAGGTTGGCGACGTAATGAAAGTCATCCGCGAAATCGCGGACCAGACCAACCTGCTGGCACTAAACGCCGCCATTGAGGCCGCCCGCGCTGGAGAGGCGGGCCGAGGGTTCGCCGTAGTCGCAGACGAAGTCAGGAATCTGGCAGCCAAGACCCAGGAAGCCACCGTGGAGATTGACCGAATCATCGACACCATAGCCACCGGGTCCAGAGACGCCTCTGAATATATGCAGGCAAGCGAGATTGTCACTCAGGAGAGCGGGCAGTCGGTGGAGGCGGTCAGGCAGACATTGGGCGAGATCAATCGCCGCATGGGCAGCGTGAATGACGCAACCACTCAAGTGGCAACGGCGGCCGAAGAGCAAACCAGCGTCAGCGAGGAAATTAACCGTAACGTGACCGAAGTTGCAGAGATATCCGAAACGATGAACCGCGCTGCGGAGGAAAACCTCACTATGGTTCCAAAGCTTGAAAGCATGGCGAAGGCGGCACGGGACTTATCAAGCCGCATTCGACGCTAATCTCCCTCCACCCGGCCAACGCGGTTTGTAAACCACACCACTATCGGTTTACAAACCCACGTACCCGTTGGCCGGTCTTGTCACCCAAAACCAGCAGCGCCGGGGTCAGCAACAGCGTGAGCACCGTTGCAAACGCCAACCCGCCGGCAATAGCACTGGATAGCTGAGTCCACCACTGCGTGGACGGAGCACCGATGCCCAAAGACGGGGTCAGGAGATCCACATTTACCCCGAGCACCATTGGCATCAGCCCGAGTATGGTGGTGATGGCCGTCAGCAATACCGGTCGCAGGCGCAGGCATCCGGTCTCCAATGCGGCCTCGAATGCCGCCATACCGCTTTTTCGCATCTGGTTGTAGGTGTCGATCAGAATGATGTTGTTGTTCACCACGATGCCCGCAAGGGCAATGATGCCCATGCCCACCATTACGATTCCGAACGACTGCCCGTTGAGCAGCAGGCCAAGCAATACGCCCGCTGTGGAAAGCACAATGGCCGATAGAATGAGCATGGTCTGGTAGAGCGAATTGAACTGGGTCACCAGGATCAACAGCATCAGGGCAATCGCGACCAGAAACGCCGATGCCAGGAAATTCGAGGCTTGTTCCTGGTCCTCATTCTCGCCGGCAAATCGGACGGATACACCCTCGGGCGTTTCAGGCATTTGCTGCTGCAACTCCATCAGCAGTTCGTCCGCACGGCGACCCGGCTCTATCTCGGACTTGATCGTAATGGTGCGCTGTCCGTCCACGCGGGTAATGCTGCCAATCTTGTCACCAGGTGCCAACTCAACAAACTCCGAGAGCGGTACCTGCCCACGGCTGGTGTTAATCGTCTGGCGCTGGAACTGATCCAGCTCCCGCCAGTTATTAGGCACTCTCACGGCGATATCGACTTCGTCGCGCACGTCCTCAGGACGATAGGTGGCGAGCACCAGTCCGTTGGTAATCAGTCGCACCGCACTGCCAACGCTGAGCACGTCTGAACCAAATCGGGCGGCGGCTGAGCGGTCAACGTTCAGGCGCCATTCGATGCCCGGAAGGCTGCGGTCGTCTTCGACATCCACGAAGCCGTCGATGCCAGACATCCGTTCCCGGACAAGAGCGACATACCGTTCCAGTTGGTCGCTGTCCATACTGCTGACCATAAGCTCAATGGGCTTGCCATCCGCAGGACCACCCTCTTGCTTGCGAAACTCCAGTTCAATGCCGGGAATGTCCGCAGTGAGTGAACGGAAATCTTCCAGTATCTGTGTCGCTGGCCGGCGCTCAAACCAGTCCGTGAACTGGAACTGCAGCACACCGATGACGTCCGGCGCCATCTGGTTTCCGGGGCTGACCATTGAGCGGGCATAGAGGGCTTTCACCTCAGGCATTCCCTGTAAACGCTGCTCGACCTGCCGAACGATGGCATCGCGCTCCTGCACCGACAGATCCCCTCTGGCCCTGACATGTACCTGCGCTGAATCCGGCTCCACGCTCGGGAAAAATTCAACACCATGGTTGAACTTGCCATAAGCCGCATAGATGACCACAACGACGCCAAGCACGCCAAGAAGTGTAAAACCGGGCTTTGCCAATAGTCGCCCGAGAACGCCACGGTAGACGTCCGTCATCCGACCACTGATCGCAGACTGGGGACGGCGTTTTCCGCCGCTGATGCTGCCAAGGACCGGCAAAAATACGAGAGCCATGGCCAACGAGGCGGTCAGACAGATGATGACGGTGGTGGGCAAAAAGCTCATGAACTCGCCGACCACGCCCGGCCAGAACAACAGCGGGATGAATACCGCCAGCGTGGTGGCGGTTGACGCGATGATGGGCCAGGCCATGCGGCTGGCCGCCTCGCCCCATGCAGACTTTACGTTCTGGCCCTCGGAGAGGTTCCTGTCGGCAAGCTCCGACACCACGATGGCCCCATCCACCAGCATGCCAGCCACCAGTATGAGGCTGAACAGAACCACAATATTAAGAGTAAAACCCATTCCCCAGATCACCAGGATACCGGTCAGGAACGCACCGGGAATGGTGAGCCCCACCAAAAGGGCGGAACGGGGACCCATGGCGGCAATGATCAGGACGATCACCAGCACGATGGCCGTCAGCACATTGTTGAGCAGATCACTAAGGATGTCCCGGACCTCGCCAGACTGGTCCATGATGTAGCGAACCTCGAGCTCGTCGGGCAGTTGCGGCCCGGCACGTTCAATCAGCGCCTTCACCTTTTCCACGGTTTCGATGATGTTGGAACCGGTCCTCTTGGAGATTTCCAGCACCAGCGCCGGCTCACCGTTGATCCTGGCGAACCCTCGCGGGTCTTTGAAGGTTCGCTGAAGCATAGCCACGTCGCCAAAGGTCACGACGGTGTCGCCGCCTACCTTGACCGGCATGGCCATAACATCTTCCACGGATTCAATAACGCCCGGAACCTTCATGGTCATGCGACCTGCACCGGTATCCAGGCTTCCGGCAGCAACCAATTGATTGTTGCGAGTGACCAACGTCGCCAACTGATCAAAGTCGACGCCATAGCTTTCAAGCACCTGGGGATCGACAACGATCTCCAAGAGGTCTTCCCTGTCACCACCAATGTCCACTTCCAGCACTTCCGGAATGCCTTCGATGGCATCCTGCAAACGCCGGGCAATAGTGACCAGCTCGCGTTCGGAAAGAGGCCCGGAGAGGCCAACCGACATGACCGGAAACAGCGCCACGTTAATTTCATTGACTCTTGGTTCGTCAGCTTCCTGAGGCAGCTTGCTGCGGGCGGTATCAACCTTTTCCCTCACATCCTGAAGCGCGATGTCCGGGTCAAACCCGGCGTCGAATTCCAGCATCACCGAGGCGTGACCCTCGGAAGCCGTACCACGCATTTCCTTGACGCCCTCGAGGGAACGCAGTTCCTGCTCCATGGGCCG
This sequence comes from Marinobacter sp. G5_S1_61_S3, assembly GCF_054968585.1. Lineage (NCBI taxonomy): Bacteria > Pseudomonadati > Pseudomonadota > Gammaproteobacteria > Pseudomonadales > Marinobacteraceae > Marinobacter > Marinobacter sp. G5_S1_61_S3. The sequence continues at coordinate 3,822 of NZ_JBQKUK010000017.1, read as the reverse complement.
GATAAGCAAGCGCTCACCGTCTTCCGGGCTGATTCCCTCCAGTGTCATTGACACATAGATCATGGGAATGGTGATGTCCGGGTTCGCTTCTTTGGGGATGGTCTGAAAAGCCGCAACACCACCCAGGATCAGGAAAGCCAGTGTCAGCAGTGTGGTCCGGCTGCGGTCGAGAGCGGCGAAAATCAAGGTTCGCATATCGGTTAGCCCCGGTCCGAATCACGATCAACCGGGCGTACCTGCTGCCCGATGGATACAAAACCCGCGCCCCGGGTAATCAACCGGATTTCATCCGGCAGGCCAGTGACCCAGGCGCCATCCGTGGTGACGTTCAGGAGTTTGACCGTGGTAAACACCACTTCGTTATTGTCGCCCACATAGCGAACACCGGGCCGGCCATCATCCCCAAGACTGAGATAGGCCGGCGAAATGAACATCGCCTCCACTTCCGGCAGCGCAATGCGCAGCGTGGCACTACCGCCGGCAACCCGCTTACGTTCCGGGTTATCTATGGACACCTCCACCGGGAAACTACGGGTGTCCGGGTCTGCGGCACTGGCCACGAAATTCACCACACCTTCCAGGCTGTCGCCATCCAACGTGCGAATGGTTACGGCCTGCCCTTCTTCGACGGCGCTCACTGACTGCTGCGGGATTTGCCCCGTCGCTTTCAGCCGATCAACGCGTACCAGCTCCAACAGTGGTGACCCGACCTGGACCAGATCACCAAGGTCGACATCCCGTCGATTCACCGTTCCATCAAAAGGCGCTCGTGGCTCCAGGTTGTCAACAGCAAGACGTGCCTGAGTGAGCTCAGCTCTTGCCGCAGACAGATCACTTTGCAGGGTCAACACTTCGGATTCGGAGGTGAGATTCCGGGATCGGAGCTTCTGGGCAGCCGATAAATCGGCTTCCAATTTGCGAATGCGGGACTGCCATTGTTCTACCGAGGTACGTCGCCCATCCTCGGAGAGTCGAAGCAGGACATCCCCCGCCTCAACCTGGTCACCCTGCTCCACCATCAGCTCTTCTACCGTGCCGGCTACCCGAGCGCCAACTGACACGGTTCGCCAGGGCTCCAACTGCCCCTGCAGCATTAACCCGGGCTCGTAAAGCCTTGTACGCAACACATCCACCTGAACGGAGGGCGCGCTGACCGACTCCTCAGGTGTGTCCTCTGGTGCCTCGTCCCGCGCTTCCTTGACGTCACCGGTTGCCATCCATACCACCAATAAAGCCAGTACCAGAAAGGACAATCCGATAGATCCCAGTTTTGCTTTGGTCATTGATCGCTCGCAGTTAAATTCGGGTGATGTCGGTTTACAGTCCAGGCAGTCGTTTTAGAAACTGTCAGAAAACGGTTGCATCCGGTTGTTTTCGTGGGGTAGATTCTACACATAAACTTCTCTCAGATTCAGAGCAGATACTGATTTTATGAATCTCAACGCAGTGGTTGTCCTTGTGAAGCTAGTCCTGGTGGTCGTGGTACCGTCCGGGGGCTTCTGCGTGGACAAGCGGGTGAGATAGAAACAGACTCGACAAACACACGAAAGCCCCCGGCACCGAAAGGTCCCGGGGGCTTTTTTTTGCATCAGGAAAAAGGAATAACAACCATGAACGGCGCACAGCACATTCTTGACGCGTTCCACCGCCACAGCATCAGCACGGTTTTCGGGTATCCGGGCGGCTGCATCATGCCGCTATACGATGCGCTGGTGGACGATGTCGGTGTGGAACACGTGCTGTGCCGCCACGAGCAGGCCTGCGCCCTGGCCGCCGACGGCTACGCCCGCGCAAGCGGTAAGCTCGGCGTATGTATTGCCACCTCAGGCCCCGGCGCCACCAACCTGATCACCGGCGTTGCCAACGCTCACCGGGACTCCATCCCCATGCTGGTCATCACCGGCCAGGTGCCCTCGGGATTGATCGGTACCGACGCCTTCCAGGAAACCGACGTATTGGGCATGACGCTGGGCATCGTTAAACACAGCTATCTGGTTGACGACGCAGACAGCCTGCCCGCGATCATGGAAGAGGCGATGGAACTCGCTCAAAATGGGCGGCCGGGGCCGGTGTGGATTGATATACCCAAGGACCTGCTGCTGGCTGATGTCAGCGATGCTCCCTTCCCCCGGTCCGAGCCACGGGAGATCAGCTTCCCAGACCTGGCCGAAGCGCTCACGATGCTGCGGGCGGCCCGCAAACCCATACTCTACAGCGGTGGTGGCATCAGCCTGGCACACGCTGAAGATCGCTTTCGCACGTTTGCTGAATCCGCCGCTCTGCCAGCGGTGGTAACGCTCAAAGGTATCGGCAACCCGGGAAAACACAACCCTTACAACCTGGGCATGCTGGGCATGCACGGCTCCCGGGCGGCCAATAAAGCCGTGGATGAATGCGATCTGTTGCTGGTTATCGGTGCCCGCCTGGATGACCGCGCCACCGGCAGCCTGGATGGCTTCGCCCCCAATGCAAAGATGATTCACATTGACGCCGACGCCGCCGAGATCAACAAACTGCGCCCGACCGAGCTGGCTATTCGGGGGGACCTGAATGACATTCTCGAAACACTGACCAACGCCTTACAGGACAAGCCGCTGGACATTGGCGACTGGCAGAAACAGTGCCGAACCTGGTACACCACCGGCGGCTTCCATGCCGCCGACAACGAAGAACCCTTGGCGCCGATCACCGGCCCGGCCTTTGTTCGCCAGCTCTCCCGAATTGCCCCGGATGATACCGTTATCGCCTGTGACGTCGGCCAGCACCAGATGTGGGTAGCCCAGCACTACGACTTTGACCACCCTCGCCACCACCTCACCAGTGGCGGCCTGGGCACCATGGGCTTTGGCCTGCCCGCTGCCATCGGTGCCCAGTTTTCCGACCGCAATAGTACGGTGATCAACGTGACGGGCGATGGCTCGTTCATGATGAACGCCCAGGAACTGGCCACTATCCGCCGCTATAACCTGCCGGTAAAACTGATCGTCATGGACAACCAGTGCCTGGGCATGGTGCGCCAGCAACAGGAACTGTTCTACGGCAATCGTGAAAGCCAGATCAACCTGGACGACAACCCGGACTTCGTCGCCATGGCCCGCGCCTTCGACATCCCGGCGTTGCACATCAGCCGCACTGACCAGATCCGTCGTGGCATTGAGACCATCCTGGCCTACAACGGCCCGATGCTTTTGCACGTAGCCATCAGCCGTGAGGAGAACGTCTGGCCCATCGTCAAACCCGGCGCCAGCAACCGCGAAATGATCGACGAAACCCGACGCACCAACAAAAAGGAACACGTTGCATGAAACCGCAAAGCCAGTCCTCAACACCGAGCTATAAAATCAGCTGCCGCATGTCGCAGGAAGCGGCCGCCCTGGAGCGTCTTTGCCAGGTGGTCCGTATTCGCGGTTTCCGGATTGCAACAATGGCGGTGGAATCCGCCGGGGAGCATCTCGATATCACCCTGACCCTGGAGGGAACCCGGCCGATTGCCATGCTCCAGTCGCAATTGGAGAAGTTGCATACAGTGGCGGAGGTTGCCCTTGGTCAGGTTTCCGGGGTTCGGGTTCAGACTGCCTGACGCTTTGGGAGTTGCTTTCTCTTTCGTAGCCTGATGGTTTTGGGGGCGGGCTTGCGGGGTGGCATCTGTATTTTTCTTGAAAAAGAACTCGCTTTGCTCAGACATCTTTTTCTGGCGAAAAATCCAGATACCACCCCGCGCCGAGCTGACCACGGAGTGTTCGCGAAGAGAGACAAAGCGACTGGAAAGGTCCTGGATATTCCTGAGCTGCACGTCGATAGGGGGGGTGGGGGTATTTTTTC